>JBKPMO010000051.1:0-22787 GCA_046732175.1 Verrucomicrobiota bacterium
GCGGCGGACAGGGAATTTCCTGGCCGGCAAATCGTTCTTCCAGCTCCGAGAGCCGGGCTTCCAGTATTCGACGCGCATCGATCACCTGGCTTTGATGTGAAACCCACGCGCCCAGCTGACTGCCGACCGGACGCGAATGAAAATAACGGGATGATTCTTCACGCGACACTTTTTCGGCGATGCCATCGATTCGAATTTGCCGGTCCAATTCCCTCCAGTGAATAACCAAACCGGTTCGCGGATTTTTTTCCAGATGGTGACCCTTTTCGCTTAAGTAGTTGGTGTAGAAAACAAAACCATCGGGATCAAAACTCTTGAGCAAAACCGTTCGCACCGTCGGCTGGCCATTCTCCGCCACCGTCGCGACCGCGGCTGCGTTCATCTCGTTGATTCCTACTTCCACCGCGGCGTTAAACCAAATCCCGAACTGCCGGATCGGATTAGGATCGAGATCGATCCGGCGCAGCCCGTGGGTAAAATATTCTTCGCGCAAAGCGGCGAGATCCTCCGGCAAATTCACAGCGGCAGAAATTAACCGACCAAAGCAGCGGCTAAAAGCTGAAATCGCATTACAATTGTGAGCGGAAAGGGTAGGCAATCCTTTCCACTGTCCGCTCCCAGAGTGAGCGACGTCGGAACTGCTCAAGGGTGTATTCACGACTTCGACTTAAATCGTTCGTGAACATTTCCTCCATTTGCCGGCTGAAATCGCGGTCATACACCACCACGTCGAGTTCCTCGTTAATTTCAGCGGAACGCGCGTCGAGATTGGAGGAGCCGATCATCGAAAACAGAGTGTCGACCACGATTGATTTGGTGTGGATCATCGTCGGCTGGTACTCAAAAATCCTGACGCCACCTTCGAGTAACTTACCGTACGCGCCGCGACCGGCGGACTTGGTTAACGGTTGATCGTTGTTTTCACCCGGTACCAGGATCCGGACATTGACTCCGCGTCTGACGGCCCTGACCAGGAGCTCCACTTGATCGGGCGTGGGAGTGCAATAGGCGTTGGTGATCCAGATTCGTTTGGTCGCGGCCGCGAATGCGACCGCTTGCACCAGCGGCACCGGCGCGATGGAAAAGGAATGCGAACTCACGATTTGCGCTTTCATATTTCCTGCCGCGGCCAGCCCCGGAAATTGATCGGCGCCGCTCAGTTCTTCTCCGCTCGTTTTCGCCCAGTGTTGCTGGAAAGCCGATTGCAAGTTTGCCACCAGCGGCCCCTGCACCCGCAACTGCGCATCGCGCCAATGCTCCTTGTCCTGGGCGTGGCCGCCCCAACGTTTGGCAAAGCCAATGCCGCCAGTGAATCCGGTTCTTCCATCCGTCACCAGGATACGCCGATGACTGCGTCGATTTGTCCGGTCCACTCGCAACGAATGCGTCGGGTGATAGTAGGCGAACTTGCAACCGGCGTGTTTCATCGCACGCACATCGGAGTTATTGAGGCTCCAACTGGATCCCACTCCATCGAGCAGCACTCGCACCTCGACTCCTGCGCGCGCGCGTTCCGCTAGTGCCTCGCAAAAGGCGCGTCCAATTTCATCCGAATAAACAATGTAAGCCTCGAAATTGACGGTTTTCCTGGCGGCACGAATGGCCTCAAGCATGGCCGGAAAAAATTCGTCGCCATTTTGCAAAACTTCGATGGCGTTGCCTTCCACCGGCAAGGGATCCCCCATGGCGAGGGCCGAGCCGAAGAACTCCGCGTCCTTTACCGCAAAAGTGTGCTCAAGGTGATACTCGAGGGTGTGCCGCCGAATAAAGAGAATGCAAAACAAGGAAATGATGCCGCAGAAGGCGAGGAACAGTCCGATCCATTCGCCAAGCGTTAGGATCCACCACGGCGTATTGAGCCAGTGATCACTTCGTTTTCGCCGTACCATTTCCTCATTGAATCGAGTGACGCAGGCGCAGCGTTTGCCTTAGAGATGCCAGAGTGTGAAGCCGGCAGAGGTCGATTGCCCCTTCTCATTAACACCCTGCTTTAGCTGGGTGTTACCGACGCCGGAGCGAACGCCAACCGCTTCAGCGGTTTTTTGTCAGTGAAGAAGGAAACCCCCGAAAGCGGGATGACGGCGTGGTTAAAATCTACCGCACCGTCACCGGTAAAAGGGCGCGCAACTTTCCGATTACTCGCGGAACCACGTCGATCGCGCGATCGACGTCCTTGTCATCATTGAACCGGCCGAAAGAAAAACGCAGGCTCCCGCGGGCCTGCTCATTCACTAAGCCCATCGCACTCAAGACGTGCGAAGGCTGAAGCGATCCGGTGCGACAGGCCGAGCCGGCCGAGCAACAAATATTTTCCTGATCGAGCATCATCAGTGCTGCGTCCGATTGAATCTCGTCGAACATCATGCTGGAGGTATTTGCCAGGCGCGGTGCACCTGCGCCATTCACACGCGCGTTAGGAATTTTTTCGACCAGGGCTTTTTCGAAACGATCGCGCAAATTGCGCACACGGGTCTGTTCCTCCGGCAATTTTGAGAGCGCGACTTCCGCCGCCTTACCGAGCGCAACAATCGACGCGGCGTTTTCCGTCCCGGCCCGGCGATTGTTCTCGTGGCTCCCGCCGAGTAGTAACGGATGAAAGCGCGACCGACGATTTACATAAAGCGCGCCGACTCCCTTGGGCGCATGCAGTTTGTGGCCGGAAATGGAAAGGAATTGCAGCTCAACCTCGCGCAGATTGATCGGAATTTTTCCGGCGGCCTGTACCGCGTCGGTGTGAAGCGGGACGTTTTTATCGCGCGCGATCTCGGCAATCTCTTCGATCGGAAAAATGACGCCCGTCTCGTTGTTCGCCCACATCACGGAAACGAGCGCGGTATCCGGGCGAATGGCATCGGCGACGGCGCGCAGACTCAGTCGGCCTGACTTGTCGACTCCGATAACGGTGACTTCATAACCGTGACGCTCGAGTTCCTGCGCCGGTTTGCGCACCGCGCTATGCTCAACCGCAGTCGTTACGACATGCTTGCATTCCGGGCGCGTTTCGAGAGCGGAATGAAACGCGGTGTTGTTCGATTCCGTTCCACAACTGGTAAACACGATTTCGCCCGGTTCGCAGCCGAGAAGGGCGGCGACCTGCTCGCGCGCCTGCTCGATCGCATCGCGCACCTGCGCCGCAACTCGATAACCACTCGATGGGTTGGCGAAATATTTCTCCAAAAAGGGCCGCATTGCCTCCAGGACCGCCGGATCGATCGCCGTCGTCGCGTTATTGTCCAGATAAATGAGTTTGTCCGACGCGATCATGGTACGGGGATAAATGGTATCCCTCTCGTGTGCCGATGTAAACCGTCGCCGTATCTCGCAGCTGAGTGAGAGAATTTGGGCAGCGCGCCTCGGTACACTCCTCGATAGGAAGCTTGCAAATTATTCCGCCAGTAGAGGCATAGCCGATAGGCACAGCCTATAGCGGCCAGAGGTACTAAGTATTTCAAAGAGGGCCTTGGCTCCTCGTTAGTAAGGCATGCAAACACTAACCTTAAGCAGCAATGGGAGGAACGGTCAGCTGCTTGATTCGAATATGCCCGCACGCCTGCGCGCGTTCCGCTTTGTCAGCGAACGCTTCGCCCGACGCGACCGGACCGGTGTTGTCGCCGAATTTATTCTTTTCGCACTGATCGTCCTCACGGCCACCTGGCCCATGTTATCACTCGCTCACGCGATGAGTTCCCTTGCTCACGCGTTCAGCCTGAGCAGGTAACGGTCCGAGCTCGCCACGGCCAGTCTTCGACCGGACTGGCGTTAACCGTTGTAGCGGCCCCTGTCCTCAGCGGCAGGTTTTAACGATCGTTGCGGTAGCTTACAAATGCCGCCGCGGCTTCCTGGCGGAATGCTGCGGCGGCTTTGCTTTCAAAGCGCAAAGGATTGCGTAGCAAAGTCAGCTCTCGCGTCGGGGCCGGGCGGGCAAACGGCACCGCCACACAGCCCTTGATGAATTCCGTCTCCGCCATCATTTGCGGAATGACCGTTACTCCGAGCCCAGCCGCCACCATCCTCGCGATGGTAACAAGTTGAGCTCCCTGTAGTACCACCTCGGGCTTCAGGTTGTTCGCCGCGAGCAACTGCCGAACCTGTATCGAGAGCGAATGTATTTCGTGTAGGAGCAGAAACTTCTCCGAAGCGAGTTCGCTCCATTTGATCGTTTTTCTTCGCGCCAGCCGATGCTTCTGCGGCAACAACATCAGCAGCGGCTCCTTGCCTAACGAATAATTGGTCAGCGTGGGCGCGTTATCGCCTGATGTCGCGAGCACGACATCGAGCGTTCCATCTTCCAATCGCTGCGCCAGCTTGTCCGTCGTATCCTCGAACAGCTCGAACGTCACTTTCGGATAGGAACGCTGAAAGCTCCCGATAAGCCGCGGCAGGACGTAGACCGCGATCGATGGAATCGCGCCGACCGACAACCTTCCCGCGACCTCATGCTCAAGCGCCGCCACGGAGAGGCCAGCATCGGCGATGGCGTTCAAAATTTGTCGCGCATAGGGCAGCAGAGATCTGCCCGCTTCGGTCAAAACCACCGAGCGCGGCAGCCGATCGAATAACTGTTGGTTTAGTTCCTCTTCCAGCTTTTGGATTTGCTGACTCAGCGAAGGCTGCGAGACATGCTCGCGCTCCGCCGCGTGAGAGAAGCTACCCTCCTCCGCGACAGCAACAAAGTAACGGAGCTGATGAATCTCCATCGTGGATATTCCGCTGGCTTAAATGGTTTGTCTAAGCAGCCGCCGGCTGCCGATGGCAACGAGAAAACGGCTCTTGCCTAGTTCATGATAGTGCATCACGATCGCCGTTCAAGTGAATCCAAACCAAGCACTTTGGGAGAAAGGCGACTTTACTCGCATCGCCGCGACCATGCGCGAGAGCGGAGAAGCCTTCGTGCAACGCATCGGGATCAAAAAAGATATGCAGGTCCTCGATCTGGGATGTGGCGATGGCACCACCGCGTTACCGGCAGCCAGGCTCGGGGCCAACGTGTTGGGTGTCGATATCGCGCGCAACCTGGTGGAAGCCGGAAACAAACGCGCAGCGGAACAAGGCCTAAGGAACATAAAATTTCGGGAAGGCGACGCGACCAATCTCGAGGGATTGCCTGATCGAACGTTTGACCTGGTGATCAGTATCTTCGGAGCGATGTTTGCCCCGAGACCGGCCGAGGTTGCCAAAGAAATGGTCCGGGTAACCAAACCGGGCGGTCGCATAGTGATGGGCAACTGGATCCCAAACGATCCGACTTTGGTGGCGCAGATCTTAAGGATCAGCTCGGCCTATACTCCTCCGCCGCCGGAGGGTTTCATTAGTCCGATGACTTGGGGGATTGAGAGCAACGTTATCGAGCGGTTCACCGACGCCGGCGTCCCCGCAGACAAGATCTCTTTTGTCCGAGAAGAGTTCACTTTCAATTATCCGGGAACGCCATCAGCGTTCGTGGACGAGTTCAGAAAATTCTACGCTCCGACCATGAACGCGTTCGAAGCGGCAGAGAAAAACGGACGCGCGGCTGATCTGCAAAAGGAATTAGAAAACCTGTTTAACAATCAAAACAAAGGCGTCGATAAAAGCCACACATCGATCCCGGCCACGTTCTTGCGCGTAACGATCACGCCTTGAATCGAATCGATTTACGCATGCCTATGACCAAATCGGTCACGTTGACTCATTCCATTCTTCTGCTGTCCGCCTTAATTATTGGTTTGCACAAATGAATGCGGGTTGTCACGCTCGTGGCGACAGATATTGGCTAACTACAACGATCGATGGGCGGTGGGCGATCGGATCTGAAAGGAGAAAGCGTTATGAATGATTCAACTTCCGTGGCCGGGACCGGCAAAGGAAATATGATCTGGGGGATTCTCATGCTGATCTGCGGGCTTCTGGCGATCACTATTCCGCTCGCGTCTGGGATCGGTGTTGCGATTGTCATCGGCTGGCTCCTGCTCATCAGTGGAATTTGGCATTTGCTCTTCGGCTTTCGATCAGGCAGCGGTATCGGCGGTGTTCTCTGGCAACTGTTGCTCGCGATCGTTTACGGCGCGGCCGGGCTGATGCTTACGTTGTATCCGCTCGCGGGACTGGCCTGGCTCACCCTTGTGCTAGCAACGTTTCTCCTGATCGAGGCTGCGCTCGAGTTTGTTCTCTATTTCAACATCCGTCACCGGGTGCGGGCCGGGTGGGTGCTGATCGATGCCATCATCACGCTTCTGCTTGGGATCCTGATTTGGGCGCGTTGGCCGTTTAGCTCAACTTGGGCGATCGGAACGCTCATCGGCGTCAGCCTGATCTTCAGCGGTATCTCGCGTCTGATGCTGTCGTCGGCCGCTTCACGCGCCCCTGCCACAGCCTGAAGCACGGAAATGTGAAAAGCTGAGAGCCTACGTGGCGTTCACCACGTAATTCGTTTAAGCGTTAAAGGGTTGAAACGTTAAAACGGCGAAGAGATTCTCGGCGGTTCAACGCATCGCCCCTTTTCACAACTTTGCCTCGCGCTTCATCCGCTGATCGTGTAAGGCGTAAACACACACACATGTCTCCTCTCCTGATAAAGATTAGCAAAGATTTCGCTACGCTCTGGACGACGATCGATCCAATCGGGAACGTGGCGATGTTTGCCGGCTTGACGGCTGCGCTCACCCGGACAGAGCGCCATCTGACGGCGCTGCGCGCCGTCTTTTACGCCGCTATCATCCTCGTGGCTGCCGGCACCGTCGGCCAGGTCATTCTCGACGCGATCGGCATTCACATGCACTCGCTCAAAGTGGCCGGTGGCATCATTCTGTTCCTCTTCGGTCTGCAAATGCTTTTCGGGAAAATGGATGCAAAGAGGGAAAGTTCGCCAGAGGAAGGGCGTGATCTTGCGGTGTTCCCGCTGGCCGTCCCTTGCATCGCCGGTCCCGGCACAATGATGGCGACGATCGTTTTAACCGATAACGATGTTTATACGGTGCCGGAGCGGATCCAAACCGGCGTTGTTCTTGTGGTGGTACTCTTCATCACCTACATCCTACTGCTTTTTTCGGATCCGATTCTGCGCGTAATCGGCCGGCACGGCGCGTCCATCCTGGTGCGTGTAATGGGACTTATCCTTTGCTCGCTGGCAGTGGAAATTGTGCTGACTGCTCTGGCGGTAGGAAGCTGGGCGCCAGCTGCGCCGCTGCGCTAGGTCCGAGCCGGACGAAAGTTGCGACCGCGACCAATCAGTCGGCCGGTCGCGGCTCGTTCCCGGGATGCTTCGGGTGATGATGAGTGTAACGGAAATAAAGATTTCGCAGGTAAACGGGCAACGGAAACAATGCGCTCAACACGCCGACCGAATCATGGCGGTAAAAGGTGAAATAAATCAGTAACAGGACCGAGCCGAGTGCACTGCACTCCCAAAAGCCGACCGGAATAATGCTCTTGCGGGCCCGCTCCGATGCGATCCACTGAATGATGAAGCGTGCGCCAAAAACGAGGTTACCGCTCCAGCCCAGAATTTTCCAGGCGTTGACGGTAACTCCTGCGATCGGCACGTCGGCAATCGCGTCGGCGATCAAATAAAAGCTGTGCATGGCGCGACGTTGCCGGAGAACACGGGCTGTCGCGAGTCTTTTCCCTCAGACATTTTCGTTTAAGCTGTGCCGGTGGAATCGATCTGGGACCGGGCCAATCCGCAGTTGCGGGACCTCGCAGTTTATCAGCCGGGCAAGCCGATCGAAGAAACAGCGCGCGAGCTGGGCTGCGAACCCGATAAAATCATCAAGCTGGCTTCGAACGAAAATCCGTTAGGGCCTTCGCCGAAAGCGATCGCGGCGATGCGCGCGGCGATTGAAGACGCGCATCTTTACCCCGACGGCGGCGCGTTTTATCTGCGTAACGCCATTGCCAGAAAACTCAACGTCGCGCCGGATCACATCATTCTCGGGAATGGTTCGAACGAAATCATCGAGCTGCTCGCTCATGCGTTCGTAGAGCGCGGTGACGCCATTGTCACGTCCGAGCATGCCTTTGTTGCTTACAAAATCATCGCCCGCGTTTTTGGGGCGGAAACAATCGAAGCGCCAAGCCGCCACCACGGCCATGACCTCGATGCCATGCTCGACGCTGTCACCGATCGGACCGAGATGATTTTCATCGCTAATCCGAATAACCCGACCGGCACATTCTTATCGGCTGATGCGGTCGAGCGTTTTATGGCGCGCGTGCCGCCACACCTCATCATTGTTTTCGACGAAGCTTATTACGAATTCGTCGATGAAATGCCCGACACGCTTCACTACGTCCACGAAGGTCGAAGCGTTGTCGTGCTACGGACGTTCTCGAAAATCCATGGACTCGCGAGTGTACGCGTCGGCTACGGTATTGCGCGACCGGAATTGATCGATGTGCTCCAGAAAACGAGAGAGCCATTTAACGTCAATGGTATCGGGCAGGTCGGCGCATTAGCTGCCCTGGCAGATGAAGAGCACCAACGCAAAACGAAAGAGTTGACCGACCAAGGGCGCAGCTATTTCGAAAAAGAATTTACTGCGATGCGGCTCCCATTTGTGCCCAGCGCGGCAAATTTCGTTCTCGTGAATGTCGGCGACGGCCTTTCGGTTTTTCGCGCTTTGCTGGAGCGCAAAGTCATCGTGCGCGCGACGAGAGGCTACAATTTGCCGGAATGGGTCCGCATCACCATCGGCACGATGGAGCAAAATCGAAGATGCGTCGCCGCGCTGCGCGAAGTGATGGGCGGTAGCAGAGACGTCTAACGCGAGTCCGGCCGGGACCCTATGGAGTAGACCGGGCATCTTGCCGGGTCATCATGCCTGCCATCAACGGCCAAGATGCCCATTGGCCCCACAGGTCCGAGCCGGACTGGCGTTAGACGCCCGTGCTACCCGCGCTTTTGTTTCCGAATCATCAACTTCAGTCCCGACCAAACTTCATCCACCGCGCATACTTTGATATCAACAAGTCCCATCGGCAGTGCTACGTCGCGAATCGTGTCCTCAGTAATGTCGGTCCTAACTCCAGAAGATTTCTTCGGCCAGGAAACCCAGATTACTCCAGCAGGAACGATTTTGTTCCGATAGGATTTCAGTCTCGCTTTCAGCTTAGACGCCGAAGTCGCGAAAAGATGGACGAACTCGATATCTGATTTCGGATGAGTAAGCCGCTTGACGTGGACGCCGGCAGGCAAAGCAAGCAAAGAACAGTAATTCTCGGGCTCACCAATAACGTATGCCGATATGCCCGTCTTGTAACCGAGTTTCTTCCAAAGGGGAGTGCCTGGATATCCAGCCATGGTTCCGTTTGCGGTCTCGTTGCAGTATTGTATCGATATTTATGACGGCGGAAGCCAACTTATTCCGTTCCGTATCGGCCTGAGGTGAATCGTTCAGTTGTCCCGCGAGAAACGATCGCGGCCATTTCTACTGCTGCTGGTGAGGCCGCCATCGCGCTGGTCCGGATCTCAGGCGAAAACGCCATCGAAGTCGCGGACAAAATTTTTCGTGGGAAGCATCCGCCATCAGATCTGGAATCGCACACTCAGCATCTTGGCCAAATCATTGAAAACGGCAGCGTGATCGATCAGGCGATGTTGGCAGTACATCGCGCCCCCCAGAGTTATACCGGTGAAGATTTGATCGAGATTAGCTGCCATGGTGGCGCGTTGGTCACAGCCAAAGTTTTGGAAACCTGTTTGCGGGCAGGCGCGCGTCCGGCGCGACCCGGGGAATTTACTGAGCGCGCTTACCTTAATAGTAGGATCGATCTCACCCAGGCTGAAGCCGTCATCGATTTGATTCGCGCGCAAACGGACCTGGCATTGCGCTCCGCGACCGAACAACTGCGCGGCCGATTGGGCGACGAATTTCGCGGGTTGCAGCGGCGGCTCATCGAAATCATCGCCCACGTTGAGGCTTCGATGGATTTTCCCGAGGAAGGAATTTCGCCGGATGATACTGGGACGATTCGGGACCGCCTCGTCTCATTGCAAAACGACATTGATAAACTAATCGCGACCGCCCAGACCGGCCGAATTTTGCGTGAAGGACTGGGCGTTGTCATTTTCGGCGCAACCAACGCGGGCAAATCGAGTCTGCTTAATCGCATGCTCGGATTTGATCGAGCGATTGTGAGCGAGATGCACGGCACCACCCGTGATTCCATTGAAGAACGAATCAACCTGCGCGGGATTGCGCTGCGCTTGTTTGATACCGCCGGCTTGCGCGCGCCGGAGAATCTGGTGGAACGCGAAGGGATCGAACGCACTCAGCGCGCGCTGGAAACCGCCGACCTCCGTCTACACATCGTCGATGCTAACGCCTCGCGGCCGGGCGATTTCAAAACAGATGCAGAGGAGATGTTCATCTTAAACAAGAGTGATCTGCCGACGCATGATGATTGGTCGGAGACGAACGGGATCCGGATTTCCTGCAAAACCGGGGCCGGTCTAAGGGAACTGGCCGACGAAATTTACCGGCGAATCGGGGGAGCAAAGGTGAGCGCGGAGAGTCCGGTCGCGATTAATGCGCGTCACCGCGAACAATTGCGTCGCGCGTCGGAGGCGATTGCGCGTGCGACAGAAGCGATCGACGCTGCAGCGACACCGGAAATGTTTGCGATCGACTTGCACGAAGCGCAGCATGGCTTCGAAGAATTGCTCGGCAGCGGCGACGAAGAAGCGGTGCGGGACGCCATCTTCAGCCAGTTTTGCATCGGCAAATGATTTGCAACGGAAATGCTCGAACGATTCGGTGCAGCGAATGAGTCGCAGCAAATGATTTACGAGCGTTTGCTTCGCCCGCTCCTTTTTGCGCTGGATCCGGAAACCGCGCATCAATTCGCGCTCGCGTGCTTGCGCTTCACCGGACCGTTGTGTCCGAGACCTATTGCCAAGACTACTGGTGCGTCGGCGTTTGGATTGAATTTCAGGCATCGCGTCGGGCTTGCAGCCGGTCTGGACAAGAATGGAGTCGCGCTTCCGGCGTGGGACGCGTTGGGATTTTCCTTTGTTGAAATCGGGACGGTGACGGCCGAGGCGCAGCCGGGCAATCCGCGTCCGAGAATTTTTCGTTATCCCAAACAAAATGCGCTGATCAATCGTCTCGGCTTCAATAATGACGGCGCCGACGTTGTTGCCGAGAGACTATCAAAATTGCGTAAGCGCGGCGGTTGGCCGGGTATTCCAGTAGGGATCAACATCGGAAAGTCCCGTGTTACCCCGATCGAGGGCGCGGTGGAGGACTACCTTTTTTCTTTTCGGAAACTGCGTACGTATGCCGATTACATCGCGCTGAATGTCAGTTCACCGAATACGCCGGGGTTGCGCGAATTGCAGGGGAGTCATCGCCTTGATGAGTTGTTGCGCGCGATTAATGCCGAGCGCGGCGAGACTCCGCTGTTGGTTAAAATCGCGCCCGATCTTGAGCCAGCTGCGCTTGATGAACTCCTAGCGGTCTGTGAATCCAACAGCATCTCGGGAATTATCGCGACGAACACCACGCTCGATCATTCCGCGATTACCGACGATGAAGAAGGTGGGCTGAGCGGCGCGCCATTGCAGAAAAGATCAGCGGCGATCATCCGGCACATCGCGCAGAAGACAAAAATTCCAATCATCGGGTGCGGTGGGATTTTCGATATCGGTTCGGCCCGCGAAAAGATCGAAGCGGGCGCGAAGCTGCTGCAGGTTTACACTGGCTTCATTTATCGCGGGCCAAATTTAATTCGAGAGCTCGCGACATTGTGATCATTATGCCGCGGCTACAGACCGAGACGCGGGACTTGCAGAGTTCGTCCGCCAGCTTGGGCACGCAAGATTGCGATGAACAACGAATACGGGAAAAGAAGGGGGAATTATTATGTTGCGTTGGGCGGTTATATTTCTGGTAATCGCGCTGGTCGCGGCGCTGTTTGGTTTTACCGGTATTGCCACGGCGGCAGCGGGAATTGCGAAGTTTCTGTTTTTCCTGTTCCTGGCTGTGTGTCTGATCTTGTTTATCGTCGGACTGAGTGTGGCCAGACGGCTGTATAACGATCGGATCTAACCAGATTTAGGCGGAATTGTACCCGGTCCGTTAAATCGGCACGCTTCAAGGCGGTCGTCGGAACATAGGCTTCCAGCCTGTGCGTCCAGCCAAGATGCCTATGTTCCGCACTCCGATGCAAACCTCATCTTAGCCGCTGCGTCGCCCTCAACGTTCAGTCCGAGCCCAGGGCAGCAACTTCGTTTTGCGACAAACCACTCCGTTGCGATTTTATTCGCGGTGGATAAGGACAAAATTTTATCCACCATTGAGTGTCAGACCCCACCGACAAACTGAGAGGCTGACATTTGCTCAATGATCATTTTCCATAAGGTCGTCAAACTGGCGAACCCCGTCACCTACGAACGTGCTTGGCGGCGCGCGCAACGTTATCTCTTTCCCTTGCCGCTCCGCCCGATTGTGGCCGGCCTCGATCAGGCGCGCTTGCGCGAAATCCAGGCGCGGTATCGGGACGTGCCGCGCGGGTTCGCGAAATATACAGATGTCGATCATTACCTGCGCCTCAATCGCGAACGCGTGCAAGACCTCCGATTACATCGAGTGGCCCAACAGCAGCGTGTCTTCGATCTCGGCTGCGGAGGCGGATTCTTTCTCTACATTTTGAAGCAGCTCGGCCACGAGGTCCTTGGCCTGGATACCGGCGAGCATGCTTTGTATGGCGAGCTGACGGAGCTTTTCGGGGTACCGCGAGTTGTGTGGCGAATCAATCCATTTGAACCTCTGCCGGATCTCGGGCGACGCTTCGACTGGATTACAGCGTTCTCAATTGCTTTCGACACCGCCCGGGGTGGCGAGGAGCGCTGGGGCCCGCGCGAATGGAATTTCTTTCTGGAAGATTTGCGTGACCGGCACCTGGCTCCCGCAGGCAAAATGTATTTTGCGCTTAATCCTGGCGTGACCGGCACCTACTACACGCAGCAGGTACGCGACTTCTTCCTTGCGCGCGGCGCAAAAGTGGAGCGTGAACGGGTTTTCTTCGCGAATGGGTTCCGATGACATACGAATCCGCAACCAACAATCCGCACTCCGTAATTTAGTTCACCCATTTCCCACCCTCGGAAGTGAGAATGGGCAATTCGTCGTCCATGAATTGCGTTTTGCCGATTGCGCCCCACATCCGGGTGCCAGTCGCGTCGTACCAATATTTGCTCATTTGTTCCCCGGTATGGCAGCCCCAGCTTTTGATGAATGCGCCCCTGGCGAAGGCGCGGCGATCGATCTGCTTCAAATCGTTTTCATGCATCCATGCTTTCGAGGAGCTATCGACCACATTGCTATAGTCGAACATGAAACAGGCTTTGTTCGAGTGTCCGAAGTATTCGAAGCCGGCGATCTTTAATTCGGTGCGCGGCTGCCCCCCGTTGAGATAATTGATCACGTCACCGCCTTTAGTGAAATAAACGAGATTGAGATGGTAGGCGTCACGGACAGAGTTGATATTTCCGATCAAGTCCGCGCCATCCTGTTTTGCGCGCTCAAGGTAACCGGGCTTGTAAACCAGCCAGGTAATCATTGCATTATCGCCCAACTCTGCCCGAAGCTGCTCCGTTCGGATGCGCGCCGCGTGCACGAAATTCGCCCACCAATGATCGTGCGGCTGGGCCTTGTACTTCTCCCACTGATGCATGGAAACGCCGCCAACCACGATGACCCATTCGCCTTGCGGGATTTTCGCCGCCGAAATGGGGCGGATAAAAGCGAGCGCAAACAGGACTAGGAGGAACCGTTTTGCCATGAATTTTGGAGCAGCACTATTTATGCACAGACCGTTTTCTGCAACTACCCCGTCGAAGGACACGCTTCCGCGTGTCCTGGACGCGGTCCGAGCCGGAGTGGCATTGAAGCGCGTCCCTCCTTTGCATTCACGCATCCAGCTCGTCGCTAATCAGATCTTCGACCATCTGACGTTTGCGAATGAGCGCGACTTGGTCTCCGCGCACCAATGCCTCAGCCGGTAACGGGCGTGAATTGTAATTGGACGCCATGACAAATCCATAGGCGCCCGCGCTCATGACTGCCAGTAAATCGCCGGGACGCAGTTCCGGCATCTCCCGATCCTGGGCAAAAAAATCGCCGCTCTCACACACCGGCCCCACGATGTCCATCTTCCCTCTCTTAATCCTACTCATGCTCGGTTGAATCACGGGTACGATTTGGTGATAACTCTCGTAAAGCGCTGGCCGGATCAGATCGTTCATTCCGGCATCGATAATCGCGAATTTTTTCTGCGCCGTTTCTTTGATGTAAAGAACGCGCGTCAGCAACACCCCAGCGTTCCCAACGAGGAAGCGACCGGGCTCGACCAGGATGCGAACACCGAGCTCGCGCAGTGGCGGTACGATCGCGTTGGCGTAATCGCGGACACTGAACGCGGATGGTTCGCCGCCGTGTTGATGCCACCATTTACCTGACCCGCTCTCCAGCGCGCGCCGATAAATGATCCCCATGCCACCGCCGATGCTGAAGAATTGGATTTTGTATTTCGATTTTAGTTCGCGCACCAGCGGCGCAACTTTTTCGATCGCGGCCGCAAATGGCTTCGCTGCGGTGATCTGCGAACCGATATGCATCTGCACCCCGCGAATGACGACGCCCGACATCTTTCTCGCGTGCTCATAAATTTGCACGATGCGGTCGAGCGTGACTCCGAATTTGTTCTCACTCTTGCCGGTGGAGATGTAGGCGTGCGTTTCCGCGGCGACATCCGGATTTACCCGCAGCGCGATCGGCGCGCGCTGGCTTTTCCCGGATGCGATCTCATTGATGTAGGCGAGTTCGGCTTCGCTCTCGACGTTGAACGAATAAACCCCCCGGTCGAGCGCGTACGCGATTTCCTCGCGTGTTTTTCCGACGCCGGCAAAGGTGCATTTCGCAGGGTCGGCACCGCTCTTGAGCGCGCGAAACAGTTCGCCCCCGGAAACGATGTCGAAGCCCGCCCCAGCTTCGTGCAATAAACGCAGAATTGCCCGATTCGAGTTCGCTTTGACGGCATAGCAGATAAGATGATCGAGCGGCGCGATTGCGGCATCGAGCCGGGTGTAATGATCGAGCACGGTCCTGGCACTATATATATAGAGCGGAGTGCCGAGCTCTTCCGCTGCCCGCGTAAGATCTACATCTTCACAAAAAAGGTGGCCGTCGCGGTAGTGAAAGGCATGCACGAGGAAGAATGGTAATCGCTAAGAGGCGAGCATTCTCAAGCAAATGTTGAGAATTCCGATGAGCGCAACGCCCGCGCAAAAGCTCGTTATCACTAACCCTTTTCCGTGTTTCATCATTTCTCCCAGAACTGCGTGTGCGGCGAGATAAAAAAATCCACCGCCGACATGAGCCATGATCAGACCGAGCCAGAAGATCGATGCGTTAGCGAGAAAGAAGAATCCAATCGCTCCGCCGAGAAGTGTGGCCGCTTCTACCGCCGCAACCCAACCGAGCGCAGTGAGACGAGCAAAAGCAGCGCCGATCAAAAGACTACCCAACGCGAATCCTTCCGGAAATTTATGAATGCACAGAGCCAGGAACAGGGACCAGTTCGCGGCGACGTGAACTTCGCGTCCGATGCCCAGGGCAATGCCATCGGTCGCGCTATGAACTGAGAGGGCGACAATCAAGGCGGTCGCGATCTGGCTGAAGCGTCGCGTTGCGTCGGCATCAAAGTGGCTCGCCGCACAGGCTGGACAAACGTGGTGGACATATTTGCTGATGAAGAAGAAAAGGCCGTAGCCGGTCGTCGCCGCAATTGCTACCCACCACCAAGGATTTGTTCCCAGGCTCTCCGGCAGGATCGCAAAAAAGGTGACGCCGAGCAGAGTGCCGGCGGCAAAACTAATCAAAGCGCAGAGCGGTTTGTGCGATAACCGGAGAGAGGAGCTGAGGATGCCACCGCCCAGGGCGAAGGCATAGGCTGCGACTACCTGCCAGAAAATTATTTTTGCATCCATGTTGCAGCGACTCCTGCAAGATCGGAATTGTCGCAGCGGAACTTGACGGGGCGGTTATGAAACGAACACACGCAAGAAGCGTAGCGGCGATTTCCGTCGAGCGCACGCATCCTCTCGCGCGCTCCCATGGCGCAATGGGAATACGATTTTCCTATCTGCAAATGCGGGCAGGATGGGAATGATAATCCTTAGTGGGAAAATCTACCATTGCCGCACTAAACGCGCTTTGAGTGGAGCAAGGGACCGATGGCAGTCACTCCAATAAGCAAGGCGCCGAAGGTGCAGACAATTGCCGCGCCGGAAGGCAAATCGGCATAGAACGACCAGAACAATCCTCCGATTCCGCCCATTGTGGCGATGATCCATCCCAGAATCAGCCGCGCGCGAATGCCGCTAACGAGATTAATGACACAAACCGCCGGCACAATCAGATAGCTGAATACCAGAAGGACGCCGGCCATGCGTACGAAGATCGTCACGACTAGCCCGAAGCTGGCGTAAAAGAAAAAATCCCACCAGCGCACACGCAAGCCTTGCTGGTAAGCGCGGTCCCGATCGAGTGAGACGAGAAGAAAATTTTTCCGCAGCCCAAGGTGAAAAATGCCGACGGCAAGAAAGAGGGCGAAGCATTTCCATACTTCCGCCGGGGTTACCAGGAGAATATTGCCCACCAGCATTTGTTTGATTTCTTCGTCGCCTTCCGCGGCGCGGCTAAGCAACAACACCGCCGCTGCCGCCGCCACGACGTAGGCGATGCCGATGATTGCTTCCTGAGGGATTTTGCTGGCGCGTTTTCCGGTTAACGAAAAAATGGCGCCGCCAAGAATGGTGAAGGCCAATGCGATGGCGAATGTGGTCCAGCCGTGAAGATCGAATCGAAAGAGTAACGCAACGCAAATTCCGAGCGACGCCATTTGCGCCATGGCGATGTCAACAAAGATAATACCGCGTTGCACGACATGGAGGCCGAGGTAAACCAGCAACCATGGCAAAAGGACGCAGGCCACGATGGGCCAGAACATTACCTCCCACATAAATATTCCGGGGAGCGCAGGCTGCCAGCCTGTTGTGTTCGGCAGCTTGCCGGACAGGATCTTGCTAGCGTCAGGAGAAGGAAGTCGGGTGTTCCGATCGGCAAGCTGCCAATCGGTGCAGGCTGGCAGCCTCCGCTCTCCAATTCACTGGAACCGCGCGCGGTCATTTCAGTGCTGCGGCCAATCGCGAAACGAGCGCATCGATTAGCTTGATATAAGTATCGGTGTTCGGAAGCGCGCCGGGAAATTGCGCCACGTCCACCACTTTTGCGCCGGTCGAGACCGCAACTTTTTCGGCGATTTTGCGGTTGTGGTACGGCTCGACCAGAATCGCTTTCACGTGCGCGGCTTTCATTTTTTCGATGACTTCGACGAGATGGGAAGGCGAAGGCGGAATACCCGGCTTCGGTTCGAGGAAGATGTCGATATTAAAGCCAAAGCGGTGCGCGAAATACACCCACGACTCATGATAGGCAGCGACCTGCTGGCCTTTGAACGGCAAAAGGATTTGGCCCCATTCCTGAAGTTTCGCGTTGATCGCCTCCTCGAATTTCTTGTAGTTCGCCTGGTAAAACGGCGCATTAGGCGGATCGACCGCAGCGAAGGCCTGTGCGATATGTTGTGCGACCGCTTTGGCGATGATCGGATCAATCATGAAATGCGGATTGCCCAAAGCATGAACATCCCCCGCGGCGCGGGTAAGCGTTGTCGGAACGCCCATTAACCGGATGCCTTGTGCAGCCTGGACGCGGCCGGGTTTGCCAACTTCGATCTTTGGATTGCGCGCGTTTTGCAAGAGCGGCGGCAGCCACCCCAACTCCAGCTCGGCGCCACCGTCAATGAGGACATCGGCCGCGCGCAACTGGACAACGAAGCTGGGACGCGCGTCGACAAAGTGTGAATCTTCAGTCGGTTTCGCCAGGACGGTAACGGCAACTTTGTCACCACCAATCTCGCGCGCAAGCGATCCAAAGTCGGGTAGCGTGGCGACGACGTTCAGTTTGGCCGAAGCAACAAGTGGCAGGAACAGGAGTAATGGAGTGATGGAGTAGTGGAGTAATGCCTTGGTCCAGCTTCGCGAGAATCGAAGCCTGCAAGAATCTTCCGCCCGGGTCGGCACATGCTTTTTTGTAATCAGAGTCGTGTTCATTTGTGTCTATGCCTGGTTAAAATTTGTGGGCGCCGTGGGCGCCAAGAATGAATTCGAATTGCAGAAAAACCGAATCGACCTCACGAGCGCTGAGGAAAAAATTCGATTCGAGAAAATCGTGATTGTATTGCAACCGCAGCTTCGAGAACTCGGTTGGATACCAGGTTAGGTTTGCGCTGATGCGGGAGCGCGATTGCCGCTCTGGATCGTCCGTAAATCGCGAATCCTGCATATGGAGATAATCGCCACGAATACCTGCGACCCAGCCTTTGCGAAAACCCCACAGCACCTGCGAGTACAATCCCCAATCATGGAACGTTTCTGCGACGGGAAATGATTCGTTCATGCCGCGCCCGGCTTCGAAGCGCCGATACATGAACTCGCTCTGCCATTTCACGAACGGGAAACCGCCTTCGGCGTGCGCGCTCTTCCATTTATAAAACAGATCGGCCCCGTAAATTTGGGTACGCGAATTGGCGCCGGTTTCATTCGAGCCGAACGCTCCGGAAACTCCCGCCAGCACCACCTGGGTCGGGCTCAGGTCCACCGAATTTTCCCAACGCGGAATCCAGACGAAATCCTGGAGACCACGTGCTTCGCGATCGGTTGTTTCGCGACCGAAAAAAATCCCATCGTCCCCGGGGTTGCGGAAGGAAAAACCGGTTCCGCCACGTCCGTTTTGCGCGGCGAGAATCAATTGCGAGTACCACGGCGTGGGCAGCGTCCATGAGATCTGTGCGCCGACCCCGCGCAATCCATCCGGCCCGAGAATGCGACCGTGCACGAGCGCGTCGTCGGCGAAATCCCAAACGTGCGGATGCATGGGATTGAGTCGACCGAAAGCGGCGAAGAATTGGCCGCCTTTCAATTGCAAACCGAACGGCAGGTTCGTTGTTTGCATAAATGCTTCTTCGACCTCGACTTCGGTTTCGTTGTTGTTGTCGAGTTTGAAGACGATGTTGGCGAAACCTTCAAAGTAAGGATCGACTGCGCCATCGAGCGCCAGCTCGATGTTACGGGCATTGAAACCGCGCTGCTGCGGATCGTGATCGCCCACCTCGATGTGGGAAAGATCGCGCGCGCTCGATCCCGCCAGCGCGAACATCCCGTCGAAGGAAATGTTCATATAATTTTTTCCGCCACCAGCGATCGTGATCGGCTGGGTGAGCGAACTGGTTGATGTCTGGATCGGCGGCGTCTCAGCTGTTGTTGTAGTGCCGGGTGTCGACGCGACGACGGATTCGTCGGTCGTTGGAAACCCTCCGGCGGCAGGAGTCCCATTTGCATTCAGACCGGGTGTTGGTGCAGCTGCGACAACCGAGGTGTCGGTCGTCGGGAATGGCGCATTTTCACCTGGCGAAGGAGATGCGCTCGGTGAAGCGGCGGCTTCCGCTTGCGGTTGATTTCCAGCAAGGTTCGCGTTCTCCAGCAAGGTTTGCTGATCTTTCACCTGCTGTTGCAATTGCTTCACGGTTTCGGTGAGGGCCTGGACTTGCTCGCGCAACGCGGCAACATCTGAAACGGTGGCGGAAGCCGTCGGTGCAGGCGTTTGCGCCAAGGCTGCACCGCTGAAGATCATCGAGATTGCAACTAGAAATTGGAATTTAGTCATTAAGAAATGGATTAATGCCGGCTGAGAATCCTGCCGGCGAGGATGCGAGCGATTAGCGCGCGGTGAGGTTCGCTGCGCAAAAATAGGTGCGCAGCCCGTCGCGGACACGCGAAGTGTTTAGTGAGTAGCGGGCGGCGCGTGTTCCTGAACCGAAGAAGGAACTGACGCGATGACAAACTCAAAGAGTTTCGGAAGAAACGCGGGCGAGTTCGGCACATTTTTAACTGCGAGGACAACCTGGGGCGCAGCACCGTCCTCACAATTACCAAATCTCATGATGGTAGCGGCGCATTCGTGTTTCGCGCCAGTGGGGTGCAGTTGATCGTGCAAGCGCGGCGTGCTCCCCAGGGTTAAGGCCGCGAAAAATGCGATCAGAACGCTAATGCCGGTGCAGACGCGCGTCCTCATTCTCGGGGGGAGAGTGTGTTCGCGATCAGAATTGCGCAAGCGGTTTTTAAAACCTCATGCTCAAGTGGCTAGAATGTCGTTCTTATCCCAACGACAACGCCGCGACCGGCGAGGGGCAACACTTCCTTCAAAAACGAAAGGTGATCGCGTGCTTCTTCATCGAGCAAGTTCGTGCCCTTGAGATAAACGAAATTGTAGGTGTGATCCCACTGGAATTTGTAGCCGAGGCTAATGTTTAAAAACGTGTAACCCGGCGTTGATGTTTCGAATTCCGAATGACGGTATTGCCGGCTCACGCGCTGTCCTTCAATGCTTGCTGTCCAATGATCGCTTTCATAATTGAGCGAGGCGGAATAACGGAGCGGTGTGATGCGCGGCAACGGCTCGCCCGTGTCCGAGTCCTCAGCATGGACATAGTCGCCTTGCAGTCGCAGGTAGAGGTCGTTTGGATTCTTCTGCGTTACGGCCTCGCCTTTCGTGATCACGTTCTTGACCGACTTTGAATCCGCGACCTCGCTCGTTTTCGTAACCGTCAGCGGCAGAAAATGAATATCCATGCGCGCTTCACCGCCGAAGAATTCTGCGTTTTTGGGCGTGTAAACGAAAACGCGGAGACCATCCTCGAAATCGCCAGTGGGAGCAAAGTCGATGAAACCATCGTAGCTCGTGTAAAAGCCGCTGATGAAGCCAGTGATAACGCCAGCAGTTTTCCGAAGACTAAGATCGACACTGCGGCTTGTCTCCACGTCGAGAGTGGGATCGCCAATGATGAATTGGAATGTCGCATCGTGCGGGCCGCGTGCGAAGAGTTCTTCCGCGGTTGGCGCGCGCTGTGAGTACGTTAGATTGAGCGCGAGCTGCCAGTCTTGAGCAAAATCATACAGAACTCCGGCCGCGCCGCTGATTGGCCAAAATTCTTGGCTCTTTTGACTCGGTGAGGTCAGTGAAGTCAAAGCTGGATCACTCGAATCGATCTCGATCGACTGATGCTCAATACGCACCCCAAACTGAAGACGAACTGGCTTCAATTTCACCTCCTCGAAAACAAAACCGGCAACGGCGAAAGTCGTGCTGGGTTGTAAGAATGCTTCCTCACCAAGAATGGAGAGTTCTTTGTAAAATATCTGTGACCCGATCGAGCCTTCGAAAATGCCAATCGGCTTATGCAGAAGCTCAATCCGCGAATCGACTCCCTTGGTTTTGAAGGTGGCCCCGACGGTTTCGTCGTCGATCTCGTCGTGTTTGTAATCGGTGTAAACGAACTTCAAATTCGCCACCGAAAACCACGGCAGTGGATCGACGATCGAGCTGCGCAGGTTGTACTGGTCCTTGCGCACTTCCAGGTGAACCCGGGATGGCGGAACGGTCGGGTCGTCCACTTCTGGATCGTCCGGCACGCCGTACTCGGAATGAAAGTGACTGTAAGAGGCACCGATATAACCTTTGTCCCACACGTACGATGCGCCGATGCCGAAATCCTGCGTCTTCACGAACGTGTTTGGCACTTCACCGAACGGGTTTCCGCCGAAGCCGTCGTTATGTTTTTGCTCCGGGGTGAGCTCTGCGCGAATGCGTTCGTCCAGCGCGAAACCCGGAATCCGCCGATCGTCCGTCCGCAGCCACGACCCCTCGGCGTGAATGACGAGATGTTGAAATGGCGAGAGGGTAAGCGCCATCGCTCCACTGCGCTCGAGGTCTGCGCTGTCGAATCGGCCATCAACTTCGCCGCTGACCGGATTCGGCGGTTGCTCGACCGCAATCAAATTATCGGTCACATTGACGACGCCACCAATCGCGCCCGAGCCGTATAGAATCGTCGCCGGCCCGCGCACGACTTCGATACTCTGGCTCAGCAAGGTGCTCACACTGGGCGCGTGATCCGGACTCAGGTTTGAGACGTCGAAGACCTCAGTGCCATTGTTAAGAACACGAATGCGATTGTCTGCCTGGCCACGAATAACAGGACGACTGGCACCCGGAGTAAAACCGCTCGCGCCTATACCGGGTTCCGTCGCGAGCGTGTCGCCCAGTGTCGGCGTCGTCGCCAGCTTCAAGCCGTTTTCATTTACAATAACGACCGACTGAGCAGTATCAGTTTCGCTCCGTTCAATCGCGCCGCCTACAACAGTAACGCGCTCGGCCTCGGCAGTCCGGGCGGGGCTCGCGCTTGGACTAGGGCTCGGAGCCGCCGGAGTTGGTGTTTGTGCCAAAATAATTGGCGCCGCGAAAATCATCGCGGCCTGCAAGAAAATTCGTTTCATTAGTGTGCATAATCAAAAGCCCGGTCATAGCAGGGCTGGTTAGAAACCAAACTTGCGTTCAGCGCACAATTGATCCGGCTACGTCGAGAACGCGTCGAGATTGCCGCCGCGACGGCGGAAAGATCAACCGGTCAGCGGTCGGCGGGCGGCGCGTGTTCCTGAATCGAAGAAGGAACAGCGGCAATAACGGATTGGAATCGCTGAGGTAGGAACGCCGGCGAATTCGGCGCATTCTCGAGCTTCGGCGCGCCTTGCGGCGGCGCGTTGTGCTCACAATTACCGGATGCGATCAAAGTCGCCGCGCACTCGTGACGCGGGCCGACCTTGTGCAGTTTTTCGTGTAACCGCGGGGAAC
>JBKPMO010000052.1:0-30193 GCA_046732175.1 Verrucomicrobiota bacterium
GTGTGTAACTCGTCGCAGCGTTCTCGTTTTCTGGAAGGCTTACCGGATTAGCATAGAAAGCCCCCGGAAGCCCTGTATCGGCCGGAAGCCCAGCAGAGTCATTTGAATACAGGAAAATCAGCTGCGTCATCACCGTTCCACTGATTGCGCAACTGGAGCAGTTAGCGCCTCAAGTTCCCGGACTTGATTACGGCGACTTAAAACTCGACCCCAATTGGGACCAGCTCCGCGGCGATCCGCGTTTCGAGAAGATCGTCGCTTCACTCGCGCCGTAAGAACCGACTAAGTAACGCGCCGCCGCTACAGTTTCGCTCGCGCCCTTCGCAGGCGGCTTTGGCTCGCAAGAGTGATGGTCGTTGATGCAATCATCCCGCGCACTTCGCCACGGGGAACCTTCACCCGTGTGCGCAAAGCTTCCAGCCCACGCTGTTCGATCAATTCAAGGGTACGCAGGCCAATCATTGCCGGGAGCACAGTCGCGACACGCACACGCGGTGGATTAATCGCAATGGAGTATTCCAGCCCCGCATCCAGGCCGGCGCGGGCTTCTGCGATCCAACGTTGATAAATCGGCAAAAACTCAGCCGGCGCGTTCAGCAAATCACTCGCGGTCAGCTTGGCGGCACGCAATTCGTCCTCCGGAAAGTAACAACGACCTGCGTGCAAATCGCTCCCGGCGTCACGCAAGATATTTACCAATTGTAACCCGCGCCCATAATTCATTCCCAACTCCAACATATCGGCTTCGCTGCGCGCCGTGAAACGCGGCACTTTGCGAAAACAAACTCGGGTCCAAAATTCGCCCACACAACCTGCAACCAAATAAGTGTACTCCCGCATCTCGTCGGCGTTGGACAAAGCGCTCAGTTCCCCGCGCCATCGTTTCAAGTCCTGGCGCTGACCGCGCGTGATGATTGCGAGCAACTCACCAACATCGCGCTGATCCTCAGGTGAAAGATTTTGCAGCGAGCGCAAAATTTCGTCGGCCGAACCGAGTAGCGCGTTCTCACCATCCGTCATCCCGAGCGAAGTCGAGGGATCCCGAGGCGAACCGAGAAGCTTTCCAAGCTCTTTCCCAATCGTCTGCTCTTTTCCCGCAATCGCGCGCACGAACCGGTCCAGTAGTTCAATCCGTTTTTCAGCATCGACCGCACTATTATCAGCAATGGTATCGCTCGTCCGCGCCAGCAAATAACCCACCGCCACCGGTTCACGCAGCGCTTTGGGCAATAATCGAATGGAGAGGTAAAACGAGCGTGAAACCGATTTCAGCAGTTCGAGCTCGTTCATAAACCAAACGTTGCTCAGCTTATTTCACTCCGCGAGACTTAACTCGACTCTGTCGAAATGATGAATGATGGAAATTAGGCTTCCAGCCCGACTCGGCCGACAAGCTTTTAGCTTGTCGTGCTCGTGAATTTCGATGGCAGGATGCCCATCAGCCGAGACAGGCAAAGATGCCTATCTTCCATTTGCACATCCGTGGTTCGACATTGATTCGTCATTCGGAACATGAAAGAGATCACATACCAGTGACTGACAACGAGGCGCACACATCCGACGTGATCCGCCATCTCTACGTCCATTTTCCATTTTGCGCGCGCATTTGCCCATATTGCGCATTTTACAAGACGCGCGGAAACGCAGCGGAGGTCCGGCGCTTTTGCGACGCACTCGTACGTGAGCTTCAAGAGACTGCCGCCTTGTTGCCATCGACCATTTATTTTGGTGGTGGCACGCCGACCGCACTGACAACCGCGCAATTGGAATTCATCTTGTCCGCATTCCATCAGCGGCTCGATCTCTCACAATTAAGAGAGTGGACGATCGAAGCCAACCCGGGAAGCGTTTCCGCGCGTAAGGCTGCGTTGCTGAAACAATTTGGCGTCAATCGCATCAGTCTCGGTGTGCAGAGTTGGGATAACGATTTGCTTAATCTTTTGGGTCGCGAGCACAACGCCACGCAGGCGAAAGAGTCGTTTCGCATTTTTCGCAACGCCGGCTTTTCCAACATCAGCATCGACCTCATGTTTGCATTGCCGGGGCAAACCGAAAGGCAATGGCGAGATTCATTGCAGAAAACAATCGCGCTCGAGCCCGAACACGTTTCCACGTATTGCCTCACCTATGAAGAGGACACGGAATTTCTCGCGCGATTCGAGCGCGGCGAATTTTCCGCGGATGAGGAGAGGGAAGCCCGTTTTCTCGAAATGGCGATGACCACGCTGGAGCGGGCGGGCTACGACCATTACGAAATCTCAAACTACGCGTCTCCGGGTTTTCGTTCCGAGCATAACCAAGCGTACTGGCGCGGGGCAGATTATGTGGGGCTTGGCCCGAGCGCATTCTCTACACGGGGTTTCGAGCGCTGGCAAAACGTCGCCGATCATCATGAATACGCACGCCGCCTGTTTGCCAACGAATCGCCAGTCACATCCGTAGAAAGATTGACTCCGGAAATGAAACGGGCGGAGCGCATCGCCCTGGGGTTGCGCACGGTGGAGGGAATTGCCACGGATACAATCTCGATAAATCGAGCTCATGCGCTGAGCCGTGCCGGATTGCTTCGGCAGGACTTGAGTCGCGTTTCCTTGACACGGGCGGGAAAATTGCTCGCCGATTCGATCGCGGAAGAGCTGTTGTAGCCGCGGTCGCTGGCCGCGGCCATGACTGAGAGGGGCGACTTCCAAGTCGCCCCCGGACGCGCGGAAGCGAGTCCCTTCGAAACGGAATCACACCCCGCCGTAACGTCGCTGCCTCTTTGCGAAATCTTCTACCGCCGCAAATAAATCCTTTCGTGTGAAATCCGGCCAGAGCTTTGGAGTTACATACATCTCTGTATAGGAAAGCTGCCAGAGTAAAAAATTTGAAATGCGCATCTCGCCCGAAGTGCGAATCAGCAGGTCCGGGTCCGGATAATACCGCGTATACAAATGTTTGCTGAACATCTCCGGGTTAATCATCGCCCGATCGATATGACCCGCCTCAACCTCTCGCAGCAAACTCCGAATCCCGTCGATGATCTCATCTCGTCCCCCATAACTGAGCGCAAGTATAAGCGTGAGCCCAGTGTTCCCAGCCGTGCGTTTGATTGATTCGTGCAATCGTTTCTGACAATTGTCCGGCAAATCGGTCAGCCGCCCGATTGCCTGAAGCCGCACATTTTTCTCAACCAACTCTGGTGTTTTATCTTTTAAGAATTTCTCGAGCAGCCGCATCAAGGCGAATATTTCACTCTTCGGCCGTTGCCAGTTTTCCGCCGAAAAAGCATAAAGCGTGAGGTATTCTACCTTCAGTTCACCGCACCCTTCCACGCATTCGCGCACTGCGTCCGCGCCTTTTTCGTGCCCTTTAATTCGCGGCAAACCACGCTGCTTCGCCCAGCGACCGTTCCCATCCATGATGATGGCAATGTGTCGCGGAATGATTTTCGTCATTTCTCAAAGCATAATTGTTTCCGCCCGCGTCGGCCCGATACTAACGATTGTTAGCTTCGCTCCGGTTAACCCTGAAATTCGTTTAAGGTAATCGCGTGCCGGCTTGGGTAGGTCGGACCATTTTCGCGCGGATCGCGTCGATTTGTTCCAACCTGGCATCCTTTCATAAATTGGCTCGCAATTGTTCCATTGCGTGGAATCGCAGGGTGGAACGTCGAGACGTTTTCCGTTAAGGCGATAGCCGACGCAAATGGAAATCGGATCCACTTCATCGAGGCCATCGAGATTGGTGATCGCCAGTTCATCGATCCCGTTGATCATGGTGGCGTAATGGCTCGCCACCGCATCGAACCAGCCGCAGCGGCGGGCGCGTCCCGTCGTCGCCCCAAATTCGCGCCCCATTTCGTGCAATCGTTTGGCAAAATCCGCATCTTCCGTCGGCAACGGCCCCTCACCAACACGCGTCGTGTAGGCTTTCATCACGCCCACGACGCGATCCATCCGATGCGGCGGAACACCAGAACCGGTGCAAGCACCGCCCGCCGTTGTATTCGATGAGGTCACGAACGGATAGGTTCCGTGATCGATATCGAGAAAAGTTCCTTGCGCGCCTTCAAATAAAATTTCGCGGCCGCTCTGCAAAGCGCGGTGCAGGTAAACCACGGTGTTCGCAACAAACGGCGCCAGCGCTGCGCCCGCCGCCAAATATTGCTGGTTTACTTCGCCGAAATCATTCGGTTCGGCGCCGAGGGCACGCAAAATGGCATTGTTCTCACGCATCTTGGCTTCGAGCTTCTTCGAAAACAATGTGGGCTGCATCAGATCGGAAACCCGCAGGCCCGTTCGCGCTGCCTTATCACCGTAAGCGGGACCAATCCCGCGCTTGGTCGTCCCGATTTTGGTCACGCCTTTGCGCAGCTCGCGCTGCTCGTCCAACGCTCGATGATACGGCAGGACCAGGTGCGCGGCATCGCTTACCAACAGATTGCGGCCGATCTTAATTCCCAGATCTCGTAATCCATCGATCTCCTTTACCAACGCAACGGGATCAACGACGACGCCGTTGCCAATCACACACACTTTGCCGCGCCGCAGAATTCCAGACGGAATCAAATGCAAAATGTATTTCTTCCCGCCATGAATAACAGTATGGCCGGCGTTGTTACCGCCCTGGCTTCGCACAACGATATCGGCGTCGGCGGTGAGCACGTCGATGATCTTCCCCTTCCCTTCGTCGCCCCATTGCGCGCCGATCAGGATCGTGTTGGCCATGATGTTTTGGGCAAAATTTTGTCCCGACGCGCTCCATCGAGGCAGTCGGGACTGCGTTCAAGAATAAGAGTGATGGCGAAGGGCGCAAGACCATTCTGGGCACGTCCGACGATTAAGAGTTGGTTCAACAAAATATGCGTACCATCCTATTGATCATACTGGTGCTGTTGTTAATTGGCGCCTTGCCGGCGTGGCCATATAGCCAAGGCTGGGGCTATTTCCCCGGCGGCGGACTCTTATTGCTGATTATCTTAATCCTGGTCCTCTGGCGAGCGTAGCGAAAGTGGCGGAGGGACGCGCAGAAGCGCGTCCTTCCGGATCCATCGGATTTTCATTTGGCCACTACGCGCACCACCGGCAACGGAAAACGCAATCGCAATTCATCCTGAAGATAAATCTCAACGTGATGCAATCCGAATTGCTGGAACTGAACTCCGCCAAAGTAATGCACGTTAGTGGCGTGCCCTTCGATTTCTTTTAGCTCAAATTCCACCTCGGCCTGCGCCAAAACCTGTTGCTCATCCACGCCAATGATGCGTGACCGTTGCTTGAATTTCCCCGCGCCGCTGCACCAGCGCGACCAAATGCAAAGGCGCATGCAGGTGATCGGCAATTGCGGAGCAGGCACGATATTGATCACGCCGACCAAAGTCTGCATCCCGTTAAACTCGTGCCGCACGTCCTCGCAGAGGACGCAGCTTTGCAAGTCGGGCAGGATAACTTCGGTCGTCGCCATTTCGTTAACTCAAACCACGCATCAAGAGCGCAAATAATATCACTGCCAAAACGATTCGATAAAGGGCGAAGGGCATGAACCCGCGTGCCCGCACCCAGTTCATGAACCAGGCGACAACACCGAGCGCGACGACGAATGAAACGACTGCGCCAATTATGAGCACGACCCAATTGTGCCCGGTCATGATTAGTGGCGCGAGTCCTGTTTCATCGCTGCCATGCCGCAACGTCTTGAGCAAATCGTAGCCGGTCGCGACCACCATGGTCGGCATGGAAAGAAAAAACGAAAACTCGAGGGCCGCGCTCCGGCTCAGCCCGACCAGCTGGCCAGCAGCGATGGTTGACATCGAGCGCGAGGTCCCCGGAAAAACCGCCGACGCGATTTGCGCGAAACCGATCCAAGCGGCCTGGGGCAACGATATTTCTTCCATTCGCAGAGTGAGTGGATTGCGACACAGCGCATCTACCAGCCACATAATAACGCCACCGATGAACAACGCCCACGCCATTACCCAAAGATTCTCCAGGTTTTGGCCGATCTGTTTTTTCAAAAGAAACGACGGCACTGCCGTGATAACGAACGCGATGATCGTGAGACCAAGCGGATGAGTGATAACATTACGGTTCCCGCTGTCTCCGCGCGGAAAGGTGGAGAGAAATTTCAGGATCCGATTCCAGAAATAAACCGGCAACGCCAGGATCGCTCCCAACTGGATCACGATCGTGTACATCTTCCAGTAGGCATCATGCAGATCGAGACGCAGCAGGGCCTCGGCAATCCGGAGATGCGCGGTCGAGCTAACTGGCAAAAATTCCGTTAGCCCTTCGACGATGCCGAGTAAAATGGAAAGCAGAAAATCGTTCACTGTGCCTGTCTACCGTTTGTCAGCCTTTTGGTAAAATCGCAGGATCGTCTGCTTCAACGCCTCCATGGTCAAAAATAATTTTGTCTCGTCAGCAATCGGAGCGCATTGTCATTCCCTGCGATGAGGCTCCTCATTACAGGACTTTGTGGTTTTGTCGGTAGTTCCCTGGCAAACTGGTTTCGCCAACGAGAGCCTTCGTGCGAAATAATTGGCATCGAGAACTTCGCCCGGCCGGGCAGTGAGACGAATCGCTCCGTCCTTCGTTCACGCGGAATCAGGGTTCAGCACGGGGACGTTCGAAATGCTTCCGACTTCGAGACCCTCCCGGCTGTCGATTGGGTGGTTGATGCTGCTGCCAATCCAAGTGTCCTCGCCGGAGTGGATAATCGCAGCAGTTCGCGCCAGATAATCGAACACAATCTCTATGGAACGGTGAACCTACTGGAGTACTGCAAGCGAGTTAAAGCCGGGCTGATCTTACTTAGTACAAGCCGAGTCTATTCCATTCCAGCACTTGCGGCACTACCGTTGACAAAAGGCAATGAAGCATTCGAGTGGAATGAAAATGCCAAGCCGTCCCTCGGAGCTTCGATCAATGGATTAACGACTGAATTCTCCACTTCACCTCCAATCTCACTCTATGGCAGCACGAAGCTCGCGTCGGAGGCGCTGGCCTTGGAATATCACCACAGCTTTTCGTTCCCGGTGTGGATTAATCGGTGTGGCGTAATCGCCGGCGCAGGCCAGTTTGGAACTGCTGAGCAAGGCGTCTTTTCTTATTGGATTCACGCTTATGCCCGAAAACGTCCTCTAAGCTATATCGGTTTTGATGGCTCTGGCCGGCAGGTGAGAGACGCGCTTCACCCGGATGATTTGGCTGAGCTTATCGCAAAGCAAATAGATAGCTCTCACCAATCCGGCATTACCATCTTCAACGTTGGAGGCGGCTCCCAGAATGCGATGTCCCTCGTTCAGCTCACAAGCTGGTGCGGAAAGCGTTTCGGTAAACATTCGATTGCTTCTGAGCCGACACCGCGCGCATTCGATGTTCCATGGCTGGTCATGGATAACCGGCAAACGACAACCGTATTTAAATGGCGTCCAAAACGTGATCTTCCTTCAGTCCTTGATGAAATTGCCAGCCATGCCGAACGAAACCCCAGCTGGCTCGACCTTTCTTCTCCGTGATGGCATTTCCTCTGTCGCTGTGGGGCATGCCATTGCTAGGGGAACGCCTCGACAGAACGAGGCGACCACAGGATTCATGAGATGCCGGTGAACAAACAATTACCGCTCGACTTACTCAGCGTCGTAATACCAGCGCGCGATGAGGCGGAATCTATTGCAGCGACGGTAGAACATTTGCACGTCGAGCTACGGCTAAACAACATCCCGCATGAAATTATCGTCGTCGACGACGGCAGCACCGATCGAACCTGGGAAATCTTGCAGGAAACCCAAAAGCGGATCGAGACCTTGCGCGTGATTCAAAACCGCGAAGCCCACGGATTCGGCCGTGCAGTCGTTCTCGGTTTCGATCACGCCAAAGGCGATGCTCTCGTCGTCATGATGGCCGACGAATCGGACGACTGCCGTGACGTAGTACGCTACTGGCAGGTCCTTGACTCCGGCTACGATTGCGTCTTCGGCAGTCGTTTTGTCAAAGGCGGCGGCGTTGTCGATTATCCCTGGCCAAAACTTTGGATCAATCGCTGCGCCAATCTATTTATCCGCTTCCTTTTTGGTATTAAATCTAACGATATTACGAATGCGTTTAAGGCGTACCGCCGCAACGTCATCGAAGGCTGCCGTCCATTCCTCTCGCCTCACTTCAATCTCACCGTCGAGATCCCTTTAAAGGCTATTGTGCGGGGTTACACCTGGACAGTGATTCCGATTACATGGCGCAATCGCCGCGCCGGCAGGGCCAAGCTCAAAATCAAAGAAATGGGAAGTCGCTACCTCTTCATCTGCCTCTACGTGTGGCTAGAAAAATACTTCAGTCGCGGCGACTACCAGAAAGAGACGCGCGAACTTACTGCGCACGTTCGCGAAACACTGGGCCCGCGCTAATACGAACCTCGATTGCATACTCAAACGTGAGTCTAAAGGAGCAAACCGTCTGCGGCAGTACTGTCAACATACTCGGCATCTCTGCCTATTATCATGATTCGCTGGTCCGAAATGGAGAAAGCATTGCAGTGGCACAAGAGGAACGTTTTTCACGAAAGAAACATGACACAGTCTGTTTTAAACGAATTAAGCTGTAACAGATGTTGAGGCGCTCGCCGCACCGAGCGCGGTTTTTAGCTCGGCGCTTGCTGCAAGTGCCGCTACAACGCCAATCTTGCTGTCGCCTCCTTCGATCCTTTTGGCGTTTTCGCTTTTTTGGCGGATAGCCACTAGACTTTGCGTCCGAATTTCTTCTCCAGTTCGACGTGCGAGATTTGAATCATGGTCGGACGACCATGAGGGCAGCAGTAGGGCAGGTCACAGGCCAGCAGATCGCGAATTAGTTTTTCGATTTCGGGATAACGCAGCGGATCGTTCGCTTTGACGGCGTGGCGGCAAACCGTTTTCGCGATCATATCTTCGCCCAGACGTAAAGGTGAACTGCTGCGGCTGGTCGTTTTCAATTCGTCAATCACTCGACGCAAGAAATCGGCGGCATCGACGACCTCGAGAAAAGCGGGCAAGGTATCGACCCGAAAACTGTTGGCGCCGAAGCTCTCGATTCCGATCCCCATTTTTTGCAAGGTTGCGACATTGCGTTCGACCCATTCGGCGTCGCGCGGCGGCAAAGAAAAAATCTGCGGCAGGAGCATGCGCTGCGATGGAACTCCCTGCTCCTCCATCCGCCGCCGCAATTCTTCGAACAAAATGCGCTCATGCGCGGCATGCTGATCGACCAGAACGAGCCCCTCGGAATTTTCCATCAAAACGTAAAGCCGGTTGAGCACACCGATGATTTGAAATTGCTGATCGCGTGACGGCGCAGGTCCGGGCTCAAGATAGGGGCGATTCGCCATGCCAGTCCGGCGCGGACTCGCCCAGGGGCGAGTCGGCGAATCGCCCCTACCTGTCAATTCCGGCTCCGGCAAAGTGGGTTGCTCCGGCGCGATTGGCGTCGACCGTTCGATGACTTCGGGTTGCCGCGGCGAAGCCGGCGCACTGATTTCAGTCGGATGCGGAGCGGGACGCTCAGTCGGTGGCGGACCCTGGGGCGACGCACCTTCGACAGGAACGCTCGTCGTCGCCGTTGTTGCGTTAGCCGCCGGGATTGGCGCGCTGAATTTTCGCTGCCAATCAATGCGGCCACTTTCAAGCGTGCGCTGGACCGCTTCGACGATTGCTTCGCGAGTCCTCGCAGGATCACGAAAGCGCACTTCGCGTTTTGCCGGATGAACATTCACATCCACATCCTGCGGGTCGAGATCGACAAACAGGAATGTGACCGGAAATTGTCCGCGCATGAGAGCAGTGTGATAACCCTCGCGCAGCGCAGTGGCGAGAATACCGCTGTCGATTGCGCGGCCGTTGACAAAAACGAATTGTTGCGCGCGCGTTTGCCGACTGACACCGGCGCGCCCGATCCAGCCTCGAATCCGAACTCCACGGTGTTCGCGTTCAGAAATCTCCAGTAGGTCGTTGAGAAATTCGGCACCGTAGAGGTCACGGATCCGATCGCGCAACGACGTCGTTACCGGCATTTGCAGTGCAACTTTCTCGTCGCGCACCAGACTGAAGCCAATCGCGGGATGCGCCAGCGCCTGCAAAAAAAATTGGTGCTCGATGTTTCGTGTCTCCGTCGTTTCGGAACGGAGAAATTTTCGCCGCGCCGGCACATTGTAAAACAGCGAGCGCACCTCGACTTGCGTTCCTGGTGCTTCACCGCCGTCGCGCACCGTCTCGATGCGTCCGCCATTTACCAGAATCTCCGTGCCGGCAACCACGCCCGGCTCGCGTGTCGTCAATCGAAAACGCGAAACACTCGCAATGCTCGGCAACGCTTCGCCGCGAAAACCGAGTGTGCAGATGGCTGCGAGATCGGCCGCGGAAGCAATCTTGCTGGTGGCATGCCGCTCCAGCGACAGTAAAGCGTCGTCGCGATCCATTCCGCACCCATCATCGACAACGCGAATGCGCGACATCCCCCCGCGCTGAATCCCTACCTCAATCGAGCGAGCACCCGCATCGATGCTGTTCTCGACCAGTTCCTTAACCACCGAAGCGGGCCGCTCCACAACTTCGCCAGCCGCAACCTGGCTGGCGACAGTTTCGGGAAGAAGTTTGATCCGGCTCATCGGGACTTCTGATTGTAGGGCAGGCGCTCCGCCTGCCAAATCTCTTTAGCGAAGTCGCCCAAACCGATGCAAGCAGTTGCCGAGGGAACAGGTTGGACGTTTTTTCCGATAATATGCGGCGATCTGCGACAGCCGTTTACTTCGGTCGGCAGGTCCGAGCCGGACTGGCGTTGGAAACAGCCCCTCCTTGTTTTCTTCGCCCTAGGCAAGGCGCGTGCTGATTGACTTCGAATGGGTGAATCGTACGTTTCCTTGAGTGAATGATTGAGATTACCGACAGCGCGGTGCGGCAATTACGAGCCCTGGTGGGCGCAGCCGCGGAAAAAGGGTTGCGCATCGGGATTGCAAAGGGCGGTTGCTCCGGTCTGCACTACGAGATGACTCTGGGAGAAGCTCGCCCCGGCGATTCCGTCATCGAACGCGACGGGGTGAAGTTTTTCGTCGACGAAGACAGCGCCCAGTTGTTGCGCGGCTCAACTCTGGATTATCACGATGCCCTAACCGGGGCGGGTTTTCAGATTGTTAATCCAAACGCGGCCCGAACCTGCGGCTGCGGTTCTTCCTTCGAACCGACGCGCTCGCTCTAAAGTGAGTGGTGTTCTCTGATGGCACAGGAATTTTTCCGCTACGAGACGCCCTATGGCCGGCCCCGGCAGCGAGTGAACTATTTCGTGTGGACGGTGGTGATTCTTCTTCTCACCGGCTTCGCCTTTGCCGCCTGGCTGGGAAGCTTCTATGTTTTCTGGCAACCGGAACGGGCTGATAGTTATCGGCTGCTAAGAAAACTGCATCGCATTGATCCGCCGCGGCGGTTCGAACTGACGGCGGCGCCGGCGGGTGAGTTTCTTAACCCGAAACAACTGCATGACCGCTACGCTCCCCTCGGCGAAGCGGAGTTATCCAAAACGAATAGCGAGCTAGCGCGCAATTACATTCGCAATTTCCAGCAGGTCCACGGCCTTGTCCCCTACGTGGTCGGACGTTTTCGCATCATCGAGGTTCACCAACTCGGTTCGGCAGATATTTTCACATCCGGAATGGTCGCCCTCGCTGCTGCGATTGATAACGGGGAAGTTCTGCTCGAACACGTTTATCCAGCTGATCGCCGTGACGTTCCGTTGATGCGCCAGACACTCGCTCCCGGTCTCGAGATCAAGCTTGAGCGATCACACGATATTTCGGCGGTGATTCACGCGGATCGGACGGCCGATGGTCGTATCTTGGTCACGGCCATGCCGTTACTTTACGGAACTTACACCGTTACCCGCGGCGCCGGCACGTTTAGTTTGGAACCCCCGCTCGATCTCAATCTTGCGGCTGGTTGGCCGCTTTTCAAACGCGAACAATTGCGCGCCGCCGAAGATCGATTCGTACAGTTGCGTCAACTGGAACCGGCGGCGCCTGGCACAATCGCGATCCCGGGAATCTCGCCCGGCGGGACACCGCCACCGAGCGAAAACCAACTTGTCCATGTCGAACCGGCGTTGCCAATTGAAACACCGGCTGTTACGCCGCCACCGCCACCGTCCAAGACAACGAAACCAACCCCGGCGGGGAAAGCCGGAAAAATCGCGAAGAATCAAAAGCCAACAGCAACACCGAGCGCCACGGCGATGCAAGTCGCCAAAGCTAACACTCCAGTCCCAACCTTATCGACGGCCCCGTCGCAAACGTTAAGTCCAACCTCAACTCCCAATGAGCCGGCCGATGGCACCGCTCTGGCATCGACCGCAGGCGGCGGGAATTGGAAAACGTATCCACCCGGCAAAATGCCGCTGGGCCGTCTCATTGCGACAACGGACCTCAATCAGGTAGCTGACCGCGGTCTTTCAGGAGAACGCACTTACCTCAAAGGACAATTCGTGGTCAATTTCGCAGATGCGAATAAAGCCGTCTTGCGGCCGCGATCGCGCATGCCGGATTCGGTAATGCTTCTGGCCGGTGGAAACTCCACCCGCATCATTGTCGAATATCCCGCGGGTTATCTCCCGCCGAAACCGGGTTCAATTGTGAGCCGCGATGAAGTTCGTCCGTTTGAAATTACCGACGTGCGAAAACAGGAGGATGGTCAACTCAACGTTTTCGCGCGCGAGATCATGCAGCCCTAGTAGCACAGGCGTCTACGGCCAGTCCGGCCCGGAGCCTGTGGGGCCCACGGGCATCTTGCCCGTTGAGATCGGAAGTTAGGATTCCAGCCTGACGCGGCCGGCAGGCATCTTGCCTGCCGAATCAGCGCCTATCGATGATTATCTTGCCGTCGCGAATTTCGATCGTGCCCTCACCGTAAGTTGTTCGGTATTCGCCAAGGTATTCCCGCAATGGCCGGGAACGATATTTCCAGTCAAGCACATCCGGCGGTAGCGGCTCGTTGTTTATGGTGATGCTACCCAGCCGCGGGTTTTCCAGTGTCTGCGGGCCATTGCTCTGAATCTCGATGTCGCCATTCAAATAATACCGACCGCGACCGACATATTCGCCCAGTGGCACGCTCGTTTGAATGTGCAGACGGTTGCCTTCTATCCCCACGAAAACCTTGCCACGAGCATGGCGATTGTTCGCGATCAAATTGTTTAGATCGTCAGCTGTTAATTCGATATGGGCCGGCTGATCGCGAGCGCTTTCAAAATCCTCCCATTTCTGTTTTGCGGTCCTGACACTTTCTTCGGTGGTTTCAAACTGCGGCACGGGCGAAGGTTCCTGCGATAAAACGTGCGTTTTCTTCGCCCAAAGAACACTGCGCAAAACCGCCGAATGGGTCTTGAATCCGAAATACAAGCCGATGGCACCGGCGATAATTAGAAAAATGATGAAGCAGGTAAGAATCAGACAACCCTTGCCGAGGCATCCCATCGGTCTCTTCTCGCGTGGCGGTGGGCCTTCGATCCAGGTGTTCATTTCGCTTCAGCCGGAGATGTTTCCGCTGCGGCTCGCAACTTCTGATAAAGGTCGTGCAATCCCTGAGAGAGCACGCGCGGCCCAGCAAGCATCGGCATAAAATTTGTGTCGCCGCTCCAACGCGGGACGATGTGAATATGGAGATGGTCGGGTATGCCTGCGCCCGCGCATTCGCCGACGTTGATCCCGATGTTGAACCCCTCAGCTTTCACTACCTGTCGCAACAATTCCTGCCCGCGCACCACCAGCGAAAAAAGCTCGGCAATTTCATTCTCGCCGAGATCGCGCAGCTCACCCACTTTTCGATACGGCACCGCCATCAAATGTCCAACGGTGTAGGGATATCGATTCATAATCAGGAAGGAATTCTTTCGGCGCAGCAAAACAAGATGGGCAGCATCATCGCTGGCGCGCGCCGCCTCCGCCAGGAAATCGGCCCGGCTGGATTTCTCGAAGTATTCAAAGCGCCACGGCGCCCACAAAGTTTCGAACTCGGCTTTTGGGACCTCCACCAGCTAACGAGAGTAAGGGGTTATCAGCGAAAGTCGAGTCTATCTGTGAAGCGGCAGCGGCGCCACAAATCCGTAGCTGGAGGGCTCGTCGCCCTTCTTTTCCACTGTGACGCGATAAGAAAAACGACCCGAGCTCCACGGTTCCTCGTCCAACGGAACGACAAGAGCGTTACACCCAACGGGCGGCTCCCGGAAAAAACGCGGTCGCTGCAGATACAAGAGTAACCCCTCGTCGCTCGCAGGAAGAATTTCGTATTGCAAATGTTCAGCCGCAGCGATCCGTCGAACTTCGCGCCCGAACTTGACCAGCGCATCGCGATTGTTGCGATAACCGTCGATCATTCGCACGGCCGAATAGACACCGGTAAAAATCGCAGCGAAAGTGATGGTGAACAGCGCCAGTCGGCGAACGCGAACAATATTGATCGTATTCAGTTGCGCAGCGAGGAGAAGACAAAGCGGCGGAACAACCGGAAAAATTCGATCCACCCGTTTCGATGGAATCAAGGACATCACTGCGATTCCGCCGACGACCCAGGCAACCAGAAAGAACATCTCCGGAGAAAGCCCAGCCAGCCATTTTCCGGTCGTCGCTTTCGTCTTCCGCAACGCCATCATGAGCAATCCGATGATAAGCAAACTCCAGGGCGCGAATTTTTGCAGCAGGTGCGGAATATAGAAAAGCAACGGTTGTGACCGATGAATCCCCTCATGAAAGCGTCCGGCGAATTCGATTAAGACAACGTCTTCATAAAATCCGTCAATGAAACGGATCCCGGCGATAACCCAAAGACAGAACAAGGCGAAGGAAGCAATCCATGGAGTCCATCCGCTCCACGCATTCGGAAAAACGGGACGCCATCTCCTGCGCAATTGATACAGAACCAGCGGCGGTAGAACAAAGGCCCAAACGACTGGTCCCTTGATAAACATCGCCGCGGTCAGCGCCGCGAAAAGCGCGATTTGATCGCGCATATTCCAGAGGGTTCGGGTGCGGATTTTTTCGAACACCAATAACCCGGCCGCAAAGGTGGCTAGTGCCAGCGGCATATCGGTTCGAACCAGGGTCGCCAATCGCACACTCAAGAGATTCAGACCAAATGCCGCCAACGCGATCAGCGCCGGCAAATCACCAAAAGCTCGAGCGCTGCGAAAAACCAAAAATGCGAGTGCGACCGCGGCAGCGAAGGAAGGGAAACGCCACGCGAGATCCCATGAGCGACCAATTTCATAAAGCCCCGCAGAAATCCAGGCGACCGCCGGTGGTTTACTGTTGATATGATGAATGGAATGACGTTTTGGATTGCCCGCCATCCCTTCGTGCGGTGTCGTCTGATAAAGCCAGCGCTGTTGGCTGATCATTTGGTAAGAAACGAATGCCTGTTTTGCCTGATCGTAGTCGTCGAGTGTCCAGGGCAGATTGGTGACAGAAAAAAGGCAAATCGTTAGGATGCTAACGATCAGTGCGATTCCATTAGAAGCCATTTCGCAAATTCTGAACTAGCTCTGAGCTTCCGGAAACTTGATGGCTTAAAGCCATCAAGTTTAGAGGCCGCGAGAGCAAAACCTGACGCGCCAGAATTGTCGAAGGCTCGCAACATGACGAGCGCCTAATCGCGCCAGAGCAACGCGCGCACCGGTGCTGCGTCCCCGCCCACTACTTTCAGCGGTAACGCGGCAAATTGATAAATTCCTGCTTCGACCTCGCTCAAGTCGAGCGACTCAACAATGGCAATATTTCCGGCGGTCAGCGCATAATGATTCGCCAAAACCTTCGCTTCGATCGGATCGACGGAAGGCAGATCGACCCCGAGCAAGACAACACGAAGTTCGCGTAACCATGCGATTGCCTCCGGTTTGAGGACCGGAATCCAATCTGGAAATCGTCTCGAATCAGGGAAACAATTCGTTTTTAGCAAGACCCGTCGCGATTCTGCGATTTGCGAGCGCGCGTGTTCCAAATCTGCAATAGCGACGAAAGGCCGAGTGCGCGAAAACTTTTCTGCGAAGTCGATCACTACCGCCGGTCCGATGTAGTTTTCCAGAGGAACGGAATCGATGGTGTCTCCTTCCCGGGTGAAATGAGAGGGCGCGTCCGCGTGCGTTCCGTTGTGCACACTCATCATCACCGCGCCCACATTGACTGAACAGGTTTCGCTCAGGTGCCACTTTACCTCATACCGAAACGGTGTGTCGCCTGGCCATGGCGCGAGATCGTTGGTCAATGGCCGCGAAATATCCCAGATAGTTCTCATCCAGCGCGGCGCAGCTCCGTTATGATTGCATCAGCGGCATTTTCCCCGGCTTCTCCGCAGCCGAGCTTCTGCGCCACGCCGGCAAAATCGGAGAGCATGCGCGCCCGTTCTGATTTGTCCGTCCATAAGCGCGCTACCGCGTCGGCGATGGCCCGTGGTTGTGCCTTGTGCTGGATGAACTCGGGAACAATTTCGCGATTCGCCAGCACGTTCGGCATTCCCAAATATTTTATTTTCACCACCAGACGCGCAGCCAAATAAGTCAGCCACGCTACTCGATAAATCAGCACAAAAGGCAATTGAGACAACACGGCCTCGAGCGTGGCCGTTCCTGACGCCACCATTCCGACATTCACCTTCGCCATCAACGAACGAGCCTCACCTTTAACAATAAAAAACTTTCCCGTGGCGTGTTTGCCGTAAAGGTCGGCGCGAATCAACTCCGCCAGCGGCTCCGATGCAGCTGAGACGGCAAAACGGAGATCATGATTTTCATGGCCCAACTCTACGGCCGTCTCGCGCATGACCGGGAAAATCTTTTTCACTTCGCGCTCACGACTGCCGGGAAATAAGCCAATCAGATTGTCATCCCGAGCGGAACGAAGTGGAGTCGAGGAATCCCGCGGCATTTGCTTGAAGGTTTCGTCGCTGGATCCCTCGCTCCTAGCCGGAATGGCGTTTTCGTTCGGGATGGCCGAGGTCATAGGGTGGCCGACAAAAATCGCACGCAGGCTCGATTCATGGTAAAGCTCGGGTTCGAATGGAAAAATACAGAGCATCAGATCGATCGACCGTGCCATCTGCGAAACGCGCCGCCGATTCCACGCCCAGACCTGCGGGCTGATATAGTAAATAATTTTCAGCTCGGAAAACTTCGCCCGTAGGGCACGAGCAAGCCGAAGATTGAACCCGGGGTAGTCTATCAACACCACCGCGCTTGGTCGCGCCGCGTCAATCTCCGAAATCGTGGCCTGAAATTGTTTTCGGAAAAACGGATAACGTCGGATCACTTCCCACAAACCGACGACGGCAGTCTCATCGATCCAATCGCGAAACCGACCACCAGCAATGGCCCGCATTTTAGGCCCACCCCGCCCGAGAAATCGCATCTTCGGCGCACGGGCCCGCAGAGCCTTTAGCAAGGCGGCGCCGTGATTATCACCGCTCCGTTCTCCGGCGACAAAATAGATGGTTGTGTCGGACATTTTAGTACGCCGCGATTCGCCGGGTTATTTCGACGGCGAGCTCGAGCGCGGCGGCCGCGTGCGAGCCGGAGACCCTCGGTTCACCACCGGTAAGCGCACAATCGACGAAAGAAGCGAGTTGTTGCCGCAACGGCTCTTCTTTTTCAATCGCGACAGGCTCGCGCGTGATGTGCCCGTCAACCCGGCGATAGATTTCGCCACTCTGACCCTGATAATCTAACGAAAGATAGGCGTCTTCCTGGAACACCCGAATCTTGCGCATCCTTTCCGGGCTGATGCGACTCGAAGTGACATTGGCAATGCATCCGCTGACGAAACGCAACCGCGCATTGGCGATGTCTTCGCCGCGACTCAGCACTGGTACCCCTACGGCATCGATATTTTCCACCGTCGAATCGACCAAATGCAAAATGATTTCCAGATCGTGAATCATGAGATCGAGCACAACACCAATCTCCGTGCTGCGGTTCGGATATGGGGAGAGACGATGCGCTTCGATAAAACGCGGATGAGTCAGTCGCTGTTCCAGCGCGCTCAAAACAGGATTGAACCGTTCCACGTGGCCGACCTGCAAGACGAGCCCCTTTTCGGCAGCCACTTGTGCCAGGTCTCGCGCGTCGTTGGTCTTTTCGGTGATCGGTTTCTCGATGAGCAAATGCTTGCCCCGCCCCAGCAAATCGCGCGCGATCGAAAAATGCGCGCTCGTCGGGGTCGCAACCGAGGCAGCGTCAACTATTCCGGCGAATTCATTGAGCGACGCCGCGACTTTAGCTTTGTGTTTCGCGCCAATTTCGCCTGCTCGCGCCGCATCAATATCAAGAATCGCGACCAGTTCCGCATTTGGCAGTTCGGAATAGATGCGGGCGTGATTGCTGCCAATGTGACCGACGCCCACGACGCCAACGCGCAATTTTTTCATGGCCCACTCGCTATCGTTTGCGGCGCGTAATTATCGAGAAACCATTCGTAGAACCGCGCGATGCCATCCCGCAACACAATCGTTGGCTCCCAGCCGAGGTTCTTAATCCTGGAAATGTCGAGCAACTTGCGCGGCGTCCCATCTGGTTTTGAATGATCCCACCTTAGCTCGCCTCGAAAGCCCACCACATCGCAGATTAACTCGGCCAGTTCGCGAATTGAAATGTCCTCGCCGCAGCCAACATTGATGATTTCGGGAGAATCGTACTGCTCGAGCAGAAACACAACTGCCGCCGCCAAATCATCCACGTGCAGAAATTCGCGACGCGGCGTGCCCGTTCCCCAAACTATCATCTCCCCCGCCCCGTTCATTTTCGCCTCGTGTGCTTTGCGCAACAACGCGGCCAACACATGTGAAGTCTCGAGATCAAAATCGTCACCCGGACCGTAAAGATTTGTCGGCATTAGCGAAATGAAATTTGCGCCGTACTCGCGCGCAAAAGCCTGGCAAAGTTTTATGCCGGCAATTTTCGCAATGGCATAGGCTTCGTTAGTCGGTTCGAGCGGCCCGCTAAGAAGCGCACTCTCCGGAATCGGCTGGGGAGCGAATTTGGGATAAATGCACGAGCTGCCAAGAAACAAAAGTTTGCGCGCGCCCGCCTCGTGCGCCGCCCGAATCACGTTGTTTTGAATCTGAAGGTTTTCGATCAAAAATTCGACCGGTGCCTCAATATTGGCCTTGATTCCACCGACCGTCGCCGCTGCCAGAATCACCAGTTCCGGTTTCTCGTCTCTAAACAAATTCCGCACTGCCCGTTGGTCGCGCAAATCAACCTCCGACCGCGACCGCGTAATCAGGCTGCCGAAACCGCGCGTCTTTAGTAGGCGGACAACCGCGCCGCCGACCAAACCGCTGTGGCCGGCAACATAAATTTTGTCGGTTGGCTTCATCCGTTGTTTAGCATTTTCTTTTTTCAGCACTCGCGCAATCCTGACGTTTATGCCCAAACCAGCGACCCGGCTAGCCGTGCAGAAAACCTACAAACTTTTCATCGGCGGAAAATTCGCGCGCGGCGAAAGCGGACGGATCATGGCCGCGCGCGATGCGGAGGGCAAGCTGCTGGCAAATTACTGTCGCGCGTCGCGAAAAGATTTTCGTGATGCGGTGCGAGCAGCACGAAACGCCGTCACAGGGTGGACGAAATGCAGCGCTTATCTGCGCGGTCAGATTTTATATCGCGCGGCGGAAATGCTAGAAACGCGGCGCCAGGAATTGGAGAGCGAGCTTTCGCGGGTGGATCGCTCCGCGCCGCGGGCGCGCCGGGAAGTCACGGCTGCGATAGATCGGCTGGTGTATTACGCCGGTTGGGCCGACAAGTTTTCGCAGGTCCTCGGCTCGGTAAATCCTGTCGCCACCTCGCATTTCAATTTTACCACCCCCGAGCCGACCGGGGTGGTTGTTGCGCTAACACCGGACAAACCGGCCTTGCTCGGATTGGTTTCGGTCGTTGCGCCGATCATTGCCAGCGGTAACTCCGTCGTGGCCCTTGCCTCGGCTGCAAACGCGCTTGCTCCCCTCACCTTTTCGGAAATTATCGCCACGAGTGACCTTCCCGCGGGCGTTTTCAATCTTCTCGCCGGTGATCGCGCCGAGCTCGCGGCGCATTTCGCCAGTCACATGGACGTAAACGCAATCGTTGATGCCAGTGGGGATGAAAAAATCAGCGCCGCACTGCAGGCCGGCAGCGCCATCAACGTCAAGCGTTACACTCGACGCGACGTTGCAAACTACTTCGCGCACGATGCGGAAAATCCCTATTGGATTCTCGATACTGTCGAGATGAAGACAGCCTGGCACCCGATTGGGCTGTGACAAACACTGAAAAAGATCGGCGACGCGGTGGAATCCAACGGGGTTTTAATGCGCGTGCATGGCCCGAGCCGAAAAATCGTGCGAAAGAGCTTCGCTGATGTTGAAAGAAGCGTGACAATCGAATAATCTCAATCGACGGCTCTGGTCGCGTTACATCGATGGAAGGAAGGGCCCCCTCCGTTGGCAAAAGACGGCTGAACATGTCCTCCAGGCGATTTCCCTTCGGGCATCTCGCTCGTTTGGTCGGGATGATCGCTATCCTAATAGCGTTTTCCGACCTCCGCGCACAAACCACTACAGCTCTACCGAACACTGAGAAAACACCGATCGGCGCGTTGATTCCGTGGTTGCTGCAGGAAGATGCGCAACTGCGCGGAATTCCGTTTAGCGAAGTGATTTTCGATGCCACGGGAAAGCAGGTGCTTGCCTTCAACCCGAAGAACGAAACCGATGGGCGAGTCTTGAAACAAATCAGCAGCGTGTTCGATGAAGTAATGGCGCAATTGAATGTGCCTAGTAGCGCGATTCAGGGAATACCGCGCATTAATGAGGTGAGCAGTCATTTTGAGGATGTGATGCGCGAACTCTTGAACAAAGCGCCAGGGCTCAGCTGTGATTTTCCGAAAACAGTGGCAGGCGCAACTCAACGTTCGGGTTATCCCGACCTGGAGCTGATCGATCAGCAATCGCACCGTGTTTACTATCTCGATCCAAAACTTTACGCGGTGGGAAGCCGCGACAGTTCTTTCCGCACTTTTTATTTCGAACCCAAGGTCGCAACTAACAAGGTGCGAGGGGATGCGGTGCATTTCATTGTTGGCTTTGAACACGAAAAGCCGGCCGCCGATCGGCATTGGAAGTTTACACGCTGGGACCTGATCGATCTCTCACATTTTCAGGTCAAATTGAAAGCGGAATTTCAGGGCAGTAATCGCGACATGTATCGGCCGGAGACAATTGTGGCGAGCAGCGCTAATCGGTAGGGCGACATTCCTCGAGGAAGGAATACGGATAGCTCAATATATTATAACTTCGTTTTGGCTCCGCAGAGCGTCGCCCTACCAAAATCAGCTCGTGGGCGCGACGGTGGTGAGACCGAGACTTCGTCGAGCCACCAAAACGCATGTTCAACTCACGCTCAGAGTTGCTGATCTCGAACGACAAAGGTAACCTATTAGTCTGCCATGGTTACCCAATCCGAGCAGGAAACACTTCAATTCGACGCGGTTGACGAAGTCGTCGCCGACATCGCGGCCGGGAAAATCGTGATTGTGACGGATGATGCCGATCGCGAGAACGAGGGCGACCTGGTGATGGCAGCAGAAACGGCCACCCCGGCCTCGGTCAATTTCATGGCTACGCATGGGCGCGGTTTAATTTGCGTCCCGATCTCGAACGCGCGCGCGGAACAACTCGGGCTGAAACGCATGGTGGCGGAAAATCGCGAGATGTATTCGACCGATTTCACCGTCTCAGTCGATGCCGCGGATGGCGTGACAACCGGGATCAGTGCACACGATCGGGCGAGAACCATTCAGATCATCGCAAATCCGGTCTCGGAACCGAATGACTTGGTGCAACCCGGACACGTCTTTCCTTTGCGAGCGAAGGATGGTGGCGTCTTGCGTCGAGCCGGTCACACCGAAGCGGCGGTCGATCTCGCCACCATGGCCGGACTCCAGCCCGCCGGCGTGCTTTGCGAAATTCTGCACCACGATGGGACGATGGCTCGCCTGCCGGAATTGATGCGGTTCCGCAAAAAACATGGGCTGCGCATCTGCACCATCCAGAGTTTGATCGCGCATCGGCGGGTGCGCGAAAAACTGGTCGAACGCGAACAGATCGTGAAGATGCCGACTGATTACGGCGATTTCGATCTGCATCTGTATCGTTCGAAACTCGACGGCTCGCATCATCTTGCGCTAGTCAAAGGAACGATTTCGCCGAACAAGCCAACCTTGGTGCGAGTGCACAGTGAATGTCTGACCGGCGATGTTTTCGGTTCGCGCCGGTGCGATTGCGGCAATCAGTTGCACGCCGCGCTTCGCCAAATTTCCGAAGAAGGCGATGGCGTTCTGGTTTACATGCGCCAGGAGGGTCGAGGCATTGGTTTGGCCGCAAAAATTCACGCTTACAAACTACAAGAGGAAGGCCTCGATACCGTCGAAGCCAATGCCAGGCTTGGCTTCCCCATGGATTTGCGCGATTATGGATTGGGTGCGCAAATTTTGTTCGATCTCGGTGTGCGCCAATTCCGTTTTCTAACCAATAATCCGAAGAAGGTAATTGGGTTGGAAGGTTACGGGATTCAGATGATCGAACAGGTGCCGATTCGTAGTCGGCCGAACCCGCACAACGAAAAATATCTGGAGACCAAGAAACAAAAAATGGGTCACTTACTATGATCGAGCCCGCTAATCCTCGCTTGTCGCACTTTGTTTTATCAAAACCGCGCGTCGTCGCGGCGAAACGGACGTTCGCCATTGTCGCCAGTGAATTTAATCCAACGTACGTGCAAGGTCTGGTCGACCGCGCAACCGGAGCGCTACAAACACCGGTGGCGAAGGTCTCGCTTTATCGGGTGCCCGGTGCATTTGAAATCCCTATTGTCGTGCGCGAGCTGGCACACCAAAAAAGGGCGGACGTCATTGTTGCTATTGGCGTTATTCTGAAAGGGAAAACTAATCACGCGGACAACCTTTCGCGTTCTGTCACGGACGCGCTCCAGCGCATCGCGTTGGATTACGGCGTACCGGTGATCAATTGCGTGCATACTTTTTCGAAGGAAATCGACGCAGAGGAACGTTGTCTCGAAGACAAAATCAACCGCGGCACAGAGGCAGCACGCGCTGCGATCGAGATCGCGAATGTGATGTCGGACTTGCGCACCCGACAATAGCAATGGGCCGGCGGCGGGAGGCGCGCCAGGCGGCGCTGCAATATCATTTCTGGCGCGACATGCAGCACGGCGACAGCCCGGAGAAAATGGAAGATTTCTGGGAATTTCTTCCAACCAAGCCGCGGGTCCGGGAGTTTGCCCAACCATTGATTGATGGGATGAACGCGCATCTCGAAGAAATCGATCAGCGCATTCGACGCTATGCCGAAAACTACGAATTTCGCCGCATCGCCGCCGTCGATCGCAACGTATTGCGTCTCGCCATCTATGAAATGTTGTATCGCGACGACATTCCGCCGGTAGTCTCAATTAATGAAGCAATCGAGCTGGCAAAGAAATTCGGCGGCGCCGAATCCGGCCGTTTTGTTAACGGCATTCTTGATCAGGTTCGAAAAGAATTAACACGCCCGGCGCGCGAAGCGGTGAAGCATCAGCAGGCCAACGGCGAACAAGGAACGGCTGTTTCCGAACTGCCGACTTAAATAATGCGATTATCAAGTCGTCTAACCCTATTTTTTTGAGCGACTGGAAATCGCTTTTGTTGTAGTCGGCAGGTAGAAACAGCTGCTCCTTAAGGAAAACTCGAAAGTAAAGGCCGATTGACCTCAATCGCCCGGACGCTTCGGTGGACCGCCGCTGCCTGGCGATCGGTATTGTGTCATGAAATTTTTCAAGAACATCATCGACAGATTTGCCGGCAAACCGGTTGATTGGGATGAGCTCGAGGAATCGCTCATTCGCTCGGATATCGGCGTGCCGATGACATTGCGAATCGTTCAGCGTCTTCGGGAGCGCGAGGCGCGGACCCGGATCACGGCAAATGATATTAGCGAAGTAGCACGCGACGAAATTGGCCGCGTTCTCCCGATCAATCCGCCGCCAATTCGCCCGCTGCCCGCCCATCCGAAAGTAGTCCTAATTGTCGGAGTTAATGGTACGGGCAAAACGACTTCGACCGCGAAACTGGCGCATTTTTTCAAAACAAAGCGGCACACCGTTTTACTGGCAGCAGCAGATACCTTCCGCGCAGCGGCAATTGAGCAGTTAGGAATTTGGGCCGAGCGGATCGGGGTTGAAATGATTCGCGGACAATACAACGCCGACCCGGCCGCGCTCTGCTACGAGGCGTATCAGGCGGCTGACAAACGCGACATCGAGTTTCTCATTGCCGACACCGCGGGCCGATTGCACACAAAATCGAATCTGATGGCAGAGCTCGCAAAAATAAAACGCAGCCTGTCGAAGCAGGATGAGAATGCACCTCACGAAATCCTGCTTGTGGTCGACGCGAGCACGGGCACCAATGCCCTCGCCCAAACCAAACAATTCCACGAAGCGATGGGATTGACCGGATTAATCGTGACCAAGCTCGACGGTAGCGGCAAGGGCGGCGTGGTCGTCGCCATTCAAGATGAACTCGGAATTCCAACGCGCTTCATTGGCACGGGGGAGAAGCTGGACGATTTCAAGGAATTCGACGGACGCGATTTCATTGCGAATATGATTTAGAAGCTGACTGATCCATACCGTGAGCAGGAGTCTTATTGGAACAGTTCAGTACGTTCGAGGATACGACAGCGGAATTCATTAACATCGACGGTTAACGTTTCGTGGTCTGTGAACGGAGAAACCTGAAACGGCTGAATAATGTCGGTGAGACAGGCCTTCAGCTCCGGTGATGCACCATTAAAGAACACGATTTCCTGCACCCGGCCGGAGTTTTTCAAAATCAGCTTAAAAAACGGATCGATGTTTTGCGGATTCGTCGACGGCAGCCCATGCAGGTTGTAGCAGTGTTCGATCCTGCCACGCTTACGCTCAAGCTGGGCTTGGAATTCCGACTGGAGTTTTTCGTAAAACGCGAACTTTTCCGCCAACAGTTGGCGTTGCGCTAACAGGGTCGTGGTGCTCTCCGGCGCTATCCCGGCCGGCCTCTTTCTGAATCCCAAAATCATCGAAGCTTCCCAACGAATGTAGCCATTGAGAAAGCGCCTATCGGGAACGAGGTAACGCCGCTCAGCGGTATGAAGATTAAACTCGATCACAAAGTGCCCCGCGCTGAGGTAGAAGTTGTCTCCGCAAAACGTCCAGCGTCCATCGGATGCCACCTCAGGGTCTCGGACATGCCATTCGGCGGGCAGGGCATTGTTCGTTACCTGGTTGAGTGAACCCCCAAAATCATACGTGAAAAACTCGCCTCCTTTCACGATGAACAACCGATTTTCATCGAGCCTGGCCATGACTTGATCAGCGCGGCCATTAGGTAGCGGTGTCACCTCCCGCGTTAGCCATTTCCCATCCGACTGTCGGTCAATTTCAATCAGACTATCCCGCAAAAAAAGTTCTGATGAAGCCATCGAGCCGATCCCGAATACCCTATGCGGCGTCCGGATCAAAGATCGAATTTGATCGCCCGAGATGTCGTTTGTTTCGCGCCATCGCGACTGAACCACATCACTTTGCCGCCCCACTCGCCGAAATCGGCCGCGACAATCCAGCCGTCTGATACAGAAATCGCACTCCAGCACGGGCATCGGGCATCGTCGAGGACTTCACCATTCACGTTGGCCTGAATGGCATACCGCCATGGTCCTGTTCGAACGGGGACGATGTGGCTGTTGCAAAGACCTCACCGTTATCGACACGAACATGCCAGTTCAGCGATGGGAACGGTGCCTTCTCTCCATCCCAAACGTTCTGCGCGTTCGGAATCAGCGGCACCTCTTTCCAATTTTTGATGTGCTTGTCGAAATCGTTCGGCCAAGGGTCACCAGCATTGGTCGAGGCGCGAGGCATTAAGATGGCCAGAGCCAACAGTGCCAGCAGGACGTCCGGCTTTCTGCGTGCACGCATCCAAGCGATCACGCTTTCAGTCTAGCAAACGGCGACTTTTGCCTCAAATATGCTTTCGTTTAGAGCCGTGGCTCAGATCATTCCGCCAGCTCCGGCTTTGGAAGAGCCACTCGGTCCGGTTGAAGCCGGCGGACTGCGAGGATTCATCGCGAAGTTCACCGTCCTGCGTGGCGCGCAACGAGAGTTGTGGCTCACCTTCCTGATCAAGTTCCTGATCTACACCGCCTACTCGGTCACGAACAAAACGATGGTCCTGTGGTTGTCGAAAGACCTCGGCTTCAGCGATCAGGCCGCGGGAGCTTTGGTGGGCTGGGTCTGGGCGCCCGCGATGACCGTCTTCACCTTGCTCGCGGGATCGCTCACCGATGCGATTGGGCTCCGTCGCACCTTTTTCCTCGGTGTCATCATCTGCACGGTCGCGCGCAGTGTGATGGTCGGGACAACCGTCCCGTGGCTTGCGCTTGTCTGCGGCGTTCTGCCATTGGCAATCGGCGAAGCGCTCGGAACACCGGTCCTACTTGCCGCGACGCGGGTGTATTCGACGACACGGCAACGCTCGATCGCGTTCTCAATCATCTACGCGATCATGAATGTTGGCTACTTGGTCGCCGGCTTGGTTTTTGATTTTGTTCGAAGAAGCGATTTTCATCCGAGCTTTTTCGGCTTTGCACCAACCACGCATCAGCAATTGTTCATGGTCAGTCTCGCGCTTGAGATCGTGCTTTTTCCGACGATCTACTTTCTGCGGAGTCGCCAGGAACGGCAAAGAGAAACGCACCCCACCATGCTGGCGACGGTTCGCGCGAGCGCGAGGGAAACGATCGACCTATTCAAACGCCTGCTCGGTCAGTCGGCATTTTTCCGGCTGCTCGTATTTTTTCTGCTCATCGGCTTCCTCAAAGCAATTTTTTTACAGATGGATTACGTCTTCCCGAAATTTGGCGACCGCGAACTCGGGTTGAACGCGCCGGTTGGCAAAATAGCCGGTATCAATTCCATCATTATCATCTTTCTCGCGCCAGTTGTGGGGGCGCTCACGCAAAAATTTTCCGCTTACCGCATGGTCGTATTCGGTGGCGCGATTTGCGCGGCGGGCGTCTTTATCATGGCCTTGCCGACGAATTGGTTCGAGCCGCTCGCGGATGGGGCATTCGGAAGTTGGTTGGGGCACGGCTATCTTCGGTTACACGGCACGGTGCATCCCTATTACGTGATGTTGGCGCTGTACCTGACGGTGTTTTCCATCGGCGAAGCCTTTTATTCCCCCCGCGTCTACGAATATGCAGCGGCTATTGCGCCGAAAGGCCAGGAAGCTTCCTATGGCGCGCTCGCCTACCTTCCATTTCTCGTCGGCAAATTGCTTGTCGGCACAAGCGGTTGGCTCCTCGCAATGTTTTGCCCGGCGACAGGACCGCGACGACCCGATCTAATGTGGTTGATTTTTGCCTGCGCGGCGTCGGTTGCGCCCCTTGGGTTGTTGCTCTTCCGCTCGTATATCCGCGTGCCCGAAGCCGGCCGCGACGATTGATGATCTGAGAACCGCGGATTGTGCGGATATCGCGCATAAAAAGCCATTACAAAGCTTAAAAGGGCATTATGCTAGAAACTCGCCATTCGAGCTTCGTCATTCCTTCGTCATTCGTCATTCTATGCCAGTCCGGCTCGGACCTTCATTTTCGTATCCGTGTTCCATCCGTGGCTGATCTCATGGCGAGTTGTCGGCGTCGCGCGCGCCGCTATATTCTCTCGTGATCCAACTACCCAAGCGCCCGGAACCGCGCTCGCGATTTCTGCTCGTGATTTGTATCATGGTTCTGATGGGATTAATCGGCGCGCAGATGTTTTTGAACCGCGCCGGCGCACAAAAACAGGAGGAGAAAAAAATGGAAACAACGACAACAAATCCATCAGTGAGCGGTTCGCCCGGAGCGACCACAAAACCTTCATCCGAAGACCTAAAGAAGAAATTGACCGCACAGCAATATCACGTCACCCAGGAGTGCGGAACGGAGCCGCCTTTCAACAACGCCTACTGGAACAATCACGCTGCCGGGATTTACGTCGATATCGTCACCGGTGAGCCGCTTTTTACCTCACTCGATAAGTTCGAGAGCGGCAGCGGCTGGCCTAGTTTCACCAAACCGATCGCGAAAGAACATGTCGTCGAGAAATCAGACCGCACCTTAGGAATGGAACGCACCGAAGTCCGCGGCGCGAAAAGTGATTCCCATCTCGGCCACGTCTTCGATGACGGTCCCGGCCCAAGCGGATTACGTTATTGCATCAACTCTGCTGCACTTCGTTTCATCCCAGTCGAGAAATTGAAGGAAGAAGGCTACAGCCAATTTTTGCCATTGTTCGAAGGCAAAAAGTAACCTTCGTGCCTGCCTTTCCGATGCGTATGCTTTAAGATCGGACGATTCCTCCACAGGCCGACAACGGTTAAACTAACCACGCAATAACCTTTCTCCTCAGACTTGCTCCGGGCAATAACTGTCGATTGGTGTGACGCAGATGAACTTTTCAGCCCGCTTTTTCCGTTTCGGAGCTGTGTGTGCGTTCTTAACGGTACTCACGACTCTCGTCGTGCACCTGATGCCGGATCTCTGGCGAAACGCCACCTCCTTCGCGCAACAGGTGGACCTTCGACTCAATCCATTTTACATGGCAAACCGCTGGGCCGTCCTCGTTCACTGTGCGCTTGTTATCGTGTCGATGTTCGCCCTTGGGGCAGCGGTGTGCCGCGAAAGCGCGCTGATAGCCCTTGGGTTTCTTGCCTTCGTTTGCTTTGGATTTACCGAAATTCTCCGCACCGCCCTTTCCATCTTCGCCGTGAACCGAACTTGGCGCGCTGGATACGCGAACGCGGTGGATGAAGCAGCGCGGGACGGTATCCGTTCCCTGATCCAGGCGTACAGCGGCGTCAATAATGCGCTCTTTTTCATCTTTTATTCAGCGTTCACCATCGGCTTGCTTTGTTACGCGATCGCGTTTCTACGATTGAACGGACGAATGAGATGGCTCGGAATTGTTTTCGCATTCTGGTCGCTGGTCAATCTCCCAGGTTTGATCGACGCCATTAGCGGCTACGAATCACTCGGCCGCTATTTCGGCTGGGTTGGGCCGTACTTCCAACCCCTCGCGCGAGCATACGTTGGCGTTTGGCTGTGGAAGAACGCCGCCTTCTTAGCCGTGCCAGTCACACCAGAAGGGTAATCTGCATTCCGAGCAAGCCCTCTCGTCTAACTATAAACGCTAAGACGAGCTGCCGCCACGAGCTATTTTTCGTCTCGTGTTTTCTGTTTAGCTTACCCGCTGTTTGCCGTGCCTTTGTTTGGATTGCTGCGGATTCGCGTCACGGATGAGGCGAGCAAACGCGCTGTGCACGCTTTTGCGTGCCGCGACGAGCCGATGCCACTCGCGGTCGATTGCTCTCCCAATACGAAGCGCCGGAGCTTTTTGGTGCTGTGTCCGCGCCCGGGACAGACTCCGCTTAGCGTTTGCTGCCAATCCAGATTTACCCTTTCGAGTCTTCGCGACTACCGGCGGGGGTGGCGATACATGTTGCAGATCAACGTGGAGATTCGTCGTTTCCGTTAGAGGTGGTGTGACAAACGACGTCGCGACGAGCGAAGTGGCGAAAGTCCTCTCAGCCAGCCCCCCCGCCTGCTCAGCGAGCGCGCTCGCCTGCTGTGGCACCCTGCCCTCTTGGCACAAAGCCAAAAGAAGAGTAACGAGAGCAACCGCGGCATGCTCGACACGAGAGCACAGGGAGCGCAGGAGATACCAAACACTAGAAGCGGTCTCCAGCAGCCAACTCTGGAATTGAGCAGCGGTGGTGCTTACAGGCAATAAGAGCACCGAAGGAAACTTGGAAATCGTCGTCGTCGGTGAACGACGGTTTCCCCTCTGCCGACTCTGTGTGTGTATGTGTGCCGCCGGCTGAGACTCGAAGAGTTGCCCAGCGATAACGGCACCGGTCTTGAGCATGATTTTCAGATCAAGCAGGATCGACACGTTTTCGAGATAAAACAGATCCATCGCGATCATCTCGTTGAACGTCGTTTTGTTTTTGCCGTTTACCTGCCAGTATCCGGTCAGGCCCGGCAGACCGTTTACGCGTTCCCGTTGCCAGGGCTCATAATGAGCAAATTCATTTGGCGTGCAGG
>JBKPMO010000053.1:0-62465 GCA_046732175.1 Verrucomicrobiota bacterium
GTTTCTTGTAATTTTCAAAGTCTGCTTGCGTTCGTAAGGCCAGATCGCGAAATCGATCCAGATCGCTTTGCAAACTGGCAACCAGATCATCGGCGGTTTCGGTCTCGGCGGAATTGTTTTCCGACTCGGTCGCAACCGGAGGTGGAATCTTGTCTTCTTCGCGCGGTTCAGGAGTTTTTTTCATGTTTACGAATGGTAATCAAAGTGATGTCGTCGTTCTGCGGCTGCGAGCCCACAAAATTGCGGACATCATCAATTAATCGCGTGATGATGGCCGAAGCGCCTTGTGCAGCGCTCGCTCGTACCGATTGGATCATCCGATCAGCACCGAATTCAAATCCCTCTGCATCCAAAGCTTCCGTCACGCCATCGGTGTAGAGCACAAGACAATCGTCCGGTTTGAGCGGAATGGCGAAATCGTTTGTGATCCGATCGAAAACACTCCCGCTGTCGATCCCGACCACCATCCCCGGCGGCTTGACCAGTTCCACCGTTTGCTGGGCGCGGCGATAGAGAAGCGGTGCATCATGACCTGCGCGCGCCAGCGTAATCGAGCCAAGGGAATGATCCACCACCAAATATGCCATGCTGATAAACATGTCCTCTTTGATGTCAGGATAAAGCTGGCGATTCACCGCCTTTAACACTTCGGCCGGCGATGGATTCTGCGGCGCCTGGCTCCGCAACACGCTTCGGCAAATCGCCATGATCAGCGATGCCGGCACGCCTTTGCCCGAAACATCCGCAATCGCCAGCCCAAGCCGATTCTCGTCGACTCTGATGTAATCAAAATAGTCGCCACTCACCTGCTTCGCCGGAAAATTGATCCCGGCAATTTCGAAGCCCGGAATGGCCGGCGACTTTGCCGGAAGCAAAATCCGCTGAATGTCGCGCGCGATTTCAAGATCGTGATCGAGCCGCTTCTTTTCATTCGCCTCCGAGTAAATGATTGCGTTGTAAAGCGCGAAGGCGGATTGCTCGGCGATCGACTTGAAAACGACAAAGTCACTCGGAGTAAAGGGCGCGCCATTCGGGCCATTCCCGACCGCGAGCACACCCATGTTTTGCTTACCGTAAAGCAACGGCGTCGCCATCAACGACGCCGTACCGAGAGGTGTATGGCGCAGACGTGCCAACTCAGGGACTCCCGAGACATCACCCAGTGAGACTGGTTGTCCCATTTGCCAGACCTTGCCCATTAGGCCTTCACCGGCCGCCACGTTATGCATGCGCAAAAAACCTTCCAAAGCAGCAGGCGTGGTCGCGGCTTGATGTAAGATGTGGCCCGGCACCGACACAAGCGGCGGACAACCCTTGGAAAGAAATACCGGCACAAGTTTGTTGCCGCTGCGATCGGAGAGATAAAGCGCGCCACCATGGGCATCGAGAATCCGCGTCGCTCCCTCGACAATCAACCGGTGCAAATCGTGCGGCTTGATCGTTTCACGGAAAGCTTCCCCCAGCCCGTGCAGAAAATCGAAGACGAGGGTTTCTTCGACCTGGATCTCTTCCTTCGACCGCTCGAGAGCATGAACTTTGCGAGTCTGCCGAAAGGCGGTAAAAGCCCAACCCAAAATCGCGAACGCCAGGGCCGCGAAGAGAAAGCTTGGCCACATGACGATCGAGGCCAAGTTACTTCTTTACCGGGTTGTCGTGAAGATCGTGTTTGAGGTACTCGAGGACGTCTTTGAACCGCAAAATATTTTCCGGCGCCGCTTCACACAGCGCTTCGTGGGCGGCCAGCATTTCCCTGGCCTGCTCCGTTTTCCCCATCGTCGTGGCTGCGAGTGCATCGCATTCCGGGGCGCGGGCGCCGTTGCTGGAAATTTGGAAAAGCTGATCGAGACCGAGGCCAGAGAGCAACTGCCGGCTGCGTTCGCCGCAATGCACCACCCTCAAGTGTCCCTGGCCCAGTTCCTTTAACCGCAAAGCCAGTCCGGCCATTGTCCCCATGAAGGTCGAATCCATCATCGCGCAGTCATGTAGGTCAATCACAAACTCGCGATAGCCGCGGTCCACCATTTCCCGGGCAAACTGCTTGAAATTTCCGCTATTTAGAAAACTCCCTTTGCCCTCCACCCGGACCCAGACGGCGGGGCCGCTTACACCGACCTGAATGGACGATTCCACAATTGACTATTAAAAGTTATTAAATTTAGCGCGATGAGTCAAACGCTCTAATCCCACAGAAAAGAGCGTTTCTCCGCTACAATCCGGCCGTGTTCGATCAGTAAACATCGCCAGGCCAGCACTCCCCCATCATCAAAATACTCGTCGCCAACCACCCGAAACTCGCTCCGATTTGTTCCATTGACCTTATGGTAGGTCTGCTCTTTGGCTTGGACAAAAGCTTTGAGTTTTTCCTGTTTGTACTCGAATCGGACGGTCACATCCGATGGCCGCTTTGCCCTCCAGAAGAAGTCGAAATATTGGCCAAAGCGTTGCCGTTGATCCAAAGCGGTGACTGCGCCATGCAATCGATAGGAGTGCTCAAACAATAACGACGCCTCCTGATCCACAGTTCTCGACCTGGATAATCCCTTCTTACTCGCATCCGCCGGTCCCGGTGCTTTTAGTCCCGTTACGTACGGGTTCTGGCTCAGCGTATAAATCTTGGCTTTGCGAAATTCGAAATCGGAGCTGAAAGCGACCGGAAGGTTTCTCCGTTCGGTCTCGCCCCGAGCGACAGAACTCAGGCCAATCAAAAGCGCGAACGCGCAGGTAAGTCGCATCAACAATATCAAACCGGCTGGTTGCCGTACTGTCAATGCAGAGTGGATGACGAGAAAGCCGATATGCCGAAAATGCTCAATGTGGCTGCTTGTAATAGTCGATGGAGGGTTGCGCTACTTCCGTATCGGTAAGGAACTTTGCAAACAGGGCGTGACCTTCGGCGCTGAAGTGTCTGTCTTTCTTGTTAAAAGGATGGCCGCCGGCGATCGCTGTCTTTTAGGAACGTTGGATATGGCTCGCGATACATCACGGCCTCCTGCGTCAGACCAGCAGCAATTAGCGGAACTACATGTCAGCCGGATCGAGCTCGAAGCATAACCCCCGAATGGCGGTTTCGCTGCGCAAAATTGCCAGCTAAATTTCGGCGTGATCGATGTCCGATACGAACGCGGCGTATTTTTGCCGCAACAAAATCTCTGGCTCGACCCTTGGGAAGCCAAGGATTTCGCATTCGTTTCTCACGCGCATAGCGACCACATCGCGCCGCATCGCCAGATTATTGTTTCAGAGCGGACGGCGCGTCTGATGCAGGCGCGGCTGCCCGGGAAACGCAAGGAAATTCTCCTGCCCTTCGGTCAGGAAAGAAATGTCCGCGGAATGCAGATCACATTGTTCCCGGCCGGCCACATTTTTGGCTCAGCCCAGTTCTTTCTGCGGACGGAAGATGATTCGTTGCTTTACACCGGCGATTTCAAATTGCGTCGCGGTCAATCCGCCGAACCGGCGGAATGGACAGCAGCCGACACATTGATCATGGAAACCACTTATGGCCTTCCACGCTATCGTCTGCCGCCGACCGAAGAAGTAATTGCCCAAATCGTCGCTTTCTGTCGGGAAGCGATCGACAGCAACGAAGTTCCAGTGTTGCTCGGCTATTCCCTGGGCAAAGCACAGGAGATTCTTTGCGCACTGGCCGGAGCCGAACTGACACCAATGCTGCATGGCGCGGTCTATCAAATGACGCGCATCTATGAACAATATGGTCAGAAGTTTTGTGAGTACGTTCGCTATCGTGCGAACGATGTTGCCGGAAAAGTCTTGATCTGTCCGCCAAGCGCAAATCGTTCCCGCATGCTTGAAAAAATCCCGCGCAAACGCGTGGCCATGATCAGCGGGTGGGCGGTCGAACCGAACGCAATCTATCGCTATCAGGTCGACGCGGCTTTTCCGCTCTCCGATCACGCCGATTACGACGATCTCCTGCGTTATGTCGATTTGGTAAAGCCAAAACGAGTTTTCACGTTGCACGGATTCGCCGGACACTTTGCTCGCGATTTGCGCGCACGCGGAATCGAAGCGTGGGCGTTGACCGAGGAGAACCAAATGGAGCTCACGCTCGGAACGTCCCTTGCGCAAATCGTCGAGCCGGCATCACCGATGCCAACTACTGTAGCCGGGATCGTTGACCACGGCCTCGTACAGCCTTCCGAGTTCCTTGAGTTCGCCAATGTTGGTCAGGCGATTGCGGCAACGCCCGCGAAACTGGAGAAGGTCCGCCTGCTGTCAGAATATTTCTCGACGCTGGACGACGAGCGACTAGGGATCGCGACTGTTTATTTCACCGGACACGCTTTCCCGCAAAGCGATCTGCGCACGCTGCAAGTCGGCGGCTCCGTTATATACCGCTCACTCGTCGGCGCGACGAGGATGAGCGATGCAGAGTTTCGTCGCATTGCTTCCAGCCATGGTGACGCGGGCAAGACGGCCTTCGAAGTGCTCGATGGCCGGACAACTCCGGAACCGTTCGGTTTGATTGATTCTCATAAATTTTTTGAACAGCTCCAAAAACTACGCGGCCCGATGGCAAAAAAAGATGCACTGCAAAATCGTTTGGCGCGTCTCTCCGCCCGCGAAGGTCAGTACGTGGTTAAGATCCTGAGCGGTGATCTGCGCATCGGATTGCGTGAAGGCCTGGTTGAGGAGGCCATCGCCAAAGCCTTCGCGGCACCACTTGATGAAGTGAAAGAAGCGAGCATGCTCCTCGGCGACATCGGTCGCACCGCGTTGCTGTCAAAAAGACAAGAACTTCATCGCGCCGAGCTCACGCTATTCCGGCCGATCAAATGCATGCTTGCCAGCCCTGAACCTACGGCAGAGGCGATTTGGAAACGATTTAGTGAGAATGTAGGGGCTGCTGTCTCAGCGGCGGAATCACAGGCTCCGCCGCCAGCGATGACGGCCACTACAACGAATGCGCCGCTGAAGGACGCACCTCTTGTAGCCGCGGTCGCTGGCCGCGGCTCCGGGCCAGACAGGCGTACGACCCCTCCCCGCGACGGCGGGGCTACAGTCTATCTTGAAGACAAGTTCGACGGGATTCGGGCGCAACTTCACGCAAATAGCGATCGCGCCGAAATCTACTCTCGCGACCTCAAACGCATCACAAGTCAATTCCCGGAGATCGCCGATCAGGCGCGTGGGTTTTCCGCGAACGTGATTCTAGACGGAGAGATCATCGCTTATGCAGAAGATCGGAAGCTGACGTTTTTCGATTTGCAGAAGCGGCTGGGACGAAAAAGTGAAGGACTCGACTTATTCGAGGCCGCATCTGCGGATGTACCGGTAATATTTGTCGCCTTTGATTTGTTATTTTTCGATAACCGGTCGCTCTTACGAACACCGTTGCGCGAACGCCGCGAACTTCTGCGCGGCCTCAAGCTACCGCCAAAATTTCAAGTAGCGACTGTGGTCGCGGCCCATTCAGCTAACGATATCGAGACCGAATTCAAACACGCACGACTGCGTTTGAACGAAGGCCTGATGATTAAGGACCCGGAGAGTTTTTATTCGCCCGGACGCCGCGGGTTGTTTTGGTTCAAACTCAAAAAGGAGCTGGCGACGCTTGATGTGGCGGTCGTGGCCGTGGAGCTCGGCCACGGCAAACGTAATCATGTGCTCAGCGATTACACCTTTGCCGTGCGCGATGAAAACAGCGGCGAATTGTTACCCATCGGAAAAGCCTATAGCGGATTGACCGACGCTGAGATCGCGGAGCTAACCGAGCATTTCAAACAGAACACGCTGGTTGATCGTGGCCGGTATCGCGAAGTGAAGCCAGACATCGTTCTTGAGGTTGCTTTCAATTCCATCCAACCGAGTACGCGCCATGCCAGCGGCCTCGCCCTGCGTTTCCCGCGCATCAAGGCAATTCGCCGGGACAAGACGATCGAGAACATCGATACCCTCGCTTACGCTCAGCAACTGGCCACCGAACAAAATCGCAGTGACAGCAAGGAGTAGTTCTATTTACATCCCACGTGCTGTAGCCTGCACTGTCTCCAGCGCACTGTTTCTTCCAGATTTAGCTCTGTCCAAAGAGTGGTTACTGGTTCCCCTGACTTCACTCCAATGATTCGCAGCGGAAATTCACTGGGAGGGGGACTCCCAAGTCGCCCATCCAAGGAAAACACAAACATCGGCGACTTTGGAGTCGCCGCTCCCAGTCAAAAGCAATTGCGCCCCAACCTTTAGATTCACAGCGACCCAGTGCTACGGCGTAGGCGAAGGTGATGCCGAAGGGCTCGGTGTGATGCGCGTGACAGTCGTCGTTTCAATCACATCGCGATGCAGATTCTGCCAGTTGGCGTAGACTGCGACGACAATCAGGCCAACTACGATCGCGATCATGGCGGTGAGCGCCCCCATCGAAATTCGCTCGTCCTTGTTCGAGTCGTCAGTCGTTGCCATCGATCGTTAATTTCGCGATTTCACTCATCACCCGCTCGCTTAATCTTTGATACATCCCTTTGCCGCGATCCGCGATGTCCGTTTCGCTAAAAAAAATCGGATTTCCAACAACAATGGTAATGGGATAAAGCCGGATTTTGTGGCTACCGCGAGGCCATGCTTCGTGCGCGCCAAAGATGCGCATCGGAACGACCGGGGCGAGCGTTTTCGCAATGACCAAACCAAGGCCGGGCTGGGCCGGCTGCAAATTGCCGTCGAGAGTGCGCGCCCCCTCCGGAAACACCAGCGTCGCTTCCCCCGCTCGCAAAATTCGGATCAATGCCTTGAGGGCACTGCGGTCGCTACCTTCCTGGTCAACCGGAATGACGTTTAGCTTTGGCAGCAACCAGCCCCAAAACCAATGTTCAAGCAATGTTCTGCGCGCGAGAAAAAAGATCGCGCGGTCGGACGCATTCCCGGCCAGCGGCGGATCAAAGAAGCTTTGATGATTCATCGCCAGAATCACGGACCCGCTCTGGATCATTCGCTCCCGATGCAAAATGCGGAATCGGAAAAAGATTTTCGCGAGCAAACGGGAAAGCCAGTAGCCCAGCCAATAGTAAAAGTTCACAGCAAGCGCAGCCGATCGAGGTTCGAGCCGGACTGGCGTTTGGGAGGTCCGAGCCGGACTGGCGTTTTGGAGGTTCGAGCCGCATTGGCATTTTGGAGTAAGAGCGCGCGCATCGGTAATCGTTAATTTGTTAAACGCTAAAATCGTTAAATCGGGAGTCCTTTTTGTTTGAGCCAGCGCATGATTTCGTTAACGACGCCGTCAATCGTGAGGGTGGAAGTATCGATCACTTCGGCATCCGGCGCGACGATGAGTGGTGACGTCGCGCGCGAAGCATCAGCACGATCCCGCGCGGCGATTTCATCGCGCTGGCCTTCGGCCCGTCGACGTTGCAGCCGAACTTCCGGCGATGCGTCGACATAAAACTTGAACGGCGTTTGTGGAAAAACGATCGAGCCGATGTCGCGCCCTTCCATGACGACATTGTTTGCCTTCGCGCACTCGCGCATCCGCGGGACCAAAATCTGGCGAACGCGCGGGATGCTGCTTACGATCGAGACGGCACGGTTCACATTGTCATCCCGCAAATGTGACGTGGGATCCTGACCGTCAACCAAGATGCGCGATTGGTTATCCACGAATTCGCAAACGATTTTTGATCGCTCGACTGCGGCGACAACAGCGGCGGGTTCGTGCACATCCACGCTATGCTGCAAGACATGCCATGTCACCGCACGGTACATCGCGCCGGAATTGACATAGGAAAATCCAAGCCGCTGTGCCAGAGCAAGGGCAACACTGCTTTTACCTGAAGCTGCGGGGCCATCGATGGCAATGATGCGATGGGACGACATATAGGTTGCGCAAGTTCTTCATTGGAAATTGCACGGAAGCAAGCATTCGGTCACGGCCAGCGGTGATCCAGGAAATGGTCGATCAATTTATCTTGAAGCTCACAGGACTGTCATCCCGAAGCGCGAAGACGGTGACGGGCCTCGCAAGGAGACGATGTGCGCGCGAGTTCAATTTGTGTCATCTACGACCATAAGTGAGATCCCTCGCTTGCGCTCGGGATAACAAGCGGGAGCGTTTAGAATTTCACTCCGTCGGGGCGAGGGAGAGCGAGCCGATTACCGGTGTGCTTCCCGGACCGCGCTTCGGAGTCATGAATTTTTCGAGCGCGCCTTTGAAACCGGGGTAGGAAATTTCCACGCTTTCGGCCTCCTGCACGATGGTTTCGCCGTCTGCGAAAAGTCCGGCGATGGCAAATGCCATGGCGATGCGATGATCACCAAAACTGGCGACGCGACCTCCACGCAGCGGGGCCGGGCCATGGATCTCGAGCCCGTCGCTGAGCTCAATCACTTGCGCGCCCATCACTCGCAAATTGTGTGCGATAGCAGCGATTCGATCGGTTTCTTTCACCCGTAATTCCTGGGCCTGACGAATAATGGTTGTGCCATTAGCGAGCGCGCCGGCCACGGCCAAAACCGGAAGCTCGTCGATTAATTGCGCGACTTCCTTCCCCTGAATGACCGTTCCCTTTAACATCGCGCCAGTCACTTCCACGATGCCATGCGGTTCGAGTTGGTCGACATCTTCAATCGCTTCCCGCACTTGTGCGCCCATTCGCACGAGCACACCAAGCACCGGGGTACGCGTGGTATTCAAACCGACCTCGCGAACGAGGAGGTGGCCGCCGGGCTGCGCCGCCGCAGCGGCGAGCCAGTAGGTCGCCGAGGAAAGATCGCCCGGAATGCGGAAGTCGCGCGATTCGGGAACTTGATCGCCAAAAATCGAGATCGTTCCGTTCTGCTCCCGCGTAGTACGCACAAAAAAATAACGCAGCATGCGCTCGGTGTGATCGCGAGTCTGGGTTTCCTCGACGATTGACGTTTTGCCTTTAGCGAAGAGGCCGGCTAGCAAAACTGCGCTTTTCACTTGCGCACTTGGGATTGGCATTTCGTAGCGAATTCCACGCAACGACCCACCACGAACGCGCAGAGGCGGAGTGTCCTCAGGACCTTCCGCCGTAATGTTTGCGCCCATCCGCTGCAAGGGCGCGATGACGCGCCCCATTGGACGCTTGGAAAGCGAAGCATCGCCAACCAGCCGGCTCTCGAATGTTTGGCCGGCGAGTAGTCCCGCCATCAGCCGCATCGTAGTCGCGGAGTTGCCGCAATCAATTTCATCGGTCGGTGGATTGAGCACGCGTCTTTTTCCATGAACGACAATCGTGTCCGGTTCCGGTTCATCGATGCGGACACCGAGTGCTCGCAAAGCATTCACGGTTCGCAGACAATCATCGCCCATGAGAAATCCGTTCAGCCGGCAAATCCCATTGGAGAGAGCGGCAATAATGGCGGCGCGATGAGAAATACTCTTGTCCCCCGGCACAGTGATTTCCGTGTCGATATGAGGTGCGCGTTTAACCCGAAGTTCCATGTGCCTTTCGAACCCAGCCGCCCAAAACCTGGAAGGAGGAATCATGCCGGTATCCAACGCGCTTGTCCACCAGAAGTCAGCTGAGGATAGCCGATGCTACACCATCCTTCGGCAAAAGCAGATAAGTAGCACGGCTCCACCCTCCGCGCTTTAGCGCCGGCCTATGAGCGTTTTTCCAAAAGATTTTCGGCGCTCCCAGAGCGCCGCTACAATATTTCGACCGACTGCTACGGCACGAGAAAAATTTTGTTGGTGTAGGGATCTTTTACTTCGGTGCCAGGCGGAAACCCTCGAACATCGACGTAGCCCTGATTCGGTGCGTAAGGGCTGGTCACAAATCCGGGCTTATTCGGAACCGGAATCCCGTACGGCAGATCGCCTTTGGTCGTCCGCGCTGCCGGCGAAGCCGAGGCCTCTGGCGGCGCGTTCTCTTCCGTCGTCTCCGGTGGAGCAGGCGGCTGGTTCGGATTGTAGGGTTGTGTTATCGGCTCTTCTGGAGCGTTTGGATAACGCGCCACGCGATGACGCACTGGCGGCTCATTATCCGCGCATGAGACAAAAACAAAGCCAGCAAGAAACACGAGCCACGGTGAGAATTTCATAAGAATCGATTCGACGAACCCGTCCCTTTTCTAATTCAACCTTAATATACTGACAATTCAAAAGCGCGCGCTTCGATAATTGCAACACCATGGTGTATTTTTTCAATAATACATGTCGTACAGGATTGTCTTTCGATTCTATTTTTAAGGAATGACCAGCGAGGACAATCCAATTCTGGTGGTTGACGACGATCGCGCGAGCCGGCGGTTGCTGGCACGAACATTAACCGCTGCGGGATATTCTTGCGCCGAAGCGGAGAGCGGCGAAGAAGCGCTCGCGTTTGTGCGCAAACAGCCACCTCGCCTTCTCCTGTTGGATTACGACATGCCCGGGCTCGATGGTGCCGATGTCTCAAAACAAATTCGGGCCGATCCGTCTCCGGCAATCGCGCAGATTCCTACCATCATGCTCACCGGTCACGGGGGCGAGGAAAGCGAAGTGCTGTGTCTTGAGGCGGGGGCAGATGATTTCGTCACCAAGCCCATTCACCCCGAGGTGCTGCGCGCGCGCATCGAAACGCAACTGCGTCTGCGTTCAATGCGCGAACAATTGCTCAAACAAAACGAAGAGTTGGAAGCATGGCGGGGAAACCTTGAGCAGGACCTCGAAGCCGCGCGACGCACACAACGCTCGCTCATTCCCGCAAAGCCTCCGGAGTTTCCGGGATGGGAAATCGCCGCATTTTATCGGCCGGTCATTCAGGTGGGTGGCGACATTTACGGCTGGCTTCGAATGCGCGACGGCCGCATGCTATTTTGGATCGCTGATGCCACCGGGCACGGCGCGGCGGCCGCGTTGCTGACGACGTTGGCGAAATTACTTTTTCACCACGCCAACGGCGAGAACGACACCCCGTCGGGAATCATGCATGCAGTGGATCGCGATTTTCGCAGCATTCTCGGGGCGCGTTCATTCATGACCGCAATGTGCGTCGCGCTCGATGCGGAGAGGGGCACCGGCAGCATTGTGGGCGCGGGCCATCCACCGCTGCTGATAGCACGAGGCGATGGCGCCACCGAATCGATCGCCTCAACCTCACCGCCGCTTGGTCTGGTCGCAGCTTCGAACTTTACCGAAACACAGATGGAACTGCGCGGCGGCGACTTGTTTCTTCTCTACACCGATGGTTTGTACGGCGTTGGCGAAGGCGACGACCACCGCCTTGCGCCCGCACAGGTCGCACAACAATTACTTTCCGCGCCAGGCAACGCCCAGTCCGCTCTACAAGATTTTCTGCGCCAAGCTGCGCCCACGCCGTCCAATGTCGTTCCCCCGGATGATATTGCTGCGCTCGCCGTCCGGCGTCTCGAGGGGAAAAATTAATTTCTCCAAGGCAAAAAATGTTATTGCCCTGCTCGTTCCTTCGGTTTTAATCAGCGGTCATGCCGAAAACCAAAGCTAAAAAGTCGAAACGCAAGCCGAACGCCGCATTCATGCGCCCCGTCCAGCCTGATGATAAACTCTCCGCCATCGTTGGCTCGAGACCGCTCCCGCGTTCCGAGCTCACGAAAAAACTGTGGGACTACATTAAGAAACACGGTTGCCAGGATAAAAAGAAACGAACCCAGATTAATGCCGATGACGCGCTTCGTCCCGTTTTCAACGGCAAGAGTCAGGTCAGCATGTTCGAGATGACCAAGCTGGTCTCAGGGCACATTAAGTAAAATCTTTTGGTGGAAGCCCGGTGTTTTGCCGCGCCGGGCTTCCCTTTTCCGAAAGGCAGGCGAGGAGGCTTGCGCAAGCCGCTTCTTTGGCGGAAACTTGTGACGTGAAGAAACTGTTTCTGCTGAGCTGTCTCGTTTTCGTTTGTTGCGGCCCGGCCCTGGCCGAGGCCAATTGGCTGACGGACTACGAAGCAGCCAAAGCCAAGGCGAAATCGGATCACAAGCTGGTGCTCCTTAATTTCACCGGGTCGGATTGGTGCGGCTATTGCAAGCACATGCAGGCCGAGATTTTTTCCAAACCGCAATTCCAAGATTACGCGGCGAAGAATCTAGTTTTGGTGGAACTAGATTTTCCGCGGTTCAAACAGCAAAGCGACATAGTGCGAAAGCAAAACATGAAATTGGCGAGCGAGTATGACATCGAAGCTTTTCCGACCCTGGTTGTGCTGAGCCCGGAGGGGAAACCGGTAGCCAATATCATGGGCTATATTGAGGGCGGCCCGGAGCCGCTCATAGCCGCTCTGGAAAAATTGCGCAAGAGCTAGTCGGAGCGAGCAAACAATCTGTCATCTTGAGCCGCGTAGAGGGGCGAAGGATCTCTTGATGACTGGCAGATTCAGTAGCATGGGAGAGATCCTTCGTTCTCACTCAGGATGGCGCGCATATTTTCATTACTTTAAATGCTGAACTGGCGAGCACGCTTTTCAGGCTGAAGCGATTTCGCGGTTTGGCGCCGAGGGCCGCTCTCGCAAAACCGCCCGCTAAATCTAACTCAATTACAGGCGCGTTGCAGCACGTCCGCTAGATCGCGCCGGGTAAATGGTTTTGGCAGCGCCCCCCGGAATCCATATTGCAGAAATTCCGCCAGCGCCGCTTCGTCAGAGTAACCGCTGCAGATAATGGCGACAACGCTGGGATCGATGGTGCGCAATCGCGCGATAGTCGCCAGCCCACCCATGCCGCCACGGATAGTCGCATCCAAAATCACAGCCTGGAAATTTTCGCCGCGGCGCATGGCGCGTTCGTAAGTGTTGATCGCTTCGACGCCATCGGTCACGGCCGTTACTTCATAACCGAGTGTATTCAGCAACTGCGAGGTGAGTTCACGAATTCCTTCCTCATCGTCCATGACAAGGATCCGTTGGAGCGGAGACGGCATCCCAGGACCGTTGCCCATCGCCCTTATCACCGCCGGTTCTGTCCGGGCTGCCGGAAGATAAAAGGAGAAGACCGCTCCGGAAGGCGATGATTGCTCCAGATGCAACATACCGCCGTGTTTCTTGACGATGGAAAAGCTAATCGAAAGTCCGAGTCCGCTGCTCACCGGCTTGGTTGTGAAATATGGATCGAAAATCTTCGTCGCAATATCGGATGGAACACCGCCGCCGTGATCTGCGATCGCTACTTTAACATAACGGCCGCCGGGCAGGAGCGCGCCCGGTTTGTTTTCCAACTCAGTATTGCGGGCCGAAATATCGACTGTTCCTCCGGACAACATCGCTTCCCGCGCATTGATCATAAGGGCGTTGATCACCTGCTCGATTTGGGCGGGATCGACCTCGGTTGTCCAAAGGTCAGGCGGAATATCCATTTCCGCGCGCAAGTTCGAGCCATGCAGTGAGAAATGGGCTGATTTCGCCAACAAGTCGGACATGCGCACAACTTTCTTCACAGGCGAGCCGCCTTTGGAAAAGGTCAGCAGCTGACTCGACATGTGGGCGGCTTCCTGCGCCGCTTGTGATGCTTTCGCCAGACAGCCCAGCAGATTTTTTTCTTCCGGCGGTGCTTCGAGCTGGGCCAGACCGATGTTGCCGGAAATTACGGTCAGAATGTTGTTCAGGTCGTGGGCAATACCTCCGGCCAGAGTTCCTAGCGATTCAATTTTGCCTTTCGTAAGCCGATCATCTTCCGCGCGCTTGCGTTCGGTCACATCGCGAAAGAATGCCGACACCCCGCCACCGCTTGGATAGGCGTGGACTTCAAACCATCTGGTCGTGCCGTTTGGCTCGCAGGCCTCAAACTCCGCCGGCGTTTGGTCCGCCATCACCTGACGATAATTCTCCTCGAAAGGCGTATTCCGGAGCTCCGGAAATTTCTGCCAAAGCTCGCCCCCGAGAAGTTCTTTACGGGCTCGGCCAAACAATCTCTCGGCCTGCGGATTCACATAGGTAAACCGCCAAGCGTAATCCAACGCAAAGAAACCGTCGGTCGTGTTCTCGAGAATGTCTGTCAACGTCCGGGCCGATTGCTGGAGTGCGACTCGCGCCTGGTTGCGTTCGGTCAAATCACAAATTTGTCGCTCTGCGACCGCGAGGCGCACATTGAGCAACGCCAGATCAATCGGTTTGGTCAGGTAATCGTTGGCCCCGGCTTCCAGCGCCATCTCCAGGTCGGCGTGATCGGCTTTCGCCGTCACCAGCAAGATAAACATTTCGTCGCCATCGTGTCGGGCCCTCAACTCGCGACACAAATCAACACCACTTTTCCCCGGCAATACCCAGTCGAGGATAAGGAACGGGAAACTTTCGGTCGTGAGAGCCCGCTCAGCTTCCTCCGCTGTAGCGACCTGCGTCACTTTGTGGCCGCGCATCGCGATTAACCGGGTTAGCGCCTGCCGGCTGTCGTCCTGATCTTCGACAAGAAGAATATTCATTAAGCGATCTCGGCGTCAGTGTGGCCTCTCGGCCTCCCGCCGAAGCTGCATTGCCCCCCAACGTCGATCCCAGCTTCCCAAGCAGCAGATTAGCTGCCAAAATCGGCTTCGGGCCGGGCCCTCGGCAGGGTCTATCCAGTCCGAATCTTCGTAAGACACTGGCGCACTTGTATGACCGCAAAAATAGGGCAATCTGTCGCTTTTCCTGGTCTCATGCTGCGAAAATTCCGCGCCCTGTTTTTTCTCATTCCCGCGACCGTTTTATGGGCGCAGCAACCCTCGCCTTCGCCCACAAAACCGAAAACGCCGCCCGAGCCGGAACCAAAGACGACGGTCAGCTCAGTTCATGTCGATGGTCCGTTCATCGCTCTCACTTTTGACGACGGCCCACAGCAAAAGTTAACGCCGCGTCTGCTCGATTTACTGGCGCAACACCACATCCACGTGACCTTTTTCGTGGTTGGAGAAAATGCGGCAGAGTACCCCGAAATCCTTCAACGCGCAGTCCGCGAAGGCCACGAGATCGGGAATCATACCTGGTCGCATCCGAACCTGGCGAAAATGTCCGACGAGAACGTGCGCAGCCAGATCAAGCGCACGGAAGAGGCCATTACCAACGCGGTTGGTTCGCGCCCTGTTTTATTTCGTCCGCCCTACGGCTCCGTTACCGCGCGCCAAAAGCGTTTCATTCACGACGAGCTCGGTTACGAAATTATTTTGTGGGAAGTCGATCCGCTTGATTGGAAAAATCCGGGTCCCAATGTCGTTAGCAGCCGAATTTTGAAAGAAACGCATCCGGGGTCGATCGTCCTAGCCCATGATATCCACACGCAAACCATCCAGGCCATGCCAGAGACATTGACGGAGCTGGAAGCGAAAGGATTCAAATTCGTCACCGTTTCGGAATTATTGAAGCTTCAGACACCAATACCGCCGCCAACGCCCAAGCCGGCTGCGCCCGCAGCCACACCATCGCCGTCCATCGCCGCATCGCCCAGCACTTAGTCTCGCCGGCATGATCGCCGATCACTATCTGCAGCTTCGAACAGATCTCGAAACTGCACTGATCCGCTTACTCAGACTCGGGGCCGACTTGCAACGCAGCCCCGCTTCATTGGAGACCCTGCATGCCCTACTTACCGATATCCGGCAACCGCTTCTCTTTGTTGCAGTCGGCGAAGTGAAAGCCGGAAAATCTTCCCTCCTCAATGCCCTTTTTGGCCATGAATTCGCCAAGACCGGCGTACTTCCGGCGACCGATCGCGTTTGCATTTTTCGCCATGGCGAGGTGGAAAAGACGGTCGAGGTCTCACCCCAACTGATCGAGCGTTTTCTGCCGATTGATTTCCTGCGCAACTTCAATGTGGTTGATACTCCCGGCACCAATACCATGGTAACGGAGCACCAGCGCATCACCGAGCAATTCGTCCCGCGGGCCGATCTCGTGCTCTTTGTTTTTTCTGTGGTTAATCCCTGGACGCAATCAGCCTGGGATTTCCTCGCCTTCGTGCAAAAGCGTTGGTTGAAAAATATCGTTTTTGTTTTGCAGCAAGCTGATCTGCGCGAGCCGGGGGAGATCGCGGTGATTCGGCGTCATCTACAGGACACCGCGCTGCAAAAGCTCGGGACCGTACCGCCTATCTTTGCGGTTTCCGCACGTCAAGCGTTACTCGCGCGCACCGGTGCGCCGAACGCTACCAGCCTTGAGGAAAAGAGCGAAATTGTTCCTTTGGAGGAGCACATCGATTTGATCATGGCGGACGCGAGTGCGCACGCGCTCAAGTTGCGCTCGGCTTGGCAAACCGCGCAGGTTGTCTTGCGCGAGATCGCGTCCGAAGTGCGCGGAGCTTTTCGCGTGATCAATCAGGATGAAGAACGCTTCGAGCGGCTGATCCATTTTCTACAGGCGCGCAAAGAGCAAACGCTGCGGCAGGTCCACGGTTTTGTGCGTGGCATCGACCAGGCGTGTCGCGATTGTGCGGCCCAGGGAACGCAATTCCTCGAGAACAAACTGACGTTCTGGACCACGGTAAACATGATCTGGCGACGCGATTATTGGCAACGTGATTTGCAGGGCGAAATGGAAACGAAGCTTCGACAGGTGGTCCAGCCCCAAATCGAAAACGCTATCCAATTGCTTGAAACCGATCTCCGCGGCATCTGGCCACAACTGCAAGACATGATCGAAACGCATTTTGGCGGCGAAGTGAAAACGCAGGCGCCGCGCACCCCGCCAGATTTTGCCCGACAACGCCGGGAGCTGTTGCAATCGATTCAGCTGGCCCTGACCGAGCGAAGTGGCGGAGAGGTTATTGCAGAACAAATGGGAACAATAGTTCGGGAAACGTCGGATCGGCTCAGGATTCCGGCGGGCGTGGCGGCAGCAGGTGGTCTGGTGGCACTGGTCGCAGCGATGAGTAGCGCGGCAGTCGCTGATGTCACTGGTGTGCTGGCGGCTTCCGCCGCCATTATTGGAACTTTCCTGGCAAGAGGGCAGCGCGCGAAAATTTTGCGTGTTTACGCCCAGCAAATGGACGCGAAACGGACCGAACTCGTAGCCGCGATCGAGAATCAGATTTCACACGCGATCGATTTGTTCTACGGCGAAATCAATGCCGCCATTGAACCCCTCACCGCTTTCTGCACAGCGCAGCGCGCACATTACCAGCAATTGGTCGATCGCATTGACGAGCTCGACTCAACCTTCGAAAAACTGCGCCCACGCGTGATAGGAAGTAGCGGCTAGCTAGCGCAGCGAAATCCGGGACCGCACCCGCCCTAGTGTGCTACGCCCGCCCGCCTCCAACCTAGCGCGAGCTCCCCTCCGTCTGCTGAACAAGCCGTGCTTCAGCCTGGCGCTTGGCGATCACGAAATGATTGTTATCGCCATAGGTGCGCCATGGACCGGGCGGAACATCCCGCACTTCGACAAATTGCCAGTCGGTCACATCGGTTGGGCCGAGGCCGAGATAATCGCGCACGGCTGGAGAGACATCGAGCCCAGCGCCATGATTCAAATTGGGCTTTGGGCGTTCATTCTGGAAAACATATTGGAAATGGTCGGTCCGGAACGGCCCGCAGTCTTCCCATTGGGCATAGCACACGCGGTTGCCCTTGCGGATTGCGAGCCAGCGATCCTTGCAAACGGAATGGCCCGGCTCGGTGTAAGCGTTTCGGAACCACGGAATGACCAGCGGCGCTTCAGGTTTGAATTGGCCGTGCGTCACGTCGTTGTAGGGCAGCGCGCAGTAGAACGGATTCTGCCGCGGCACAAACGACGCCGGTATGTAATTCCTGCGCGAGGAGGCGTCGGGACTATCAAAGCCGCCATAATTTGAGGTCCAGTTGGCGTCCCAGGCGCTCTTGTAATTCGGCACCGGATTGTTTCCGCCAGCCTGTTCGCCCACCCAGAACACCGTCGTCACAATATTCGCCTTCCACGGATAGCGGGTAGTGCTGCTGCTGCGCGACGCGGTCGGGACAAAGACTTGGGGCTCGACTTTCAGAAGTGCTTGGTCACGCAATTTGCGAGCGTATTTGGCGAAATCCGCCGCGCTCTCATAGGGCGATTGGGCCATAACGGCCACCCCCGTCCCGAGGAGCGCTAGAGCGAGGGGGGTGAATCCTATTCTCATTCGCGGTGGCCTCTCTTATCCGAAAACCTGCCTACAGGCAAGGGTTTTCCTCCTTTTTAGGAACCCTTTCCCAGCGGGCTATTTACATATTACAGCACCAACCGTTCCAAGCATTTACCCACGCGAAAGCACGGTATCACGCCGGAAATGAGCCTCATCGGCTTCCGGATAATCCAGGGTGTAATGCAGTCCCCTGCTCTCCTTTCGCAGAAGCGCGCTATCGACGATCAGGGCCGCCACCGTAGCCAAATTTCGCAGTTCTAGCAGATCGACCGACACTTTGAAATTCCAATAAAATTCCCGGATTTCCCTCTGTAGATTCCGCAGGCGCGAGGCGGCGCGCTGCAGGCGTTTGTCGCTGCGAACGACGCCAACGTAGTCCCACATCAGCCGGCGGATCTCATCCCAGTTGTGATAGATCACGACCAACTCATCCACATCCTGGACATCGCCCGCGATCCATTCCGGCAGCGCGATCTTATGGTCTTGCTCCCGCGGAAACTCCCGCTCCATCGCTGCGACCGCGCGGCGCGCCACTACTACACCCTCGAGCAACGAATTGCTTGCCAGCCGATTCGCCCCATGCAAGCCGGTGCAGCCCACTTCGCCGATGGCAAATAATCCGCGCAGACTGCTTGCACCGTTAACATCGGTTTTAATTCCGCCACATTGGTAATGCGCCGCCGGCACCACCGGAATGGGCTGTCGGCTCATGTCGATTCCGAGTTGCAAACAAGTCCCGAAAATGTGCGGGAACCGTTCGCGCAAGAACGCTTCGGGGCGGTGCGTGATATCGAGGTAAACGCATTGCGCGCCGCTGCGCTTGATCTCGGCGTCAATCGCACGCGCCACCACATCGCGCGGCGCCAGCGAACCGCGCGGGTGATATCGCGGCATGAAATCCTCGCCACGGTTGTCCCGCAAAATTCCGCCTTCGCCACGGACGGCTTCGGAAATCAGAAATGAACGTTGCTCGGGATGAAAAAGGCAAGTCGGGTGGAACTGCACAAACTCCATGTTTGCGATGGCAACACCGGCGCGCCATGCCATTGCTACCCCGTCGCCAGTCGCGACCGCGGGGTTGGTGGTGTAGAGATAAACTTTCCCGCATCCGCCGGTAGCAAGCACGACGCGATCGCTTCGGATCGTCTCGACATTGCCGGTTTTTTCATCGAGTGAGTAGAGACCAAGACAACGATCTTCCGTCGCGAATCCAAGTTTCGCGGCCGTGATCAAATCGATCGCAGTGTGATTTTCCAGCAACTGCACTTGCGACGATCGGCCCAGCGCGGCCAGAAGCTTGTTTTCGATCTCGCGACCGGTCACGTCCTGCACATGCAACACTCGCCGCTTTGAATGTCCGCCCTCACGGCCAAGGTCGAGCTCGCGATGACCGAACACATCCCGTTCATCGAAATGCACGCCGACATCCATCAGCTCCTGGATTGCCTCCGGTCCTTCCGTCACGATCGTGCGCACGACTTTTTCGTCGCAAAGCCCGGCACCGGCTTCGAGCGTGTCGCGCACGTGCAGCTCAAATGAATCTTCATCGCTCGTCACACAAGCGATTCCTCCCTGCGCCCATGCCGTGTTGCTGTCGGCCCCTTTGCGTTTCGTGATCACTGCCACCGAACCGTGCTGCGCTGCTTTCAGGGCAAAACTCAAGCCCGCGATCCCGCTCCCGACCACCACGAAATCGAACTCCTTCACGTCAGTCGCAAGTTATCGATCAATCTCGTTTTGCCGATGAAAACCGCCAGCGCGATGACTGCGTTTGGGGGCAACATTTCCAGAGGCTGCAAATTATCCGCATCGACAATGCTGATGTAATCAACGCGCGCGCTGTTCGCCGACGCGATGACGCCTTTCGCTACATCGATTAATTCGCGCACGGACTTTTGTCCCCCATCAGTCAGCTCCTTCACTCGAGTCATCGCACGATACAGCACCGTTGCCTGCGCTCGTTCATCCGCATTGAGATATTGGTTACGCGAACTCAACGCCAGCCCATCCGCTTCGCGCACCGTCCGCACACCAATGATCTCGATGGGAAAATTCAGGTCCCGCACCATTCGGCGAATGATCGCCAGTTGCTGGTAATCTTTCTCTCCGAACACAGCTGCGTCAGGCGCGAGTAAATTGAATAGTTTCGCCACGACGGTGCAGACGCCGCGGAAATGCCCAGGTCGCGCCGCGCCACAAAGACCAGAAGACAGTGACGTTTCTTCAATGTAGACCGAACGATCATCAAAATACATGTCACGCGGACGAAATAGCACATCCACGGCTGCTTCTTCGCAGAGTTTTTCGTCCGCGGATTTCGGTCTTGGATACCGCTCGAAATCCGAGCCCGGCTCGAACTGCAATGGATTTACAAAGATGCTGACTGCCACTTCCCCATCCTTTCCCGCTTGCCCCCGCGCCACGCGCATCAATTCCAGATGCCCGCGATGCAACGCCCCCATAGTCGGCACGAGCACAGATTTCCCTGTTCGTCCCCGGACATGCATCTGAACCGTGTCAACCGTCTCGATGATTTGCATTTAGAAACTCGCTATTCCCGGCATAGTCGAGGCATCCCGCTGCGTTACCTTAACGATTCTCTCAAGGGATCTCTCGACTATGCTGGGAATGCGAATCGATCCAATCTCTGGAGCGCAGGATGCCGCCGAAACGCCTTGCTTACAAATCGCGACGGCGATGAAATATTGAAAATTGATTGAGCTGCGCCACCTGCACGAACTGATCCCGGACAACGACATTGGGTTCGTCCGGCCCAAGCCAAAGAGAGGCATTGGATTCTCGAGACTCGTTTAGTTGTGAATCGAGAATCAACCAGTCTGCGTGACCGATGTCGCTTCCGAGCCGGGAGTCGAAGCGATTGGCTGACAACGGATTCATCTCAATAAAATAGGTAGAGGGCGCAAGTTGTGGAAGCAGGTGATAAAAGTAAACGTCGTTGTAGTTGGTCTGACGTAAGTCTCGCGGGCCAACAAAAAGACGTTCGCCGTTCCTGGAGTGATGGGTGAGGGCCGTGCAAATTCGGGTCACGGACTGCGCGTCGATTGGGGAACTCAATGGAAAGCTGCGTTCGCCGCCTCTCGCCTTGTACTCCGGCGCGTCGAAACGCACGAGTTCGTTGTGAATGCTCTGGTCAAAAAGCCGACTCGGTTCTGGGCAGATCGAAAATAGAATACTAAAGCAAGCGAGTGTCATCAAACCCGCCAGCAAGGGGGCGAGCTTTGCTCTGTTTTTCAATATGAGTGGAGCAGCCGCCAGAATTGGCAGCAAGGCAATGGTCACCGGCGCGACCGTCGCGGCGTGGAATGGTTCAGCGCGCTGGAAAACCTGTGGAGTAACGCAGACTCCCAAGCACCCCAAGGCAAGCAACAAGACGCGATTGGCGTCGCCTCGTTTTTGCCATGTCGCCACTGCACCGCTAACGAGAAGCAGTATAGCGGCGCTAACTATCACGCAGAGATAAAAAGGAATTTCCGCGTTTTCACCGAAAAGCGGTAACCGCCGTCCCGGACTTGAATAAACAACAGGATATAGAAACAAATTTTCGATTACGCGGCCAAACCCGGCCTGGACCACCCAAAAGAGCAGTGGGGCGATACCAAGAATGAGGCCCAGGGCATAAATGCGCCACTTTCCTGGTTGCAAACAAACGACCAGGACTGCTCCCGACGCGATCACGGCCGGGGCTATGTCAATTCGAAACAGCATTGCCAAACCGCCCATCAGACCCGCGATGAGGGTGCCGGATCGAGCAGGCAAAGAAAGAGATCGCGCCAGCAGTGATAGCGATCCCAGAACTAGAGCGAGCGCCATGATCCAGGCGTTGGCAAAATAGATCGGCAGAAGCACGAAGGCGGCGATTGCGACGACGCCCGCGGCAGCGATCTTCCCCCAACCGCGCGCCGCCACATATAATCCCGTGAAAAGCGCAAGCCGATATACTATACCGACGACACGCTCGGTCGTGATTGATATTCCAAAAATACGAAATGCCGCTGCCAGTGTGCAAAGATTTGCTGGCGGATAAAATGTTTCGAAATCTCGGTAGGCGATTTTGCCGTGGAGCATCAGCTCTGGGTAAACAAGGAGAGCCGCCTCATCCATCCGTGATCCAGCTGCGTACAGAGCAGGCCAATAGAGAAACGCCGCCGCCGCTAATAGCAGGACAATTATTACTCCTTCTGTGCATCCTCGGAGAGGACTTTTGAGTAACACGCTGGGCATGCTCTTGGTCGCGCGCCTGCCTAGCAGTTCTTGTTCCACAAGCTCAAATGGGGATAAGCGCTTTGCTTAGACCGATGAATCCCTGTTCATCCAAATTGCCTGGCGGCCAATCGGGAACTTGCGATGGCCGAAGTTTTCCCAGCCGGCGCGCTCAGCTAATTCGCGCATTTCCGCGAAGCTAAAAGCCCGCGCGGCGGAAAGGCGCGCATCGGTTTTCGTCATCGCTTCGTGATAGACTGTTGCGGTCACCAGATAAACACCAAACGTCAGCCAGAGCGATCTCCGCAAGTCGGCGACCAGGACGTGTTCGCGGGTAAACTCGCGGCATTTTTGCAGGACACGAACAGCGTCATCTTCGCTGAAATGGTGAAGGGTGAGCGAACAAAGGACGATGTCATAGGGTTCTGACGGCTTCCATTCGAACAAGCTCGCGCAGAAAAATTCGATTTCGGGATAATCGTTGCTGAGGCGTCGCGCGATTTCAATAGTCGAGGCCTGCTGATCGATGGCGTCGATCTGAACCGAAACGTTTCCGCTTCGCGCAAAATCAAGAATCAGGCGCGGGATATCGCCCGATCCGGTGGAAACATCCAGAATTCGCGCTTTGCCGTTCGGCTTCAGCCAACGCGACAAAAAATGTCGGACCTGGCGATAGCTGCCAAACCACCGATTAAGCGAGCGAATATTGGCGAGATCGTGTTCCAGCTCGGACGTTACCGGTTGGGGCCGGTCCATCAATTCCGGCACTGCCGGATCGAACTTTCGCTTCACTTATTCCGCCAGAAAACTTCGCCAGCTTTCCGGTAAGAGTGCCGATTCCACGTCGCTGGCGATCCGGCCTTCACACGCCGGCTCAAAATTCGTGCTCGTGCCATAAACCATGATGGCGTCTTCACTCCCCTCTACTCGCAGCGCATGCGCAACGCCCGGTGGAATCACAACCGCGACATTGTTCGCGCTGCGATGATTATCGCCGTCAATGTAAAAATGCATGATCCGGCTGCGAAATCCCTCGCGGACATCGCGCAAAATCATCTCCACCCGGCCCTGGACGAAAAACATCACGTCCCATTGTTCCGCCTCGTAGTTAGCCAAAGTTTTTTTCGCCAATTGTCGCCGCAACCATTTCGCAGCGTCTTCACCTTCGGGAATAAACGGCGGATGGACATGAAAACCTTTAGCGGTGTTGGCGAACATACGTGCGGTCGCCCACTGCCGGGGCCAGAACTTCAGACTCGCCAACACTCCCTCGTCGCGCCGGGCGAATTCTCCGAACAATCCCCGATGTCTCTGCACGTAAATAGTCCGCGGGAAAATTTCCACGCCCGGGATCCAGACCGCCGCGAGTGAACGACGATTTGCGGATACGATCTGGCCTGCTTCCACGCCGACACCGGCAAGGCGTTTCGCCAGCGCCGGCGCGCGATAATCGCGCGTGCTCAGCGCGCTCTTGGCGGTGGCCTGCAAACCGCGCCAAATATCTTCTTTTTTCATTTTGTACAAACAGAATTCACAGGATGAAATGCCTTTTTCAAATCCAATCCTGCCGATCTTGTCAATCCTGTCTAGTTCGCTTGTGTCCCTAGCGAGAAATCGGCCCGTCCGCTAGCAAGATTTGGATTGTAACAAGGGTCGCGTCGAAACATTTCCGGCCATCGCTTCTGTAAATCCGGACACGCCACGCTGGCAGCTTGCTTTGTCGAAGTGCGCCACAGCTCCGCGTAGGGGACTGAAACTGTTCGCAATCCTTGCTCGCGTAGCGCCAAACAAAACTCCACCGCCATGCATACACGGTCATCCCGAAGGAAGGTGAGGGATCCCGAGGCGGAATCTAAAAGCAATCGATCGACCAGGTCTTTGCGCGTTAAAAGGCACGAACCACTCACCGCGCTGTAATTGCGCACGCCTTGCAGTTGCCGATTTGCTCCCCGGAAATCGCGCGCGTATCCAGCAAAGGCCGAACCCACCGTTCCATCCGGCGACAAAATTAGCCCAGCGCTTTCAATTGTCTTGTCCGGCGAAATAATGCGCGCCCCGACGGCACCGAGCCTCGGATTCGACAGCTGCTCAGCCATCGCCGTGAGCCAGTTTTTCTCCAGCGGCTCGAGATCAGGGTCGAGAAATAAAAGGTATGCGCCGGTTGCTTCCTTCAGATCGGTCACGATTTCAAGATTCGGAAAATCCGTTTTTGCTCGTATTCGATCGTTATCAGCGGCGCCATTAATAATGATAGAGATTTTCTCTGGAGAAACTTCGCGCCGAACACGAAACAGATGCGTCCCCCAATCGATCGTTACCCGCGCATCTTCCTGTCGCCGATCCATGTGCTCTTGAATTCCACGCCGCGCCGCTTCGAGCGCATCCGGTTTGCGCCGGATGTTATCCGCCGTGGATTCTCTCGTGCGACGCCAGTGGTAAAGCACCCGCGGAATGTGCCGGATTCGGTCGGTCTTTTCTGAAACGCGCAGGAACAGATCGTAATCCTGTGCGCCATCGAACTCGCTGCGAAATCCGGCGCCTGCCAGGTCGCGCCGCATGACCACGAGATGGCCGAGGTAATTCTGCGTTACGAAAAATTCCGGCGACCAATCCGGTTTCAGCATCGGCGCCGCCAGGTTTCCATCGACAATCTTGTCTTCGTCGGAATAAATCACGTCGGCCTCGCGATCGGTCTGCAAGAGTTCTATCGCGCGAAAGAGAGCATCGGGCTCGAGCAAATCATCGTGATCGAGCAGCGCAATCCACTCGCCCTTTGCCAGGGCCAGGCCAGCATTCAAGGCCGAGGAAATTCCGCCGTGAACTTGCGAGCCGGTCTGAATTCGTGCATCGCGTTGCTTCATCTTTTCCAGCAACGCCCCCACGCCCGCCGTATCCGAACCATCGTCAATCACGATCAGCTCCCAGTTTTCGTAGACCTGTGCGATGACAGATTCGACGGCGGCAGCCAGAAACTTTTCATTCGGATCGAACGTGGGTATGAGAATCGAAACCCACGGGCGATACGAAAATCTTCGCGATTGCTCGGGTAGTTTTGCGGTTTCCCCCGCGGAAAGGCGGTGGCGCGCGAACCATTGAGCGTACTCATCGGGCGCTTCCGCTTTGGTTTCTTTCCGCGGCCGAAGCAGTCGAAACGGCGCGGAAAGAATCTGGACGAATCGTCCTTCGACGCCGCGGCGCAACTTCTGATGTTCTTCGCGCAGTGATTGCAACTCGCGCTTCACATCCTTCAAGCGCAACAGTTCTCCTTCCAACCGCGCGATATGCGCTTCCGCTGCTCGGAGTTCGTCCCGATCCACGGGGCCAGTGTAGCTCAGAGTCATCCGCCAAACACGCCAAACGATAGAAATGACGAACTGGCTCACACGTTACTTTTCTTCCGAATTCTTGGAGAGTGGCGCGACGTCCATATAGTCCTGGGCTCACAGGAGTTCACTCGCCTAGTTGGATAAGCAAAATAAATCGTGACCAAACCGACATTCAAAAGTGAGTTGGCAAGAAACCAGGAAATCCGGGCTTCGTCATTCATTCGTCATTCGTCATTCGTTATTCGTGCTTCGTCATTCCTTTCATTGATTGCTGCCATGAACGGGCAAACGTAGGCACAAATTAATGGTCGATTACGCTGTTTATCTGTTTTATCGTACTGGGATAGGGTTGTTCGGACTGCTACCGCTCGCTCTTGCATTCGCGGTCGGGCAGATCGGCGGCGTCATTGCCTGGTTAGTTCTGCCGCAATATCGGAAACTTGCTCTGCGCAATGTGCGAATCGCGTTCGCCGGCGAACTTACCGAAAAACAGACGCGACGGATCGTGCGTCGCCATTTTCAGCAGCTGGGCGCGAACCTGCTTTGCAGCGTGAAGTTCCCCCGGATGCGGACGGAAAAAATTCTCGAGCGCGTGCGAATCGAGCACTTCGAGTACATTGAAAATTGTTTCCGGAAAAAGCAGCCGGTCGTGTTGTTTTTGAGCCACATCGGTTCCTGGGAGTTTTGCACTCGATTGTTCCCGCATTTTCTGCGCGGCCACCGCACCGCCACGGTTTATCAACGTATCCGCAACCCGCATATCGATCGGCACGTTCGCGAAGAGCGCAGCCGCTTTGGTCTTGAAGTTTTTGAGCGGAGCGAAGGATTCGGTAAAGCGATCGAACTGCTGCGCAGCGGCGGCGGCATCGGGATTCTGATGGATCAACATGCCGGCGATGGCGGCTTGTGGACGCCTTTCTTCGGCCGACTTGCTTCGACCACACCGCTGCCGGCGCTGCTGGCGCGCCGAACGCAAGCGGCATTAATTGGATTCGCCGTTCATACCGATGGCTTCGCCCGCTGGCGCGCCGTGGCCGAGCCGCCAATCGACGGTTCAAGCGAATCGATTGAAAAGTTGACGGCGCACGGAAACGAAATTTTGGAAAAACAGGTCCGAGGCGCACCGGAAGATTGGTTCTGGGTGCATAATCGCTGGAAAACGCCGCGGCCAAATTTCCTACTGGCCAGGTACAAGCGCGGTGTTTTTCTGCCGGACGATTTTGAGCTAAAACCGTTCCGGATTTTGATTCGGAGCAGCAACTGGCTGGGCGACGCCGTCATGAGCGTGCCGGCGGTCAGAGCAATAAAAAACGGACGGCCCGATGCGCGCGTTAGCATTGCCGTTCCGGAAAAACTAGCAGCGCTTTGGAAAATCGTGCCCGAAGTCGATGAGATCATCGCATTGCCGTCGAGATCTGTCGCCGCGGCAGCACGATTATTTCGTCGCAGGCCGCCATTCGATGTGGCAATCCTTTTTCCTAACTCGTTACGCAGCGCGCTCGAAGTTTTTCTCGCGGGCATTCCACGACGTGTAGGCTGGCGGGGACACTGGCGGCGCTGGTCGATTAATCAAGCCCCGCGCGAGAGCAAACCTCTCGGAATCGTTCATCAAACCTACAAGTATCTCGAGCTTGCCAGCACGATGGGCGCGGTGATGAAGCCGGAGTTTCCTCCGGCGAAATCGATTACTGACCGCCGGGAACGGTTCAAATTCGGGCTCTGCCCTGGCGCGGAATACGGCCCGGCAAAGCAATGGCCACGCTTCGCAGAAGTGGCGCAGGAGATTGCAGGGCGATTCCCAGTGCAATGGATTCTCTTCGGTACCGCTGGCGATGGCGCCATCGGCGGCAAAATCGCAGCGGTGCTGGGTGACAAATGCCTGAATCGGATCGGCCAAACCACACTCGAGCAGTTAATCAATGAACTGCGCGGTTGCGACCTCCTGCTTACTAACGATACCGGGACTATGCACCTGGCCGATTTGCTTCGCGTTCCGACGGTTTCAATTTTCGGTTCGACCGAACCGCAACGAACCGGCCCATTGGGTCGGGGGCATCGGATTTTTCGGCATCATGTCGAATGCAGTCCCTGTTTTTTGCGGGAATGCCCGCTCGATTTCCGTTGCATGGCTGCGGTGACGAGCGCCGAAGTTATTGGGGGGATTGAGCAGATGATGGCGAGGCGAGTAGTGTAAGCAACTTGAATGCTACGCTCGAGCGGAATTGGGTAGATCAGCCGCTTCGTCATCCCTCCCGTGCGGCTCGCACCGAGGCTAAATTTTGGGGATCTTGCCGCCTAACATTACACGTCGAGGTCCGAGCCCGACTGGCATGACTGCTCGACCCACCCTTCAACTTCGCCAATAAAGCCGCTCCTTAACGTTGCTTTCGGGCGCCCGTTCGCAAATCATTGGCCGATATGACCACAGCCGAGTCGCCCCGCGTTCGTACGGAAGTGCAGGTGATGTTTTTCGATACCGATTGCGGTGGGGTCGTTCATAACATCGCTTATCTGCGTTTCATCGAAATCGCGCGCACTCTCCTGGCTGAACAACTTGGATTGACGCTGACAGAAATGGCGGCTACGCAAAAATACCCGGTCGTCGTTCGCACCGAGATCGATTATCGCCGCGCGGCCAGGCTTGGTGACCATCTTACTGTCGAGGGTTGGCTCGATCGGCTCGATCGCGTGCGGTTTTGGTGCGCTTTTCGGATTGTGCAAAAGAATGTTCTGATCGCCGAATGCCGACAGATGCTGGCATTAATCCAGATGCCCTCGGCAAAATTGTTGCGGCTGCCCGAGAGCTGGGACCAATATCGTACTGTGCTGAGCGAGTCTCATTAAATGACTACGGGCACCGGGACTCTCACGATTGAGGAGACCTTCCTGCGGCCACAGGCGTTACCGCCTCCGCCGACACGACACGCGCTCTTTGCTATTCTGATCGCGCTGGCGGTGTTGTTGCACCTCGGCACCATTGGCATTGGCGATCTTTACAGCGAGACGGAAGGCCAATATGCCGCGGCTGCGCGCGAAATGATCCAAACCGGTCAGTTTTTGCTGCCGACGAACGACAGCATTCCGCGTCTGCAAAAGCCCCCGTTACTCTACTGGCTAATCATCGCCAGCTATAAATTGTTTGGCGTCCACACTGCCGCCACGCGTGCTCCGATCGCGCTGTCAGTAGTGGCGACAGCGATATTCACATTTTTGATCGGTGAGCGGCTGGCCGACTACTGGCGCGGATTCGCTGCCGGGCTCATTTACCTCACCCTGAGCGGGACATTCATTTTCGGTCGCATCGTTATGCCGGAGCCACTTTTCAGTGCGTTCTTCGCCGGAGCGGTCTATTGCGGCCTGGCCGGCTTCCAGCAACGACGTCAGCGACGAACCTGGTTCGCCGGTTTCTGGATTTGCGCCGCGCTCGCGTGTCTGACAAAAGGTCCGCATGGGTTGATCCTTCCGGCGACGACGTTTGCTGTTCTGGCGGTCTGTTATCACGAGGCGCAGGTGCGGTTCCGCTCCCTCCTGTGGTGGCCGTATCTGTTGCTTTTTCTGGCCATCATCGGGCCTTGGTATATTTGGATCGAAATTCATTTCGATGGCGCATTCCATCAGTTCGTTGCTGAGGAATGGACCAAACATCTGATTGGACGCTATCCTAACGGGACTTGGTACGACGACGTTCCGCGGTGGCAATTCGCCACCAGCCACCTGGCATGGTGGTTTCCGTGGTCGGTGGCAATTCTGCCGGCGTTGATCTTTTCCTGGCGGCGGGTGATACGGCCGCGGGGGATCAGTTTCCAGGATGCGCTACCGATGGTTTGGGGCCTGGTGGTGCTAGTCCCGGTGCTGGTGATCGGGCAGCGGCAGGATTACTACGCCCTGAGCATGTTCAGCGCTTTCTCCCTCTGGGCGGCAATGATTTTCGAGCGAGCCTCAAATTCTCTCCGCAGCGCCGGTGCCGCAATCGTTGCCTTTACCGGAATGATCATCGGTCTTATCGCTTTGATGCTGCCAGGCTTACTACCTGAAAGCCAACGCGACTGGGGCGAAACAGATTTTCGCTGGACCGCCTGGAAGGCACTGGCCGACATGCCCGCCAGCGTCTGGCTTCAATTCCGGCCACTCCTCGCCATCGCCGCGATTGCGCTCCTGCTTGGGGCGATTGCTACCGTATATCTGCTGCGGCGGGGCCGGGAAAAAATCGCTATTGTCGGGGTCGCCTGCGGGTTGATCGTGGTTGGTCTCTGCATGGTCAGCGGCATCGCGCGAATCGCGCCCTTTTTCTCCTTGGCTGATGCTGCGCGATTCTTGAATGGTCGTCTAGGAACGAATGGCCACGTGCTATTCGAGGGCTCGCCCGGTGTCGCCAGCAGCCTGGGGTTTTATCTCGAGCGCAAGTTCGCGATGGTCAATCAAGAGCCCGATCCGCGCATTCCTCTTGCCAGGGAGCAGCGCAATCTTTTTCTCGATGAAAAAGCGGCGCTCGAGTATTGGCGTGTGCCACGCCCGGTCTTTCTCATTATTGAACAAGATCGGGTCACTTACTGGCGCGAATTACTAACGCAGCATTTTCACGTTTATCACCAGGTGGGGAGCTTCGGCACCTACATCATTCTTTCGAATCAGCTATGAAGGCGGTTTGAAATAACCCGGCAGATGGCTACTGTCTCCCTGCTCCCTTCCAATTCACGAGCTAACGATTTAACGCTTCAACCTTTTAAACACCGTTTTACCTTTTATCCCATGTCACAACATCGCAGTCTCAGAGGAGCCAGCACCATTGCCGCCAAGCGCAACGTTTTGAAACGGTTCGAGCGCGTCGATTTGCTCAAAAAACGCGGTCAATGGAAGGAAACGGGCAAGGTGATTGGGCTGCCCAAGACGAAGCCGGATGTTTAATCCGCTTCGCGGGATCGTTAGATTGTTAAAAAGGTTACGTTGTTAAACTGTCAAGGTTCTACCCGATTTAATGTTGTAACAGTTTTAACATTTAACGTTGCGCTTAAACCGTTTCCTCGCCGCGAGTGGTGTCGCATCCCGTCGCCGCGCCGATGAGTTGATCGCCTCCGGGCGCGTGACGGTAAATGGAAAACCGTGCACGGATTTTCATTTTCAACCCGGCCCAACTGATCACGTCAAAATCGACGGAAGACTGATCCATCGACGCGCGCCCGTTCACATTTTACTGAACAAACCGCGTGGTTTTGTCTGTACGCGACGCGACCCACACATTACGGACGCGGTTTACGACCTCCTGCCGTCCAAATTTTACTCGCTGGTATATGTCGGCCGGCTCGATGCTCAGAGCGAAGGATTACTGCTCCTCACCAACGACGGAGAGCTTACGCAGCGATTAACCCATCCACGCTTCAAAATCGAAAAGGAATACGAAGTAGTGCTCGATCGCGCGGCCCCTCCCGATCTGGAACAGCGACTACTTCGCGGCGTGGTCCTGGACGGGAAACGCGCCCGCGCCAAACGCGTGCAGCAAATTTCGCCAACACGTCTGCGCATTGTGCTCGAGCAAGGAATTAATCGGCAGATCCGCCGGATGCTCGAGCGCTTTGGATTCCACGCGAAAATGTTATCACGAATTCGGATGGGAAATTTGCGGCTGGGCGATTTACCACGCGGACATTGGCGTGTGTTAACCAAGCGCGAGGCCGATTCGTTGCGCAACGTTGGCAAAGACACGTCGAAATTGTGACTATCTTGTGATCGATGCCCAAAAAGTTGGTAGTTTGTCATGTCGAGCGAAAGACACCTCTAAAAATATTTTCGAAGCACATGGCTGAGATTCCTCGACTTTGCTCGGAATGACAAAGCGATGAATTTGGATGGGTGCCGTGCGGTTATCACGGGTGCATCGGCCGGCATTGGTCGCGAGTTCGCCCGGCAACTCGTTTTCCGCGCGAAGCTACTGGTTCTTGTCGCTAGGAGACGGGATCGACTGGAGGAATTACGCACCGAGCTGCAGGCGAAGAATCCTGGATTGCATGTCGACATCCGCGAGGTGGATCTCTCCAAATTGGATCAAACCATGCAATTGGCTGCCTCGCTCGCGCACGAGCCGATCGATTTTCTGGTCAACAACGCCGGACTCGGTGACCACGGTGTCTTTGTGACTGCCGATCCGACCCGTGTGAACGAGCAAATCCAGGTAAATGCGTTGGCATTAACGGCCTTATCTCGCGCGGTCCTTCCCCGCATGATCGCACAAAAACGCGGCGCGATTTTAAACGTCAGTTCTTCGGCTGGCTTCCTGCCCCTGCGGGAGATTGCGGTCTACGCAGCGACGAAGGCATACGTCACTAGTTTTTCCGAAGCGATTCGTGCCGAAACGCGCGGGCTGGGAATTACCGTGACCACGCTCTGTCCGGGGCCGGTGCATACCGAGTTCGCTGAGGTTGCGGATCGCGAACAGCAGAAGCGAAAGGTAAGAACCAGTCTCGCGCATGTCTCAGTTGAGGAAGTGGCCCGCGCAGGATTGTCGGCTATTGAGGGGGAGACGGCTTTGGTGGTTCCGGGAATCGCGATGAAAATCCTAATGACGATCGTACGAGCGTTGCCATTAGCGATTCTGCGGGCTGCATGGCGCTTCAGCGGGACAAGTAAAATCTACGCCAAATAAGCGCCGATCTCTAAATATACCAGCCTGATCACTAACAACGAGTTTCCGAACCGATTATGAGAACGAGAATTTCTGATCGATTGCCGTCTTGTCCGGCATAATCCCGATTTCGCCTGGAACATCGGGGATGTATACGAAGGCGTAGCGCCGCCTTGGCACGTGCCAGCCAGTAGCCTCGTTTACGACTCCTTTTTTTCGTTTTTCCACATAATCGAGATACTCCGAGGCCGGTTTCACCGACCAGTTTGAATACTTCCCGATTTGGCTGAGAACGGTTCGCAAATCTCCTTCGCCCCACGGTGTACCCGTCCGTTTCTTGAACGCGATGTAGCGAGCTTTGCCATTAAAAAAGCCGACCGTGATATCGAATCCTTCACTCATGTCGCCGGTCAGGAAACCGAACGCTTCTTCGCCTTGGCCGACCATACCAAGGAGATTGGGCGCCATCGTCGCCTTTTTTCCAAAGTGCGTCTCGACTTCTTCTTTGGTCTGCAAGAGAATGTTCATCCTGGCAAGGCGAGCCACCGACTTACACTAAAGAGTACCGCCCTGCCAGTGCTGAATCATATGGGTTTTGGTAACGCTAGACTCCCGGAGTTTAGCATTCGCCCGCTCGCGACCGAAGATCTGGACGGCTTCATTGCCTACTTCACGCGCCCTTCCAAAGCTGACGCGGAGCGCATGGGCCTCGATATCAACCGTGTGCCGTCGGCCACCCAACTGCGCTCCGACCTCAATGCGATGATCGGCGCTCCGCCAGATCGCCTTTCCAGCTTCGTGCTCGCATGGTGTATCGATGGTAAAGCCATCGGACATTCCTCCCTCAAGGACATCGTATCGGGTGATTTCGGCAGCATGCATCTCCACATGTGGCGCGCCGATTTGCGCGGTAAGGGCTATGGCCCGCGCCTCTTTTGCTTGTCGGCGCTCGATTTCTACGAGCGATTCAGTCTCAAGCGTATCATCTGCGAGCCTAAAGCCGACAATCCGATGGCGAACCGCATGCTGAAGAGAATCGGTTTTCCGCTCATCTTGACGCATGTGGCAGCGTCGTCGGAGATAAGCGTCGTATGCGAACTCAACCGTTATGAGATCCTTCGGAATGTCGCGGAGCGCTACCTGCACTCGAACGCGAACTGAGGATACTTAACTGACTACGGACGACGACCGTGAAACCGATCACTAAGATATTCCTGACTTACACTCCTATCGCTCTCGTCTTGATATTGGATGTTTGGGCATTCAGCACCGGGACTTACGCGAGTGATCGGGACAGAATCCTGCCATACTGGTTCGCTATTTGTGCTTTCCTATACATGCTGCCCGCGATCATCGCCTGCCACCGGAATCACTCGCACTTTTTCGCTATTTGGCTGATCGACCTGCTGTTTACGCCGTTGTTCCTGGTCGGGTGGATCGTGGCCTTGGTCTGGGCCTTTATCGACCCGAAACGCAGTAGCTGAGAGCCGACGAAATACGTTTGGTAGGCAACTTCCCCCGCCGGCATCATCGATGTCGGCTACAATTGCAAAGCGCCAGATCGGCTATTTGTATTTAACCGAGCAGCCGTAGGGGCGCGTATTGGAGTTCGAGACGGATTTGCCGCTCATCGATTCATCGAGCGCAGCTTTCACGTAATTGGTCGAGCTCGGAATGTCGGCTGGATTGGGCGTAGCTTTGCTGTCGATCGCGCCTTCATAAACGATTTTGCCCTCGGGATTGATAACAAACATGTGCGGCGTGTTGCGTGCGTTATAAGCGCGACCGGCTTTGCCTTCTGGGTCAAGCAGCAGCGCGGTTTGCTTGGTATTCCAATCTTTCATCACTTTCTGCGCCTGCTCCGGCGTCAAGTTCCCTTCCAAACCTGGTGCATTGGAGTCGATCGATAGCCAGACGACACCTTTTCCAATGTATTCGCCCTGCAACTTCTGCATGTTGCCGCTGCCGTAATGCTTTTTCACAAACGGGCATTCCGGATTAAACCATTCCAGCACCACATATTTGCCTTTGTATTCGGAAAGGCTGTGCGCTTTTCCCGCGGCATCGGGAAGGCTGAAATCCGGCGCAGCCGCTCCCACCGGCGGTGAATCCGCGGCGATAAGCGTGGTGGCTGTGAGTGAAATCAAGGCAAGAAGAAGTGTTTTCATATCTATTGTGACGCGATATTACGGTTAACGATTTCCAGTTTTTCCAAAACGATTTTTTTGGTAAGCAATTCCGGAAAGACATACGGCTGGGCCGTGCCCCCCGGATAAAGCACATACAATGGGACACCCGGTCGCCCAAATTGATTCAATAATTTTTTAATCTCGGGGTCGCCGCTAGTCCAATCTGCTTTCAGTTTAACAATTTGTCGTTCGGCAAAGGCCGCGCGGACGGCGGCGGTTTCGAGCACAGTTGATTCGTTGAATTTGCAGGTGATGCACCATTCGGCGGTGAAGTCGATGAAGATGGCGTGGCCCTGTTGAATTTCGCTGGCGAGACGTTCCGGGGTGAATTTTTCCCAGCCGCCGGCGGAAGCTGTCGGCTCTCCTACCGCCGTCGTGTTCCGAAATTTATCGCCGATGAAATACCAGGCGCTCCCGAGGGTGAGCAGAAGCATGAGCAGCAGCACGACAGCGCGCGTTCGTCCCGAAGCGACCGGAGTTAGGAACACACCCTTCACCCAGCAGACCACGCTGAGAACGAGCAGGAAGGAACAGGTCCAAATGAGGGCACTAACCCCGCGCTGGGCACCGAGCACGGAAAGCAAGAATACGAGGGTTGCGATCAGCAGGAACCCCATCAGCTGTTTCACCCGTAACATCCACGGACCCGGTTTCGGCAGGAATTTGAGCCAGGCAGGCTGCGCGCTTAACAAGAAATAGGGCAGACTCATCCCAAGGGCGATCGATCCAAACATCGCCAGAATAACACTGGCGGATTGAGTAAAAGCGAAGCCAAGCGCGGTGCCGAGAAACGGCGCGGTGCACGGTGTCGCGAGAACGGTCGCAAAAACCCCCTGGAAAAACGATCCCGCGTCGCCATGGGCTGACTCCGCGGCGACAGCACGGCGACTGAGCCATTGTGGCAGGTTAATCTCGAAAACGCCGAAGAGGTTCAGCGCAAAGACTAGCACAATCGCGCTCATGGCGAGGACGAAATAGGGGTTGGTGAATTGTGCTGCCCAAACTGGCTGACCTCCCGCCGACTTGATGATGACAAGGACAAGCGCCAGACCAAGAAACCAGACGAAAATGCCCGCAATGAAGGCGAGACCACTGCGAAAAATGCGGGCCCGACTCTGACCCGCCTGTTGAACAAAACCGAAAATCTTAAGCGAGATCACCGGCAAAACACACGGCATCAAGTTAAGAATGAAACCGCCGATAAACCCGAAAATGAGGAAACGAATGATTTCACTCAACATCGACTTCTCGTTAGCCGCTGCCATCTCATGTCCAACTGAAATATCCCAAGCGCTGCGATCGGGCGCGTCGCTGGAGCTTCCGAACACGAGCAGGCCTGGGAGCGATTTGAATTTCCCGTTCGCATTGTCCAGCGGAACATTAAAGGTGGAGACATTGCCATCACGCGATGCCAAGCGCGGATGACCGACGGCCACATTCTCGGGTGGCGAGGGGAAGAATTCGACGGAAGAAAACTTCCCCAGTTCCGGATGACTCACGCGCAAGACCAATCCCGCAGCGTCGCTTTTCCAAGAGGCGGAAAAATCGGCAGCCGGCGAGGTTGGCAGTTGCTTTTGAAAACGTGCAAACAGGTCGCTATTGGCGGGCCAATTGGATGGCGCAATTGGAAGCGACAAGGTCACAGTTCCATCGCCGGGGATGCAGATTTTCTCGCACACAAGCCAGCTCACTTTGGCCGACAGATTCGCACTGGCGCCGGTTAGGTCTTTCGGGGGCGTAACCTGTTGAATCAAGAGAACCTCATCGTGATAACCATAAATCAGAATGTCACCGGGTTCCTCGAGCTTCAGCGGGATGGGCCACTGGATGTCGCCAACACGCCAGCCTTCGGGCAATTGCCACTTGATGTCGGTCGGAATTCCCGCATCGCCCGGATACTTCCAGTAGGTGTGCCAGCGCGGCTCCATTTTTAAGCGCACACCGACAAGGAACGGTTCGCCGGGAACGATTGCACTGACATTGGCCAAGACATCAGCGTGTACCAACTGCCGGCCCTGATAAATTTGGGCATGCGCCGTCATCGCAAGCCACGTCGTCAGCCAGAGCAGGAACACGGAACGCCGAATTGCGTTCATACCACTACTTATCACTCGGCATCGCTTCGGGCAATGTAGGAACTGGCTCATATTGTGCTGATGAAACACTATGCGCTACTTCGCCATCGTCGCATTGATTGTGGCGGGCGTGGTTTTCTGGCGTCAGCAGACAGCGCACAAGACGGACAGCCCGAAAAAAACAGCCCAAGTGGTAGCTCAGCCGACATTAACGCCGCGGCCGGCAAGCGAGCACGATTGGGCAAAAGCTGCGATTGATCGGACTAACGAAGTGAGGCAGCAGGTAAAACGCGAACGCGCTTCGAACGAAGTGCCTTGATTAGACTGGAAGTCGACGCCCAAAACGAAACCGCTAAACGGCCTTTTTGCTAATGCGTGGCTTGCGCCTGCGCTTTGGCCTGAATGGCCTGCTTGAATTCCTGCTTAGAAATGGCACGCCCGGCAGATGCCGCTTTTTCATTCTTACCAAGCTGGGTGACATCGCTTAACGGCGAGCCTTCATTGGTAAAAACGGTGTCTTGCCCTGCATTATCCTTCTTCACTCGGAATCGACCATGCATGATCCCGACGAGGGGGACGAACTGAGTGCCGTTGTTTTCCACAAACAAAATGTCGCGATCGCCAACCTTGAACTTGGGCGCATCACTTACTTCCATCGTCTCGCCGCCAACCGTACCGCCCAGCATACGCAGGGTGACCGTAGGACCGGGATTGCCCTTGATCGCGTCTTCTACCTTTAACGTCACGTAACTCATGATGTGACGCTGCGCACCTTCACCCGTCCATTCGCTGCGCACATCAGTCACGCTGCCTTGAAAGATCATTTCGGCGCGGGAAACAAGCTCATCGAATGAAGGTGGAATAACTGTTGTCGCCAGCGCGGTGCCGGCAAAAATCAGACAGGCCCCGGAAATCAGTAACTGGGAGAATCTTTTCATGCGGAGGAACCTAAATCTAACTGGATTTACGAATGATTCAAAAGGAGAGCATTTGATCGCAAGTACGCGGTTTTCGTTCAATCTATGGATCAAGGTCATATGCCTCTACGAGCGCGATACCCGTGCTATTATTCACCCCACGAATAATCGCAGTATAGTTGCCAGGTGGGAGAGTCGCGATAATCGCCGACTCCTTGGCATTCGGCGGCGTTAAACCACTGGATGAGATCGCGGCTGCCTGGGTCCCGGTGCCCCAATCGTCGTTGCTTGCGAGTAAGTTACCGGCGCTGTCATGCAGCTCCAAGGCCGGATTAGATAACGTTCCCGAGAGCGAGAATGGCGGCGCGGCCAGGGTCGGACCTATTGCGCGAATGATCAGTTTCTTTGATGTCGAACCGTCGATGATGAGCCCGGCAATGAGAACACTTTGGTCCGTGCCAACTTGTCCTCGGGTAGAAATATTAGATAAGCGACTTGATAAAGTGTCCAATTCATACACCTCGACCAATCCGATGCCGGTCAAATTGTTGTAACCGCGCACGACTACGGTGTAGGACCCGGCGGCCAGAGTTGCAATCAGGGCAGGTTCGTTGCTGTTGTTGGGGGCGCACCCACTACTGCTGATTTGCGAAGCTTGCGATCCGGCCTGCCAGTCGTCGTTCGTCGCGATCGTAGCACCCGAAGAATCGTGCAACTCAAGCATTGGATCGCTCAATACGTTAGCGACCCCATAGCTGCCGAGAGTCGGCCCAAGCGCACGGACAAGTATTGTTTTGGACTGCGAGCCCCAAACCATAAAGCCGGCGATCATCACATTGTTTCCGCTCCCGACGTTCCCTCGTGTCGAAATATTGCGAAAATGGCTTCCCGCCGGCTTCGGCGTCGGCGCCGGTGTTGGCGTCGGCGTTGGCGCGCCATATATCGATTGCGCGCCGGCCGTATCGTCGGCAGAGAGCGTTTCGCGGTTGCTCGTCACCGAGTTCATGATGGCGTCGACATGCTGGCCGTGTTGGTCAGGATGATCCAAACCGAGCGCATGACCGAGTTCATGGATAAAGACGCGACGAATATCGCCTATGGCCCAGCCACTGGTGCCATAACGCAGCGGCCCCCGATAGGAATCGAACTGCTGATTTTTGTTAAACAGAATGTCGGCCTCGGCAATCGTGCTGCCCGTATATTTGTAGTATGTGACCGCAAGGGTTCCCGATCCAAATTTCTGTCCGAAAACCGTGGTCGAGAAGACTACCGAGTTCACGCGGTCACCCGACGAAGCAGAAGTGCTGGCGACGTTGCTCGTGTAGTCTAGCCTGGCTACGACGTTGTTCCAAGCAGTGAGTGCCGGGGATGCCGCGGTGTCCCAGGATGTGTTTCCATCAATCAGGGTTCGCCCGGCCGAACCGAGCCCCATTTTGAAGGTAACAACGCTCCCGCTCGGCCAGCTTACTCCTTCGAGGACATAGCCCTCTGCGCGGTGAGAAAGAAGGATACCAATGGTCAGAATGGTCAAAACGATCAGGATTGAGAGGATTTGCAAAGATGCGAGGGATTGCTGCCGCGGGCGATAGCCGCGAGGTATGCGAAACAAGGTAAATCCCATAATAACAATAACAGCACGAAGTATGCATGCCTCATAAAAAACGATCGCAAGCTTCCCTCCAGCTTATCGCAGAAGTGCGAAAGCCTCAGACTTAAATACTCAATCTAAGTAATCTGCATGCCCATTTTGGGCTTTTTCGCAAATCTGGGCTGCTTCCGAACCTGAACGAAAATAGCGCGAGCATGGTCGATCTTTCGACCAATGGCGACCCCCGTGCAGACGGACGTCCGGGAACCTTATGGAACCAGAAAAATCTTCTGCGAGTAAGGATCTTTTACCTTACTCCCAGAGGGATAGCCACTGACATCGACGTAGCCGCCGTTGGGATCGTAAGGACTGAAAACGTAGCCAGGTTTCCCAGGGACCGGCTTCGCCACCGGAAACTGCGCCGCCGAATTTGTCAACGAACTTCGCGGCGTCGCACTCGCATGGGACGTTGCAGCCGTTGACGGAAGAGTTTCGTTCTGCTGAGGCGCCGAAGACGCGGTGGTCGTCGTCGATGTGATGGTGCGAGGTGACCGGGCAGGGGTCGGCTGCGGCGGTGGAGGCGCTGTCTCCACTGGCTGATTGTCGTAAACTGTCGTGTCCGTTGGCTCAGTGCTTGTCTGCTCGCCTCGCAACTTGTTGCTGACAAAATGCGCGGGTGCAGTTACCACCGCCGCGGAAGTAGAGGCCACATTTTCCGCGGTGCGGCAACCACAAACAGCCACCGACAGCAGGAAAGCGATCGCCCCAGCGCGAGTCATTGTGTACGATGTTATCAGCGCGCCGAAGACACGCAACTTCGGTAGTCGGAAAGCAACTCGATGGTCGCCTCGTCGTTGGCCGACCACGCGCACATCAAGCGGTAAATGTCCGGCTCGATAAATTTGTAAAAATCCCATCCAAGTTCGCGCAACTTCCGGGCGATCATTGCATCGAGCCGAAAAAACACCGCGTTGGACTCAACTGGAAAAACAATCTCAACTCCGCAATCACGCAGTCCATTGGCTAATCTCAGCGCCGCATCATTCGCGCGCTGCGCATTTTTCAACCAGACATCGTTCTCTAACAAAGCGACCCAGGGGACCGCCAGAAAGCGCATCTTGGAAGCGAGATGACCGCCCTGTTTCGCCCGATAATCAAAGTCGGCGCTGTGCTGTTTGTTAAAGAAAATCACCAGCTCGCCCGCGGCCAGACCGTTCTTTGTCCCGCCAAAGGAAAGAGCATCCACGCCTGCCTGCCACGTGATCTCTCTCGGTGCACATCGAAGCGCGGCAACGGCGTTCGCAAAGCGCGCCCCGTCCATGTGCAAGAGCATCTTACGCTTCTTCGCGAATCCTGAAATTGTGCGGATCTCATCCGGCGTATAAAGCGTTCCAAGCTCCGTCGCCTGCGTAAGACTGATCAGGCGCGGCTTGTGCGAATGTAGTTCGTGTTGGCGCAGCAGCGCCGCCTCCACTTCGCACAAGTCGATCTTGCCTTGCGCACCGCGGGTGGGAATCAGCTTCGATCCACCAGTATAAAACTCGCACGCGCCGCATTCGTCGTTTTCGATGTGCGCGTTCTCCTGACAGATGATGCTGTGAAAGGGCTGGCAAAGTTGTGCCAGGGCAAGCGCGTTCGCGGCTGTTCCGTTGAAGACAAGAAAAACGTCACAATCGATTTCGAAAAGCTCGCGCACGCGATCGCATAGCCGCCGGGTCCACTCATCGTCGCCATAGGATGGCACTGACCCGGCGTTGGCTTGAGCCAGCGCTGCCGCCGCTTCCGGACAAAGCCCGGCCGTGTTATCACTCGCGAATTCCTGGCGCGGCGGAATCATTTATGGAGGCGGTACCCGAGTTTTATGCTTCGGGCAATCGCGTAATCAGCGGCCCGCGTCCGATCAGTCGCGGCTTTGCCAACGGCGAGCCGCGGTTTACAGTCGAGCATGAGTCCCCTTCAATCCGAGGTCGAGCGCCGCGGCATGCAAATGTTTGATCTGGTCGATCGCCACCCGGAATCGATTTTCAGCAAGGCCGGTTTCTATCAGCGCATGATGGAGTTCTCGATGCGTGACGAACATTTCAAAGTACAAATGTTCCGGTTCGTCGACGTTCTCGCTTCGCTGCGCCGCGGCTCTGATATCGTGCAGCATCTCGACGAATATTTCACCGACATGCGCAATGGCTATGCGCCACTAATCCGCACTGGCGTCTCCTTGGCGCGCATCGTACCAATCATTAGCGGGAAATTTCTGCGCTGGAACGTTTCGGGCATGGCACGGCAGTTCATCGCCGGGCGCAATCCCGAGGATGTGATGAAGACGTTGCGCAAGAAGCGGCGGCAGGGGATCGGATTTACCGTCGACCTGCTCGGCGAAGCTGTCGTCAGTGAAGAGGAAGCCGCCGAATACACGGAACGTTGCCAGGAATTACTCGAGCATCTCGCTCGCGAAACCCGCGGCTGGACCGATCCGCTCGGCAAAAACTCCGAGCTGTTTCCCGTCGTAAATGTCTCCGTAAAAATTTCCGCGCTCTATTCGCAAATGAATCCGGCCGATCCCGCCGACGCCATCGCGCATCTTGCTCCCAAGCTCCGTCCGATCTTACGCCGCGCCAAAGAGCTTGGTGCTTTCATCAATTTCGACATGGAAAGCTACGCCCACAAAAACGCCACACTCGAACTCTTTCGCACGCTTTTCACTGAGCCGGAGTTTCGCGACTGGCCGCACGCTGGCATTGTCATTCAGGCTTACCTGTGCGACGCCGAAACTGATCTGCGCGATTTGATCGCATGGGGACGGGCGCGCGGGACACGGTTTACCGTTCGTCTCGTCAAGGGCGCTTATTGGGATTACGAAAAAATAAAATCAACGCAGAACGGCTGGGTCATTCCGGTCTGGCTGCAAAAGCCAGAGAGTGACGCAAATTTCGAAAGACTCACACGCATCCTACTCGAGAACGAGTCGATCGTGACCTCGGCGTTCGGTTCACACAACGTCCGCAGCATTGCTCACGCGCAGGCCCTGGCGGAAGAGCTCCGGATCGATCGCAGCCGTTTCGAATTTCAATTGCTCTACGGAATGGCAGGGCCGATCAAACGCGCGCTCGTCGATATGGGTTATCGCGTCCGCGAATACTCGCCGGTCGGCGAACTGCTACCCGGCATGTCGTATTTGGTGCGACGGCTTCTGGAGAACACTTCGAACGAAGGATTTTTGCGGGCAAAATTCTCCGAGCATGTTTCGGCAACTCAATTACTACGCGACCCGCTCGAGCTGGTGAATGGCGCTGTAGAGGCGGCCGTGTCGGCTGCACCGACGGATGATTTTGCGGCCGACACGGCCGCCTCTACAGCCAACTTCTCACGTAACGGCGCCAGTCTTGAAACTCCGCCGGGCGATACCTATAAAAACGCTTCGCTCGTCAATTTCGTCTATCCAGAGTGTCAGGAAAAAATGCGCACGGCTTTGCGCGAAGTACGGGCACATTTCGGACAGAAACATCCCTTGTTTATCGATGGGAAAGAAGTTTGGACCGACAGGCTCCTGAAGTCGGTGAATCCGAGCGCGCCAGACGAAATCATTGGTTACGCTCCCGAGGCCGGGATTCCCGAAGCTGAACGTGCAGTGAAAGCGGCACGGGGCGCTTTCGAAACATGGGCGCTCAAACCGGTGGAAGAGCGCTGCCGGTTGCTTGAACGCGCGGCCGCAATTCTCGATCGTCGCCGTTTCGAACTTTCCGCAGTCGAAGTTTTCGAAGTCGGCAAAGCGTGGGCCGAAGCTGACGGCGATATCCGCGAGGCGATGGATTTTTGCCTTTTCTACGCGCATCAAATGCGCCTCATCGGATGTCCCCGCCTGACGCAAAACGTGCCCGGCGAGGAAAGCTATCAGCATTACTGGCCACGAGGCGTCGCGCTCGTCATCGCGCCTTGGAATTTCCCGGTTGCGATTCTCTGCGGAATGGTCACCGCCGCCCTGGTCACGGGAAATGCTGTCATCATGAAACCAGCCGAGCCGTCGGCGATCCTTGGCTCACTCTTAATGGAAGTTTTCCAGGAAGCAGGCGTTCCACCTGGGGTTTTGAATTGTCTGCACGGTCGCGGTTCTGTCATCGGCGCATACCTGGTCGATCATCCCGACGTAGAAATGATCGCATTTACCGGCTCGCGCGAAGTCGGTCTGCGAATTTGGGAATCGGCCGGCAAAACCCGCCCGGGCCAGCGCGAGCTCAAGCGTGTTGTCTGCGAAATGGGCGGGAAGAATGCGGTTGTTGTCGATTCCGATGCCGATCTCGATGAAACCATTGTCGACACGATCTACTCGGCTTTCGGTTATCAGGGGCAGAAATGTTCCGCCTGTTCGCGTCTCATCGTGCTCGAGGAAAATTACGAGCGCGTGATGCATCGATTGCTTGCGGCTGCTGCCAGTCTGCGCGTTGGTAATCCTGAAGAACCGGGAATCACGGTCGGTCCTGTGATCGATGAGACTGCGTACCATCGAATTCAGGAAATCATCGAGAAGGGGAAAATCGAAGCGACGCTGGCGTTCCAAGCCACCAACATTCCGGACGAAGGCTATTTTATTCGGCCCACAATTTTCACCGACGTGAAACCGGAGATGACGCTCAGCCAATGTGAAATCTTTGGTCCGGTGTTGAGTGTATTGAAAGCGCGGGATCTCGACGACGCGATTAGAATTGCTAACGATACCGATTATGCGCTGACGGCCGGGTTCTTCTCACGCAGCCCGGCCAATATCGAGCGGGCCAAAGCCGAACTCGTTGCGGGGAACGTTTATGTCAATCGCTCCTGCACCGGTGCGGTGGTCGGTCGTCATCCCTTTGGCGGATTCAAAATGAGTGGCGGCGGCACCAAAGCAGGCGGTAGCGATTACCTCCTTAACTTTCTCGTCCCGCGCGTCGTCACGGAAAATATCATGCGCCATGGTTTCGCCCCCGAAGCCACCCCGGAACGTCGCGCCGAATTTCTCTGGCCTCCGCGTTAATCCAGCGGCCGGCCTCTGAGCAGCAGTTTTACGACGCTGTAGATCATGTAGCCGACGGGCCAGGCAGCAGTGAACATGACCAGGGCAAAGACATACATCTCTTTTGCCCGCTCCCGCGCCGACTCCAGCATGAACTCACGCGTGAAATCGTAAAACCGGCGCTGAGCAGATTCTCCTTCGTCGCCCGGAGTCCACCAACCGCGCCATTCTCCCATATCGGAGTGGAAGCAATAATCGGTCTGTGGAACCCGCCAGCTCTCGGTTTCGCACGGACTCCTCGGTTTCATCGCCTGTGCTCCCTAGCTTGAATCGTTCCAAGCTATCACATAAGGGGCGGCTGTAAAAGGAACCGGCCGCGGATTGCCTCAATTGTTCATCCAACGGATGATTTTATCGTGCGCCTCAGATAAAACGCCAACGTGATTGGCACCGTCGACCGCGAAAAAGTCAATGAACGGAAATTCCCGCGCCAGCTCGCGCCCCATCCGAATCGGGATCACCTCATCGTCCGTGCCGTGAAAGATCGCAATGTTCGCCGCCGGATTTCGTTTTCGAATTTCAGTAATGCTGGAGCGGTTGTCATAGCTTTCAATCAGTAAATGTGACAGCGGACCGCCGATGATACACGCCGCTTCCTCGCGTAAAGTCGTGAATGGCGAAATCGCGACCACTCGCTCGATGCGATGACGCGCCGCAAAGTCAAGCGCCACCGCCGAGCCAAGCGAGTGGCCAACCGTGCAGAGGCGCGACTCCAGTTCTTCCCCCCAAAGGCCGAGCCGTTTCGCCAGCGTGTTCAGCGCGGCATCACTCGACGCGCGCATGCTGGCGATGCTGGCATAGCCCTGGCACTTTCCATAACCGGGATAGTCGACGAGCAGGAACGCGTCGTTAGAATTCGGATAACCGGCAAGAATCGTCGTCCAATCCAGGGCAAGCGAGCCATTTCCGCAAAACGCAATCCAGAGCCGCGCCGGTAATCGCTCGTTACTGCGCGCAGGAATATAAAATGCGGTCTGCTTTCCAAAAGGCAGGGTATAGGAGATTTCTGCGCCGTTTACCGGCAACGCCTGGGCGTAGCTCGGGTCGTAAGGCCGCGGGTGATAAATGATCGAGTGCTGCTTGAAGTAGATTAGCGCGACCAATCCAAGAAAGCCGAGACCGATCACAACCAGTGCGCGAGCGATCATCCGGGTCAGCCGACGTGGTCCCGGCGCGGGTCGATGCATAGGTTAACGAACGCGCCCATCCCAACGTCGAGCAAATCGATTCCTTTACCGGCAATATCGATTTGCTCGATGAACTATGAGCGAAGTTTACTGCCAGTGACCGGCGACCCACACCCAGCCGCCCGGCCGGCGCTCCCAGTGACCTTCCATCCAGACCGCGGTCGTTCGTGGACGCACAATCCAGCTGCCAGGCACCCATTCGTAACGCGCGCCCGTCCACCGCCAATAGCCGTTGGTCCAAACATAACCGGGACCTGGCGCAACCGTTCTCGTTTCAACTCGCACCGGCGGCGGCGCCTCCGTAACTAGAACCTCACGCCCCACTGTCCTGGCCGGACCAGTAGTCACAGTTTCGCGCGTAGTTGTGGTTGTCGTCGTTGTCGTGACCGGCGGTTCGCCAGCACAGCCTACCAATCCCAGCAGCGCCAGCACACAAAAAGGTATTCTCATATACTCCTCCTCTTCTTTAAGTTCGTTTTGCCCAAGCGATTCGGCTTTGTTCCCTCAAAGCGAAACGTTTGGTATGGGAGATTGACCTCAATCGCCCGGACGGTTCGGGGTGGACCGCCCTTACTTGAGCGACCCGTCTATAGCCGATGCTCAACGCGTTAAGCACGTCGAATGGCATAAAATCAAATCTCATCCGATGATCGTGGCATGCTCTACATCGTGGCCACGCCAATCGGGAATCTCGGCGACATCACTTTGCGTGCGCTGGAGGTCTTAAAATCAGTCGACGCGATTGCAGCGGAAGACACTCGATACTCCGGCATGTTGCTGAAACATTTTGGAATCAAGAAGCCACTGGTCAGTTTTCATGAGCACAATGAAGCCATGCGCACCGCGCAGCTGATCGAGCGCATTGTCGCCGGTGAGAATGTCGCGCTGGTGACCGATGCAGGTACGCCCGGACTGTCCGATCCCGGTGCACGTCTGATCCGCGCGTGCATTCGACGTGATCTGTCGTTTACCATTGTTCCCGGTCCCTCCTCGATTCTAACCGCGCTCGTCGGTTCCGGATTTTCCACGGAAAAATTTTTCTTCGGCGGCTTTTTGCCCACAAAGAGCGGTGGACGCGAGCGCGAGCTACACGCGGCTGCGACTCGAGATGAGACCAGTATTTTCTTTGAATCACCTTATCGGCTCACGAAAACGTTGACCGCCGCCATCGACCTTCTGCAAGTTCGCCAACTCTGTGTCGCTCGTGAGCTAACGAAAAAGTTCGAAGAATTCCGGCGCGGAACCGCGACCGAGTTGCTTGCGCATTATCAAAGGCATCCGCCCAAGGGCGAGATTGTGCTGATGGTCTCAGATAGCGACGATTGACCTCAATCGCCTGCGGGCGGTTCGGTGAACCGCCCCGACCTTTGCGCTTGCCAAGCGCACTCACATGTGGAATTGTGCGCGGCTTTTTCCCCCCGAAGCGCTACGACTCTGGAACGGCGGCAGTAACATTTTCTCTTATGGCATTTGCAATCATAAAGACCGGGGGCCGGCAGTATCGCGTCGCGGAAGGCGACACGATTGACGTCGATTCGCTCGAGACCGAGCCAGGCAAGCAGGTCGTGATTGCCGACGTTTTGATGCATGCCGAGGGCGACAAGCTGACGCACGGCGCGCCCATCGACGGGGCAAAAGTAACGGCGGAAGTAGTCGAGCAACGCAAAGACAAAAAGGTCGTCGCCTACAAATTTAAACGACGGAAAGGTTATCACCGTACCGTCGGCCATCGGCGAAAACTGACGCGACTCAAGATTAAATCGATCAGTGCCGGGCCAAGGAAGAGCGCGAAAAAGGAGACGGATTAGTCATGGCTCACAAAAAAGGACAGGGCAGCGTAAAGAACGGACGCGATAGCGTCAGCAAGCGCCTGGGCGTTAAAAAATTTGGAAGCGAGCTAGTCGTCGCCGGCAACATTATTGTCCGGCAGCGCGGAACGAAATTTTTGCCGGGCAAGAATGTCGGGCTCGGCCGCGACTATACCATTTTTGCGCTGGTCGATGGGAATGTGCGCTTCGACCGAGCGGGGCGACGGGTGAATGTGGATCCGCTGCCGGCGAAGTAGCTGTCAATTGGCGGCTTAGGAGACTTTAAGGCACGGGTTTTTGGCCGAACCGGACTGACTTTTGGCTCCGCATCAGCTGTAACCATTGCTCAGATTTTCCGTTTGTTTTATTTTTATAAAAGAAGGTTCCAGTCATGATGAGATACAAGACGTTCATCCTCTTCGGTGCGCCCGGAAGCGGCAAAGGCACACAGGGCAAAACCCTCGGCAGTATCCCGCGCTTTTTTCACTGCCCCTGTGGCGATGTTTTCCGTTCCATCGATACGCGGACAGAGGTAGGCAAGGCCTTTCTCGAATACTCCAGTAAAGGCCAACTCGTGCCTGACGAGATAACGGTGGAGCTTTGGAAAGAAGCCATCGACGCTGCGGTCGAAGCTCACAAATTCAAACCCGATATCGATACGCTCGTGCTTGACGGCATTCCGCGAAATGTCAGTCAGGCAAAAATCATGGAGGACATGATCGACGTCCGAAAAGTCTTCCATCTCGCCTGCCCGAATCGCGAAACACTGTTTGTGCGCCTGAAAAAGCGCGCCCTGAAGGATAACCGGCTCGACGACGCCAATGAGCAGGTGATCCAAAAACGGCTCGACATTTATGAAAAAGAATCGCGCCCGGTGCTGACCTACTACCCGAAACAATGCATCACCGTGGTTGACGCGATGCAGCCACCAGCGAAGGTTTTGTTCGACATCCTCGCCAGCGTCAACGGCTTGGGCGGGCATAAACAATGAGTCAGTTTGAAAATTTCACCGCTTCCACTCTTTATTGTGACAAGTGCAAAGCGACCATGCCGGTGCGCGAACGGCTGCTGTTAGTTTTGCCCGACAAAGAACTCTACGATTATCTCTGCACTGGTTGCGCTTCCTCAGTTGGATCGCGCGAAGTCACAGCCGGTGAAAAAATGATGGCGCAAGCGATCGCGACGCAACAGGCGCGTCGAGGAAGGCGGGTTCCGATTTCTCTGCATTCCTAACGAGAATGCGGATCGTTTTTATTGGCACGGGCGAGATCGGAGTGCCGACACTGCGAATGCTGCGCGAATGGCGCGAGCACCGGTTAGTCGGTATCGTCACCCAACCGGACAAACCCGTCGGTCGCGATCAGAAACTCACGCCGCCTCCCATCAAAGCAGCGAGTCAGCAATTGAGTGTCGCGGACGCGACACCTGAATGTGAACTCAAATTGCCGGTTCTCCAGCCGCCGCAGATCAAGGCGCGCGAGGCAATCATGGCGATAGGCGGAGTCCTGCAACCAGACCTCATCGTGGTGATGGCCTACGGACAAATCCTGCCGCGCGAGCTTCTTGAAATTCCGAAAATTGCTTGCCTGAATTTGCACGCGTCACTTTTGCCCCGGTGGCGGGGCGCGGCGCCGATTCAGGCGGCGATCGCCACGGGTGACCACGAAACCGGGATCACCGTCATGTATATGGATGAAGGTCTTGATACCGGTGACATTTTGCTCGAGAAAAAAATTGAAATCGCTACCACTGAGACGGGCGGTTCTCTGCATGACAGGTTGGCGGAAATTGCACCCGAGTCTTTGAAAGAGGCTATTTCGCTGCTCGTGAAAGGAGACGCACCTCGCACTAGGCAACAGAGCCAACTCGCAACCTATGCACCGAAACTCGAACGCGAACACGGCCGGATCGATTGGGCCGAGCCAGCCGAGGTAATCGAAAGAAAAATCCGCGCATTCAATCCGTGGCCAGGTGCTTTTATGGAAATCGACAAGCGTAAGCTAAAGGTTTTTCGGGCCACAATTGTCGATCGTGGCGGAAACCCCGGCGAAATTCTGGTGGTCGAAAACAAGTTACTCGTCGCCGCCGGAAAGGACACCGTGTCGCTCGATGAAGTTCAGCTTGAAGGAAAACGGCGAATGACTGCGGCAGAATTTTTGCGCGGGTACCCGCGGGGTACCCCATTGTAGCCGCGGTGGTCGGTCGCGGCCCATCTACGTCACCAGCACAAGGCCGCTCCAGCGACCGCGACAGACGCATTTTTGTTTCCATTACAGCCGCGATGCGCCATGTTTGATGCCCGATGCAGACGGAAGCCGCCGCTTACAAACGCATCGTGCTGAAACTAAGCGGCGAGGCCCTGCAAGCTGCAGGTGCGCGGGAGAATATTTCACCGCAGGTCGTCCTCGCTATTGCCGAGCGAATCAAGGAAGTGCGCAATCTTGATGTGCAGGTCTGCGTCGTCATCGGCGGGGGAAATATTTGGCGCGGAACTTCTGCCGCCCATCGCGGGATGGATCGCACCACCGCCGATTACATGGGAATGCTCGCGACCGTGATCAACGGCCTGGCCCTGCAAAGCGCCTGCGCGCAAATCGGAGTAGAAACGCGAGTGCAGACGGCGATCGAAATGAAAAATGTGGCGGAGCCATTTATCCGCGGCCGGGCTATCCGTCACCTCGAGCTTGGCCGGGTTGTCATTTTCGTCGCCGGCACGGGTAATCCATATTTTTCCACCGACACCACGGCAGCGTTACGTGCCAGCGAAATTGGCGCGGACGTAATTTTGAAGGCGACCAAGGTCGACGGCGTCTACGATTCCGATCCCAACAAAAATCCGAATGCGAAGCGTTACGAGCAGGTGAGCTACACGGAGGCGCTAAGCAAACGACTGCAAGTGATGGATTCGACCGCTTTCAGTTTATGCATGGACAACAAAATCCCGATCGTCATTTTTAACATGAACCGACCGGAAAATATTCGCGACGTGGTGCTGGGGCGGAAAATCGGCACGTTGGTTTGCGATTAAGATTTGCCGGCGCCAGACTCTTTTTATGACCAGGGACGACATTCTTCTCGAGGCAGAAATGGCGATGGAAAAAAGCGTTGATTTCATGGTGCATGAATTCGCCGCGGTTCGCACCGGGAAAGCTTCGCCAGCCCTGGTCGAGAACGTCGACGTACAAGCCTACGGCTCGACCATGAAATTGAAACAGCTTGCCCTTATCACCACCCCCGAGCCGCGATTGTTGGTGGTCCAACCGTTCGATGCGGGCACAGTGCGCGATATCGAGAAGGCACTCAACGAATCGCGCATCGGTATAACACCGTCGGTGGATGGGAAAATTATCAGGCTGCCAATCCCGGAATTGTCGGAGGAGCGCCGCAAAGATCTGGTTCGTTCGCTTGGCAAAATGGCCGAAGAAGCCCGTGTGCGCGTGCGCGGGAATCGGCGAACTGCGCTGGATGAAGCGAAAAAGCTGAAAGCGTCTGGTGCGCTAACGGAAGATGGGATGCGCGACACCGAAAATGAAGTCCAAAAATTGACCGATCGCTTTGTTAAATCGATCGACGAGCATCTCGGGCGCAAGGAAGCCGAGATCATGAAAGTGTAACGACTCTTCCGCTTCCTCTTTCTCTGCTCTCTGTAGATAAAGATTAAGAGGTAGGGGAAGAGGAAAAGTTATAAGCGTACCAAATCGAGCAGGAACTGGCACCACAGGTAAACCATCCCGCGCCAGGAGTACTTTACTTCATCATTCGCCGCCGGTTTAAGCACGCCGGCACGGACGTTATGTGCGATTTGATCGCGCAAATCATTTTCGATGTCAGTTTGCATGCGTTCATCGTCGAGAGAATCGAGCGAGGCCGTCTCCACCGAATGGCTTTTCAGAAATTCGCGGTGGCTTTGATAGAGCTGCCAAAAGCTTTGGTCCGGCCGCTGACGATTGATCCGAAACTGCGGGGTTAACTTCAATCCGTAAGACAACGGGTAATTCCAAGTCGTCCAAATCAGCCCATTTTTCGCGCGCGACGAAATGCGCAAATAATAAAACGACAAATCGTGCTGCTCGTTCAAGCAAATCGTGGCCTGTGCACGATCGTCGGTCCTGTAAAAGAGCCGGAAAAACTGCCGGTAGTCCTCCCAGTCCCAGCCGGCGTCATTAATGTGGGCGAAACCTTCGTTTTCGATTTCGCGACTGATCTCGTCGAGCGCAGGAAACAGACTGGATGAAGGCGGAGTCTTGGGTCGCAACCGTTTCTCTTTCGGCAGGCGCAATGTGCGAATACGGGTGAGAATCTCCAGCCACGGCAGGAAAAACCAGCACGCCCCGATAGCAATACCCCAGCCCACGCTGCCAGTAACGAAATAAACTGCCAGAAAGGTCGCGATCAAGATCCCCAGCGCGCCCAGCTTTTGCGCGAGCGAGGTCTGAAAACTCCGCAACGCGACGCTGAGGACAGCAACGCCGAGGGTGAGAAAAAGCCCGAACAGCATTACGGTTTGATCCGATGCTCGGCTAAGAATTTCTCCAGCTGCTCGACGTCGAAATTTGCCAGCACTTCCTCACCGGCCACCAGCGTCGGCACATAACTTTGCTCGGAAATTTCCTTCATCTCCTCGTAAGCGGCGCGATTCCGGCCAACGTCGATCTCAGTAAACTTGTAGCCGTGGGATTGTAAAAAATCCTTGGCGTCGATGCACCACGAACACATGGCGCGGCTGTAAAGTGTGAGCTCATTGCTCATCAATAAGGGTAAAACACCGCGCATTCCGACGTCAACCAATCCACTAATATGCTTTAGCCCAAATCACTCTCCTCTCGCTCGGTTGGCCGGTAAAAATACATCGGCCAGGTTCCGGATCGGTTAAGGGAATGCAACGGAGGGTGACTTTGAGATCACTCTTTATCTTCTCTTCGATTTCGCGCGAGCCATTCCAGTGGGCGAGCGCGAACCCACCATGAATTTCAGGTTTCGCCGAGTCTTTGGGAGTGAAGAAATCGTAAAACTCTTCTTTGCTCTCAATCGTCCGCGTATTGGCATCGCGAAACTTCACTGCCCGCTGGTAAAGACTCTGTTGAATCGAGCCAAGAATTTCCGGCGCGCAGGCAACAAATTCACTCGTCGGCATAAATTGCTTCTCTTTCACCGGCTGATCCCGCCGGCTCACTGCCACCGAATTTTTCTCAAGATCGCGTGGACCAAGCTCCAATCGAATCGGAACACCTTTTTTGATCCATTCCCAGTTTCGCACGCCACCACCGAATTGCCGGCGATCGACCTCTACCTCAAGCCCGAAGTCGGCATACCTTTTGGCCTGAAGCTCGGCGGCAAGCTTGTCGCAAGCTTCGAGAACCTGTCGCTGCGTTTCTTCCTTCGGTGTAATCGGCAGAATCACAATCTGTGTCGGCGCGATACGCGGTGGTACGACGATTCCATCATCGTCGCCATGCGCCATGATGACCGTTCCAACCATGCGCGTCGACATTCCCCAGCTCGTCGTCCAGCCAAACTCCTGTTTGCCTTCGCGGTTTTGAAATTGGATGCCGCTCGCACGCGCAAAGTTTTGCCCGAGAAAATGCGAAGTGCCGGCCTGGATCGCCTTGCGGTCCTGCACCATCGCTTCCAGCGTCAGCGTCTGCACCGCACCTGGAAATTTTTCGCTCTCCGATTTTTCCCCGGCAAAAACGGGTATGGCGCAATGATCGCGCGCAAACGTTTCGTAAACACCGAGCATGCGTTGCGTCTCCTCGCGCGCTTCCGTTTCGGTCTCGTGAACGGTGTGCCCTTCCTGCCAGAGAAATTCAGTCGTGCGCAAAAATAATCGCGGCCGCATTTCCCACCGCACGACGTTGGCCCATTGATTAAGAAGAATAGGAAGGTCCCGATAGGATTGGACCCACTTTGCGTAGCTCGCGCCGATGATGGTTTCGCTTGTTGGCCTGATGACTAACGGCTCGGTCAATGGACTGGCCGGTTTCATTTTTCCTGCGGCGTCTACTTCCAATCGCGTGTGTGTCACGACCGCGCATTCTTTGGCGAAGCCTTCGACATGCTCAGCCTCTTTCGCGAAATAACTCAGCGGAATGAAAAGCGGGAAGTAAGCGTTGCGATGGCCGGTGCCCCGAAATAGGGCATCAAGCTGCCGCTGCATATTTTCCCAAATCCCGAAGCCCCAGGGGCGAATGACCATGCAGCCGCGAACATCCGAGGGTTCAGCCAGCTCAGCCGCACGAATGACCTGTTGATACCACTCCGGGAAGTCCTGTTCGCGCGTTGGCGAGATAGCAGTTTTTTCGGCTTTCGTCATGATTTCATGCGTTACTTAACGTCGCGAAGTTCTTAGGATTTGCGTCGGAAATAGAGGAGAGCAAGTTTCACCGGTCCCGCAACTTTGCCACGTCATTCGGAGTTAAATTTTCGGTTATGAAACGACGGCTTTTGGTCGCCATTTTGTTCGCCTCCTTCGTGCCGGCGAGTGGTTTTGGACAGACGCCGCAGGGCCCCGACCTTAAGCGCATCCAGTTTTCCAGGCTTTCGCTCGAGGAGCAGTCAAAGTTACGCTCGGCGCACGACATGGCGATGCGAGATCCGGCGCTGCTACAATCACGGGCTCGCTACGAGCAAGCGCGCAAGGAATTTCGCGATAAATTACGCGATGCGTTGCTTAAGGCCGATCCATCCGTTCAACCGATTCTGGAAAAAGCGCGGCGGCAGCGGCACCGCGACCGATAGTTGATTTCGCGTCATTAAAACGAATTCGCGGCGTCAGTCCCGGCACGTACGAACGTGCCCTCGGCGTAGCCGCTGGCAAAATCGATACTGCAGACACTGCCGTATCTGGCATGAGGACCGTAAGCCGCTCCAGCAGCGTTGTAATTGGGGTTGAAAATGTTCCTGCGATGGCCGCGACCGCGCACGCCATCATCAATGATGAGCGCCGTGATAATGGCGCGGGCAGAGCGTCGACCATAAGCAATGTTCTCCGCCCAACCTTGCGCGACTACGCCATAACGACTGATCCGGCTTCCTGGATCGCTCCCATCGCAACCGTGATGTCCTACGGCACCGCCAGCTTGCTCTCGACAATGATCAGCCGCGGCTGAACACAGACCCGGGGAAAGCGCGAGCGCTGGCAATGGCCGTGCGCGGCGCAAGAATCGTATCGCCTCATCCACTGCACGGACATCCTCATGCGTGCGCAGGCGAACGCGACCAGCATAGTTCTGGCGGGTTTGTTCGAGGAAAGTCGCGTAAAGCGTCGGGTTTTGCCGGGCTATATTTATTTCATGAATGATCGCGGGGCCAGTAACCTTCTCCGAATCTCCGGATGAGACGTGCGGGTTGGCGGCAAACAAGACGAGCGGCAATAATGGAGCGAGGGGCTTCATAATTTCCATAAAGCACCCGTGATACCAGCGGCTGATCCAGCACGACTATTCGAGGCGCCCGCACGGTTGACACCTGCGGCCATCGCCCGTAGTTTCCGTGCCTTTTCCCGCCCGTTATGAAGACGTTTTCAGCGAAAGCATCGCAAGTCGCACGTAAATGGTGGCTCATTGACGCGAAGGATCAGGTGCTAGGCCGCGTCGCCGTGAAAGCTGCGAATCTATTGCGGGGAAAAGAAAAATCTGTCTTCACTCCACACGTCGATACCGGTGATTTCGTCATCGTCGTCAATGCCGATAAGGTCCGGGTGACCGGCAAAAAGGAAGAGCAAAAAACCTTCATGAGCTTTTCCGGTTACGTCGGCGGCCATAAATCGGAAAACGTGAGGGCGCGGCGAGTGCGCCATCCGGAATTGCTCATCGAGCGCGCGGTGCGGGGAATGATTCCGCACAATCGCCTGGGCCGTTCCGTCTATCGGAAGCTGAAGGTTTATCGGGGCGAAGATCACCCACACGCTGCCCAGCAGCCGTCGCCAGTAAAATTACGTTAGGAGAATCATGGCACAATCTCAGGAAATCGTTGCTACCGGTCGTCGCAAAACTTCCGTCGCGCGTGTGCGCATGACTGCGGGTAGTGGCAAGATCGATGTCAACGGACAAAGCTTTGAAGAATATTTTCCGACCGCGCCGCTTCAGAACGCGGTGTTACAACCGCTGCAAACGGTAAAGCTGGCGAACGCCTACGACATCTCGATTAATGCCACCGGCGGCGGTAGCAGCGGGCAGGCTGGTGCAGTGCGTCTGGCGATATCGCGGGCATTGCTACAAGTCGATAACAATCTGCGGACTACCCTGAAGGCGGAGGGTTTGCTCCGGCGCGATCCGCGCATGAAAGAGCGAAAGAAGTCAGGGCAGCCTGGCGCGCGTAAACGCTTCCAATTCTCCAAGCGCTAATCTGTAGCCGCGGTCGCCGGCCGCGGCTTGTGCCGAACTCACTTCGCGCCGCGGGCAACGACCGCGGCTACAACTACGGCGTTGCACTCGGCGCTGGCAATGGTTTTCGTGGCGCTGACGGCGCACTATTCGGCGCAGGCGGCGCAGCTGGCAGCATTCTCATAGTTGGTGGGACCGTAGCCGTCATGGCACCGCCGGGTTTCGGTGGCGCGACGACCGGCGGTGTTTCTGGCTTCGCCGTCTTCAAAAACGTCCGCAGCAACTGGCTCGCTTCCATGGCTGCGTAGCTGTCGCGATATTGCGTCATGATCGTCTCGCAGATGCGCCGCGCATCCTCAGTCTTGCCCTTCTCCTGCAAAATGTGTACCTGCTCGATCAACGCCATCGGGGCATTGAAACCAGGAACATTAGCCGACGCAATTTGCTGGTAAGTGGCAAAAGCTTCGTCCTCCTTGCCCATCGCTTGGAGGTTTGCGGCCATTGCCATTCGTGCTGTGGTCGCCAGTTCGTGCCGTGGGAATTTCTCCAGGAATTTCATCAGCGTTGTATTCGCTTCCACATAATTTCCATCTTTGTGCTGCGCATCTGCCAGCAACAGATATGCGGAGGCCGCCGCCGCTGTATCGCTGTGCTGATTGATGACCTCCTCATATGCGGCAGGCGTTTTCGCCGCAGAGAACAATGTTGCGGCGGTTGCTTCGCGCCGATCGCGGTAGAGCCGGTAGCCCGCGACTCCCACGATTCCGAGGACCGCCAGTCCGAGTAGAATGGCAATTTCTCTTCGGTATTTGTACCAAAAAAACTGCGCTTCGAGCGCGGGATCGGTGGTGGCTTCTTTTGCGATTGGCATGCGAATTACAGCGGGCGAGTTTATGCCACGCGCCCGCACGCCGCGCAAGATCGCTACTTCAGTTCGTTTCGCAATCGCACGAGGATTGGAATGGTTGTCAGGACGCCGATGGCCAGGAGGGCCAGACCGGCACTGCGCCGTTCATCTTTTTGCAAACCGTTGCTGAGGAGAAGACCAATCCCCACTCCCAGCGCGCCTCGCGTCATCGCGATGAGCCCAATTTCCGGCAGCGCCAAAGTGATGCGTTTTGCAGTCATGCTTGTAAAGCTTGCTCCCTATCCCTGATTCGCATTCGTCGACGGTCCTGGTCGCTGACGCGCGTAGTCAGCATGCAAATAATTGTTCGGGCAAAACCGGAGCGATGGTTCCAAACTGGCGATAATCCAACCAACATGAAGCAGCCTCAGACCCGGAACACGCGGCGGCAATCGCTCCAAATTCGCCGTGCGCGAAAAAATGATCGCGACGCGATCTGGCAGATTTTTCGGGCGGTTGTTGCGCGAGGCGATACTTATGTCTTTGATCCGCACATCTCGCGGACAAAAGCGATGGGATACTGGTTCGGTCAGAAAAGGCGCTGTTACGTTGCAGTGTCCGACGAAAGAATCGTCGGCACCTACATTCTCAACGCCAACCAGCAGGGACTCGGATCTCACGTGGCCAATGCAGGTTTCATGGTTGCGCCTTCGGCTCAAGGCCGCGGAATTGGCCGTGCTATGGGGGAGCATTGTCTGCGCGAGGCTGAACGCCTCGGCTTTCGTGCAATGCAATTCAATTTCGTCGTCTCTACTAATGAAACTGCCCTGCGCCTTTGGAGAGATCTTGGATTTAGAATCGTCGGTCGGCTGCCGGGCGCATTTCGCCACGTCCGGCGTGGGTTTGTCGACGTATATGTGATGTATCGCCGGCTCTAGCCCCGCGGTACAATTCCGGAGCTGCTGCCGGATGGTATAGCCACCAAGGCAAGCTAGACCACGTCGGCTCTCAATGCTTTTTCTTCCGGCCGCCCTTTCTCCCACCTTTACGCGAACTTGCTTTGCTCTCTTTCTTCCCGCGACCGCTTCCGCTCTTTTTGCCACCGCCAGTTGATTTGTTCACCGTCGCCCAGGCGCGTCGAGCCGCTTCTTTCCGACCTACCCCGCGCTTTTCGTAACCCTCTTCAATATGCTCCGCCTCGCGTTTTTGTTTACTCGTGTATTTCGATTTGCTTCCGCGTGCCATAAATCCTCCCTTTGCCATAAATTCGCCGCCCACCGCGTTTGCGGATTTGTCGCATCCGCAACACTGATACACGCAGGCAACGCGAACCACGCGAACCTTTTTCAGAAATGGATGCCTTCTATAATTTTGTCGTAGCGTTGCTTGGTTTAAACGCGGAACCGAAAGATTTGACCTTCATTCAAATCTCTCTCCGCGGAATCATCGTTTTCCTCGCCACTCTCGTCATGATCCGGCTCGGACATAAAAGATCACTCGCACGTAAGACCGCGTTCGATGCGGTTCTCATCGTCATCCTCGCGTCAGTCTTGTCGCGTGCGATCAACGGCAGCGCTGCATTTTTTGCCACCCTCGGCGGTAGTGTGGTGATCGTCGTGATACATCGGCTGTTCGCTTTTATCGCTTATCACTCGCACACATTCGGTTGTCTCTTAAAAGGCCGACCGGAGGTAATCGTCGAAAACGGGAACTTGATACTATCTGCGATGCGGCGAAATCATATTTCCGAACACGACCTCGAGGAAGACTTACGGCTTGACGCCGAGTTGGAGGACACCTCGCGAGTGAAAATCGCGCGCGTCGAACGCAGCGGTGACATCAGCTTTATTAAGAAGCAATAAGATTGTTCTCACCAACGATATCAGCCCAATCGCGCCCGCCTTTTACTCATTGAGCGTTGGACGTTCGACGTTGGACGTTGGACGTTGTCTTTAGTGATCCCACACGACAAACTTTTCATCCCCGGACCGGTCGAGGTTTCTGCAAAAACCATGGCTGCGTTTTCGCGCCCGATGATCGGGCATCGCGGCGAAGCCTTCAAAAATCTTTATCGCGAAATTCATCCGCCCCTCCAGGAACTCTTCGTCACGAAACAACCCGTTTTTCTTTCTACCTCATCGGCTTGGGGCGTGATGGAAGCCGCCATTCGCAACGTCGTAAACAAGCGCGTGCTTTGCTGCATGTGCGGCGCATTTTCAGATAAATGGCTCGACGTCGCGCGGCGTTGCGGAAAAGAGGCTGAGTCCTTGCAGGTGAAATGGGGGAAACACATCGATCACAAAGAAGTCGATCGCGCTCTCACCTCCGGAAAGTTCGACACTGTCACCCTGATTCATAACGAGACCTCGACCGGCGTGATGAATCCGCTGCCGGAAATTTGTTGCACCCTCGCCAAATATTCAGACGTCGCGCTCATCCTCGATACCGTCTCATCGTTTTCCGCTGTTCCGATCGCGATGGACGCACTCGGCGTCGATGTCATGCTGACGGGGGCGCAAAAGGCATTAGCGCTCCCGCCGGGATTCTCGCTTTTCAGTGTTTCCGAGAACGCATTCTCGCGCGCTGAAAAGCAAAAAGATCGTGGCTATTATTTTGATTTTCTTGAATTCAAAAAACAGCAGAAGGAGTTCATGACCCCGAGCACGCCGAGTATCGGGCACATCTTCGCCCTGCAATCAAAGCTCGATGAAATCTTCGGCGAGACGTTGCCGAAACGTTTTGAACGTCACGCCAGGACTAACGCATTGATTCACCATTGGGTTAGGGCGCGCGGATTCGAATTTTTTGCCGAAGAGAATTTTCGCTCGATCACTTTAACCTGCGTCAAAAACAGCCGGGGCATCGACGTTGCCAAGCTCGTGCGAGATCTCCGCGAAAGGCATCACCTCGTCATCGACGGTGGCTACGGCAAAATCAAAGGCCAAACCTTCCGCCTCTCCAACATGGGCGATGAAACCGAAGAAACCGTCGCGCATCTGCTCGCCTGTCTCGATGATTGTCTGGGGTAGCGCAGGCCCAAAACGATCCAACGGTCGCTTAAGAGTTTTTGGAATTGTGGCTGACCACCGGGTAAGGCGTTCAAATCGACAAATGTCGGGACGCCGGAGACCCGTCCGTCTGCTTCATCGCGTTTCGGCGCCCTTCAGACCCGTGGCGCGGCGACCCCTGATTCCAGCGCGGGCTCCCGCGTCGCTTTTTCATCCGCCAGTGGCCGGAAAATCATCCACACCCCTGCGAGAACAAAACAAGCACCAAGGAGCGACCATGCTGACAATCGTTCCCCGCCGAGAGCCCAGCCAATTGCGATCGCGCCGGGCGGGGTGATCAGCGAGATGGTTTGCAATTTTGTTACCGACATCCGTGGCATCAGCCAGTAGAGAAGCAAAAAGGTGAGCGACGATCCAATGATCGCGAGATAGAGCAGGCAAAAGATTGCCCTCCCGGTCCAATGAAACCGGGCCGGATTGCCATCGACAATCCATCCGATCAACAACAACGGCACCGTTCCGAAAATCATTTGCCAGGCCGCCATCATCGCGGGTGCGAGGTCCATTCGTCGCGATTTCAGCAATACATTCGAGAATGCCGCGCTGGCAGCGCCGAAGGTAATCCCGAGACCGCCCAGAAACGCAAACCAGCCGTTGAAACTGAGCAGACGCACGCAAATCAAGGCCACGCCCCCGATGGAAACGAAGGAACCGAGCAGTCGCTGCCACCGCAACGGCTCCTCGGGCAAAAGCCAATGCGCAAAGACCATTCCGAAAATCGGAATTGATGCCTGCAAAATCGCCGCCAATCCCGAGGAAACGTGCAATTCGCCCCAAAACAAGAGCACATAGTTGATGGTGAACATGAGGATGCCGGTAAAAGCGAGGACGAGGTAATCGGATCGGCGTTGCGGCGCCAGACGAGCCTGACCAATGGAAACCGCAACCAATGCAATAATTGCAATCAGGAACCGTATCCCGACGTATGAAATCGGGGGCAAATCGCGCAGGCCGACCTTGATGGCGAGCCAGGTCGAGCTCCAAACAATGCAAAGCGTTAACCACGCCGCAGGTATGCGCCAGTCAACGCGCCCCGTCGCTCCCGAAGTTCCCGCAAACATTCAGCGACACTCGCGGTGCTCGCCTAAGCCGTAAAGCGCCACTAACTTTATCTCGGCCGAGCCAATTGCGTCCCGAGGCACGATTCGAATACGATGGGGCGCAACCTGGTAAATTTTGTCACCCTTCTAGATATCGGATGCTGGGCGGTTTGTTTTTGGTGGATGCATCGCATTTCGCAACGCCAAGACGCTATGCTGAAAGAGCTGCACCAGCAGGCCCACAGCATTGAAGGACTTTCCAAGAAAGAGCACGAAATTCTCAAAGAATTGCACCCAACGGTGCGGAAAATCGAAAAAGGGGTCGATGAAGTGAAAGAATCGACCCAGGCATGAGGGGCAAAAAGCGAAGGGCGCTCCGTTTCCGAAGCGCCCTTCATAGTTTGATGGCGGTAAGCCGAATTCTGTCCGGCTGATTTCTCAGCCGGGACGATCATTTATCTCATCGAATTTCTTCCACGCCCACTGCGCTTTCACGCAGCGTGGTGCGACGATACCCGGAGATCGGCCCCGAATTTCTTCGAGGCATTGGCGGACCGGCTGTCCTCCTCCTGTTTTGTCTTGCACCGCATGGGGTTTTTCCTGCCATCCCACTTACGCGAGACGCGGTGAGCTCTTACCTCGCCTTTTCACCCTTGCCTGCGCTTTTCTCAAAGAACCGGCGGTATCTTCTCTGTGACACTTTCCGTCGACGTTCGCTTTCGAGAACGCCGCCCGCGTATTCTACGCGGCATGCTGCCGTATGGTGTTCGGACTTTCCTCTGGCGAATCTTGCGACTCACCAGCGACCGTCTGCCATCGTGTTTAGTTTAACACGTCCAGCAGCGCGTGAAAGCGGGAACTCTGGGTAGCATGCGCGTCTCGCGTGCTACCCGGAGTTCTACGATCCCCTACGCTCCCTATTGTTTCCACGATTACTCCCCGACAGAGCACTTGCCGGTCCCTCAGTTCACCTTTTTCTCGCTAGTTCCATTAATCGTCTCAAACCAATTCGCCAGAAAAAATTTCTTCTCCGTTGGCAGAAATGTTTTCGACGGAGCAATGATTGGTCGCAGGGTCGTCGTCATTTGAAAACAGACGAGGATGAAAATGACGCTCCATATTCTGAGATGCCCTCTGGTGGTAGCACCGAGAAAGCGGCCCATCGCATCGATCAGCCGCAGACCGAAACGGATGCCGATTACCCAAAAAAGCAAATGCAGCGTACCCATGAAAACGATCGAGTCGGTCGATTGCGAAAAAATCCACGCCACCGGCGCAAAACCGATTAACAAAATCGAACTCAGACAGACAGCTGCGAAAAGTGCGCCGCAAACACTGCGCAGTTGCGCGTCGATCCCACCGAGACAAATGAAAATGTAAAGACTCGGCAGGCAAATCAGTACTGACAGCAACATGCCGAGTCCAAGCTTGGTCGGAGCGATCCACATCTGCGCCCCACCTGATTGCGCGCCGACAACGATTCCGTAAATCCCAATGCCAGCGATCCCGAAGATAAGGAGCCAGGTCGCTAAAATTGCGGCGCGCGTTTGATGTAGCTCATGGACGATGCGTCCCGGATATTTCAACAAACTCTCCAGCGCCCGGATCGGATTGCCGGGATCTGGCAGTGGTTCGAACACGAAATTATTGGCGAAAAGCGACGGTTGTTTCGACGGAAGTGGTGGTGGGTTCATTTTCTTGGTTTGGATTTTTTTGGTTGTTTAGAGGAAGAGGTGTCGAAAGGCGCGCCAGACCGCTTCGTAGAAGTTTCCACGAAGCGGATCATCGCGAAGAAATTGCACCGCAAGCGGTGGAGAGCCGATGAAGGGACGCAGATTCCAGGCAAGTTGTGCGCCCAAAAAAAGGCTACCTCCGAGCCAACTAAATAAGACCGCGCGCGCCGTCGCATCCTGGCCGTTCATTTTTCGCAGCAACCCGAAAAGTCGCCGATTCGCCATGACCCCGGCGAAAGCGATGACGCAGACGTGCGCAAGCAACATCACGCTGTGGCCGATGACGGCGTGTTCCGATGCAAGCGGCGGCGCGTTGTAAAGGATAAAGAGCATGATGGGGCTAAAGCCTCCGAGAATCAGAGACGCCAAGGCGAAACTCATTAAAATCGCGAACGCCGTTTGTCTGAACGAGAGACCCGATCCCAGAACTTGCGCCAGCATTCCATTGACCGCGCCGTTGCCGATGCAGGTTAGAAAAATCAGGAGCGGAAACTTGATCGCCGTGAAAA
>JBKPMO010000054.1:0-10323 GCA_046732175.1 Verrucomicrobiota bacterium
AACGCTTTAGTTGAATTGCAGCGACTCACAGTTCCGCTGCTCCGCGACGCACTTAGCCGACAAGCTCGTCCGATTATTTTAAGCGGCAATTGTGGTCCAGCTGCACTAAGCGCGGTTGCCGCGCTCAATCAATCTGAGACCGCCACTATCTGGTTCGATGCCCATGCAGATTTCAATACGCCGGAAACATCGCGATCCGGGTTTTTGGATGGAATGGGCCTTGCGATTCTCACCGGCCGTTGTTGGCGACGATTAGCGGAGCGGTTCGAAAGCTTTCAGCCTGTGCTCGACAGTCAAGTGATCAAATCGGAGTAAGGGAGAAAGATCCACCAGAGGTTCAGTTACTGCAGCAGAGCGGAATCAAACAAATTCCAACTGTTGCGTTAGCAGGATTGCCGGGAGCGCTAACGGAGTTGAGCACTAATAAGGTATATGTTCACGTAGACTTGGATGTAATTGATACCTCTGACGGACGCGCGAACGGATGGGCGTGCGATGGTGGTTTGTCGCTAAACCAGCTTCATGATGCCTTAGAGTTGATTGGGCGCAGTGTTGCGATTGTCGCAGGGGCAGTAACTTGCTACGACCCAGCTGTCGATATGGACGGTCGCATCGGTCGGGCGGTTCCTCGTATCGTGGAGTTGCTTGCGCGCTAGGAATTTCGCGCAGCACCGCATACGCTCAGAGATAACAACGAGCGAGTGGCGGTGACGGAGAACAAAAACTGTGGGTCAGTATTTCACTTTGAACGATGGCTACGACACAGCGACTGAAGGCGCGACTCAACGCAAAAAATCCGGCTGTCTTTGTTCGAATATCACAGCTCATTTGTAGTCTAAAGCCTTACCGTGAAAAAGATTTTTGCTCTGCCGTTCGTCATCGCGTTGTCGATCTTTTCTTCGTGCCAGAAGCAGCAGACTGACGCGGAACGTCAGGCTGAGATCGATCGTCAGGTGCAACAGCGGCTCGACGCCGAACATCAGGCGCAGGAGAAAGAAAAACTCGCGCAACGCGAAAGCGAACTCAACGCGCGCGAAAAGGCGCTCGCGGAAAAACAAAACGCCGTGGCAGAAAATAGCCAGCGCGAAAGTCGCCCAACACGCACCGAGCAGGCGACTCGCACGGGTGAGCGCCGGCCCACCGCATCATACGACACGTTCTACACCCAGCTCGACCGATATGGCGATTGGCGTGAGACGTCCGATTACGGTTACGTCTGGCAACCGCGCCAGGCGCAGTCGCGCACCTGGCGTCCATACACCGATGGCCACTGGGTTTATACCGACGCGGGCTGGACTTGGGTCTCGGAAGAGCCGTTCGGTTGGGCGACGTATCACTACGGACGTTGGACGCGCCTGCGCAATATCGGCTGGGTTTGGGTGCCCGGCGATGAATGGGCGCCGGCCTGGGTTTCCTGGCGCAAGAGTAATGACTACGTCGGCTGGGCCCCGCTGCCGCCGGAAGCGCGCTTCGATCGCGGAACTGGCATCCACAATTGGTCGGATAGTTATTACGATGTCGGTCCGGACCAATATTGCTTCGTCGAGACAAAACAATTTGGCGCACCGCGGCTCGAAAACGCGGTCATTCCGTCCGAGCGCAACGTGACTATCGTCAATCAAACGACCAACGTCACCAACATCACGTACAACAACACCACGATTGTGAACCAGGGCCCGATCTACGACGAAATTCGCACGCAGACACAGCAGCCGATCGAGCGCCTGCGACTGGAACGCGAAGTCAATATTAACACCGACGTAGGAGAGCCGCGGCCGGTTGTGCGCGGTCAAGCCATTGTCGTCCCCGCGCCTTTGATTACGCGTGGCCAGGCGGTCGAGCGTCCGCGCAGGGTCAAGGAAACAATTACTAATGTCGTGGTTGATCGCGGCTGGGAAAACAGCGGCGATCGGCAGGCGACAGAAAAGGTCCGCGTAAAAATGAAAGCGGAAGCAACGCCGCCGCCAAATGCGCTTCCGAAAACGTTTGTAAAACCAACGGAGGCTACCGCCGAAACATCGACGACATCGGCAGCTTCGATATCTTCGCCCGCGACTGCGGCGACGGCCGCGCCATCCGCAAGCGCCCCTTCAACTTCGATTCCGGCGAATTCTGCAACCATTGCGGCGACCGCCACACCAGTCCTTCGCGTGACACCAGAGACGACCGCCACAGCGACTGCGACTGCATCAGCAACAGCACGCGTGACGGCGACGCCGCTTGGAACGGTAACAGCCACGCCACGTCCGAGATTGATGCCAAGACCAATCGCAAGACCGACATCGTCGCCATCAGCATCGCCGAGCGCAACCGCGAGTCCGGCGCAATCGGCGGCAGCGGATCAAACCGCGAGTCCAACTTCCGAGCCATCGCCGGTGGAAAGATCGCGTTCGAGGCGCAAGGCAAGTGCGACACCCGCCGAGATAGAATCCGCGTCGCCGAGTCCGAGAGCAACGCCGATACCACGGGCAGAGCGCCAGCGGCCGACCGTCGAGCCATCCGCGTCGCCTTCGCCAAGTTCGTCGGCGTCCCGGACTCCAAATTCGTCAGTCGCACCGAGTGATCTTTCTCGAAGAGAGCGCGGCGAGCTGAAAAAAGAGGAGCGCCAAGCTAGCAAGGAGGAACGACGAAAAGAAAAGCGGAAAGGCCACGAACCAGTTGCTGACGAAAGCAACAGCACGCCAACAATTACTCCAACCCCAGCAGAGCAATAGCTTTAACTGCGCACAGCGACGGCATGCTGCTCGGTCAATTCGCCCGCCACATCCCGATCACGACGTCAAAACATCGGGTCGGGGTCCAGCGGTGTTGTTGTTGCTGCCGGTTTGGTTGCTAGAGAGCACTAGAACCGTTAGCGGTGTTGTAGTCGACATTATTGGGGTAGAGCGCAAAGTAACCGGTGGCCGTGTTGTTTCTGCCGCTGGTGTTGTTATACGGCGCGAAAGATCCAACAGCCGTGCTGTAACTAGTGGTGATATTGTAAAGACCCTGATAGCCCACGGCGGTGTTGGAGTCGCCGCTGACGTTTTGATGAAGCACCAAGCCACCAATGCTGGTGTTGTAACTGCCATCCCTTGTAACCGGAGCGCATCATAGCCAAGGGCTGTGCCATACGTACCGGTCGTCAGCGCATAGAAAGCATTTGCGCCGTATTTCGTATCTGTTTGTCCTCTTACTGGAACAGGTAACGCCCGCGCCATAACTACAAAAGCGACAGGTAAGCCATAAACAATCAACGAAATTGGCGGTGCGAAGGAGAGTCGGAGGATTCATCGGGAGTTACTTTCTTTCTCCCGGTCTCTAATTGTTTCACTACCGAACCCGAAAGGGAGAGGAGCTACCGGGAGGAAACGCCGCGCGCCTCAATTCAGGTTCTTCCTTGATTTGGCGATTTTGAACGTGTCGCCCTTGATTTGTCGAGCGAAATTGGCGACGGCTCGCTTGAGACGGGGCCAGATTGCGCCTCCCTGCGTGCGTATAGGACGATTACCGACAACGCTTATCGGCAAGACTTTGCCCGTCAGGCGTAACCCTTCGGTTTAACCGAACAAAATTCGACACCTCACTAAATCAGCCGCGGCTGCTTTGCGAGCGTGCCTTCGCGTTGTGCCTTGGCGAACGGGTTCATTTGCGGTGGCGCTTCAACTGCCTCCGAGGCATTAAGTAGTCCTTCAACCGTGAGAATTTGGATTTTCGGATAGTCCCTGTCATGCCAAAGCTCGGAAGTGTACCGCCCGGCGTCTACCGCTTCTTCGCGCATAGCCTTAGTCGGTTTTTCGAGCACGATCAAAATACCGCCGGCGAATTTCTGATTGTTGACATCACCGACCAGAGTTGACACGTCATTTCGGTGCACGCCCCCGCCCTTCACTTGCACAAGGATCTTCTCGCGTTTGTCCTTGCTCTCGTAAAAATAAAGGATTCCATCAACGCCACGGTCCGCGCCCTTCCCCTCGCCTTCAATGCGTGGTCGTGCCTCAATCAACGATAATGCCCATTGCTGGAACTGCCATTTATCCAGCTCCGCCAGTCGTTTTGCGCTACCGAAATCCGTGGGCTGCCCTTTCTCTTCAAATTGTACATTCTCGCCGAATGCATCCTTGAGCCGGCGTTTAATTAAATTGATCGCGAGGTAAGTGACATCGATACCAATCCAATGCCGACCAAGTTTTTGTGCTGCGTGAATAGTCGTGCCGCAACCGCAAAAAGGATCAAGCACGACGTCGCCTTCGTTGCTACTGGTTTCAATGATTCGTTCGAGCAATGCGAGCGGCTTCTGTGTCGGGTAACCAAGCCTCTCTTGAGCTTGAGAATTCAGCGGGAAAATATCTACCCAAACATCATCCAAGGGAATCCCCTCTTGTTCATCCAGATACCTTTTAAGTTGGGGCACTGTTCCCGCCTTTGTCTGCACAACGAGCCCGGCTTTGTATGCCGCAAGCATCCTTTCTTTCGTCCAACGCCAAACCCGCGTCACACCTAAAAATTCGTACGTCAAGTTTGGACGGTCAGGATTTGGATTAATCAGATTGTCTAAACGGTAAAGTCTGCCATCGGGATCGCGATGACTATATTTCCTCTGAGTCTTCTCAGGTAGATTATCTGGGTCGTAGGGTTGATAGATTGCAGAATAATTCCAAAACGCTTCCGACGTTCTCTGATACGAAAGTATAATGTCATGGTTTGATGGAAGACGTTTCGTCATGAGTCCCTTAGCTGTCGTGCGCTTCCATACGATTTCGTTTCGAAAGTTCTCGGGCCCGAATAGGCTCCTCGAAGAAAATGCAGATGGGTTAGATGCGCAGCTGATCCTCATGATCTTTGCGGAAAACCCACGTGGCGCTACCGCGTTCACGGATTTGAAAACGCAGCCACCAGCCAGTGAACTGGAGTTTGTTAACTTGTGGAAACTCTATCTGTTAACATTGCGCACCTCCAAAAAAATAGGGATATTGCTAGACGACACCTTGGGGGTCCCGTACGGGGTCAAATCTTAATATTTGACATTTGCCTCTGTTACTCGTAGTCGGTCGGCGTGGCGAGGCCGTTGCGGATTGAATTTGAAGGGGCGCTTTACCATCTCCTGGCGCGCGGGAACGCTCGCCAGCCCATCTTTGTTACTGACGCGGACCGGGAACGCTTTGTTGTTCTTTTAACGGAATCGGCCCAGCGCTTCAATATCACCGTGCACGCCTTTGTCCTGATGGGGAACCACTTTCATCTCCTGGCGCAGACGCGGGCCGCCAATCTGAGTCGATGGATGCACTGGCTCATGGTGGCCTACAGCATTTATTTTAACCGACGCCACCGCCGTAGCGGGCATCTCTTACAAGGCCGGTACAAGAGCCTGCTGGTCGAGAGCGGTGCCTACTTGCTCGGCGTTAGCCGCTACCTTCATTTGAATCCAGTGCGGGGAGCGGCGCTGGGGCAAGGCACACCGGTGCAACGCCGGCAACGTTTGCGAAAGTTCCGCTGGAGCAGTTATCCCGGCTACGCCGGGCTGGGTCGAGCGTTTCCTTTCGTAGACGAGGAGCTGGTGCTGGGAGAGCTGGGCGGACCGAGGCGAGGGCGACATCTGCGCTACCGCCGCTTCGTGGAAGAGGGGCTGGTCCACGAAATCGAAAATCCATTTGCAATGGCGCAGTGGCAAACCTTTCTCGGGAACGAGTCGTTTTTGCAGAACGTGCTCGACCGTGTGGAAAACGAGGGCCGAAATCGACGTGAAACCTATTCACGGCTGCGGACAGATGGTCGAATTGCACAGCCAAAAGCGATGCTTGCCAAAGTGGCCAAGAAGTACGGGACAACTTCGTCGCGGCTAGTGAGACGAGGGGACTGGGGTTTAATGGCGCGTAATATAGCGATGTGGCTGGTGTGGGAGCGCTGTGGGCTCACTCTAAACGAGATTGGAAACCTCTTTGGAGGACTCGATTACGCCGCCGTGGCGCAGCGAATCCGGCGGGCTCGCGCCGCTTTATCTGAAAACGAACGAACGAAGCTGCTAGCCTAAAATGTCAAATATAGATTTGACCCCGAACCTAGCGCACAATCTGAACTAACTAATCAACCGCAATGTACTGTCCTAGGGCCGGCCAGACGCAATACTACCCATTCTCAGCCGATTACCATTCTGCAAATGGCGACCACCCATGCCAGATGACAATTGTTCGATTGAGCGCTCTGTCGCTCGGGTCCACTTCATAGACGAATGCACCCTGCTTACGCAGCTCGTTGTTTTTTATGTTGTTGATGTAGGCCTGATAAGCATAACGGTTTCCCACGAATAATTTTTCGTCCTTCTTGTCTGCGTAGAGGTAGTAAGGCTGACCGTTTTCTTTCACCATTTTGAATCGATTGTCCGGCAGAGTGCTAAGATGATGGCGCTGCTCCGCGGTTGTAGCCGGTTTGACTTTGAATCCAGCAGTCAGAAGCGCCTGCTCGGACGGCAAATCAGCGATACTGCTCGTTTGCGTGGCGCATCCGCTAAGACACACAATCGCACCAGCGATTGCGAAAATCCCAATTGTATTCTTGAATTGATTCTTCATTTCTTTGCTCCGTTTCTCTAGTGCTGAGTTGTTCGTGCATTGCAACCGTATGGCCATCGGATGCAATTTGCAGCTTATATTAAAGGGCAGCCCTCACTCTCTGTGACAGGATTGCCCTCAACGTAGGACGGAGTCCATATCAAGGGGTCAGTCTAGGGTTGCATTGATTCGACGGACAGTGGGGGTACGAAACAGCAGCTAATTTCGCCTTGTACGTGCGTGCGTATTGGTAGAAAAAATGGTCCTACGGAACAAATAAGTAGTATCCGCGGTTCCCGGCTTTTTCCTGCAAGAAAGTGCCTTGCAGCATTGTAATCTTAACTCTCCTACCAGAAAACCGCAAACGCGCTCCGCACAAATTAATCAGCCTCTGATAGCTGCTTTTTGGCGTCACAACAGAAATGTGTCCGCCGCTCTGGCCAAGGTTATACGTGTAAGCATCGAGTAGGCGTAGATGATCAGCCCGCTGTTCGTTTCGAGGAGTGAGAAAGGCTACCGCAAGTGTCGTTTTTTTGTTCAGATATCGTTGAGGATCTTTCAGATAATAATCTGCGGTAAAAGCGGGCGGAGTTAGCGCACAGCACGCCCGCGCCGCTGCGATAGCGATCCAAGTAATAAGCAACAAACGCATTCGACGTTTTCAAATCTAAATGCAAACACGCGTTCAACAACTCGTCTGATTGGACGATGTGCCGGCAACCGTCACCCTTATGCGTATCAACAATCCAACGCCAGCCGTGTCGGGAATGACCGCGCTACAATAATTCTATTTCCAACCGGCAGCACTGAGCTGATGAATTACGAGGCTGGTAGGATGGTACAAGGCTTGCAGCCCTGAAGGCGATAAATGACTCGCGAAATCAAGATTGGCCTTACGGTGGGCGGGACTGTAGTCGTACTGCCGATTGTTGCCATCGTCGTGCTGTTCCTCGGCATCTCGCAGCTCAAGCCGTCGCAGAGCGTTCGCCGCGAAATACGCCTGGCGAATCACGGCAGTTTTATCATCGACGGAAAAGAGCGCAAGCGGAGCGAACACGGTTTTTCCCAGCGCGCCGGTTACCGTCCGCCGGGATCGGCTGAGATCGAATGGTTTGGGGATGTGTCCGACGGAGTTGAGCCGCAGGTTTATGAGGCCGGACCCGCTAGTCGTGGTGATTGATCTTCCGGCGGCCCAACTTTACGTCCGGACGCACGTAGTCCATGCCGAAACTGAGCAAGGGCGCGATGGTGGAGGCGTGCGCGCTAATCTTCATCACCCCGTTAGGCCGGTGGTGGAGGAGAACTGGAAGAATCTCGCTTTGATTTTCCCTGATGATCTTGGCCCGTTCCCGATTTCGTTTTACGCGCAAAAGAACGGTCTGACGGCAGAGGAGGTCTCGCGGATCAACGAACTGGGCGGTAAACGCGAACGAAAGTATCCGACAACTTACATCCAAAGCTTCGATCCAGAGACGCGTGATTTGAAATGCTCTTACCACGTCGACAATACGATCTCATGGCCATTGCACCTCCGACTGTCGGAGGACGGGACACGTCTTGTCCTGATTGCAATCGGCGGAGTATCCCCCTGATGAGGCTGAGGCTGTATGGGGGTCAAATCTTAATATTTGACATTTGCCTCGGGGGTATAAGGTATTCCCCCGATGCCCCATGCGACCGATAGCACTAGACCAGAAGGTATGTAAGGCAACTTCCTATATTGCTTCTTTTCGGATTGATCATTCAGGAGTAGACATTCAGAGAAGTTTATTCTAAGATTCGGATGGTCGGCTATGCCGTTGCGACACATGAAAAGTTTCGCTTGCCTGCTCTTCCTCATCCCGACGCTCGCACTGGCGCAGGATTATTGGGCGCAGCAGAATCATCCGCGAGTCCACATTTACGCTACCGGCAACGATTATATCTCCAATGTCGTGGGCGACATTCTCGCCTCCAGGTCTCGGGGCGAGACTCGAATTGATCGGGCAAATGACTACGCCCGACAGCAAGCCTACGCCGCCGCTGTAGCCAACCTCGCCGCCTTGCGAGCACACCAAGCGGCTACTGAGCGAGCCGAGCTTGATCGATTGACAAAAATGGAAAACTCGCGAGCGCAGCCACCCAAGCCACCATCACCCGAGTTCTTGGCTACGCAGAAGCGCTTCGAAAGCAAGCCCTAGCCGGCTTCGTTCAGGTGTCGTTAGGAATACAAGGGGATCGTTATGTGCTCGGCTTTTCGGACGCGAAGTTCGTCCAGATTTTGAACGAACCTTGGTGATCGGCTCATGGTAACGCGCACCTAAGTTGAGATAATGTTTGCAATCACATGGAGTGTGTCGCGGATTACCAGGAGTCTCAGCGGATTCGCCGATCCAACTAGCCAACGCTACGGCCCATTTTGGATTACGGCACCCTCGCCTCAACCGGGCGGAAGGTGATAGAACGCGCTAGCATAAGCTACGCCGGTCTCTTTTTGATGGGGCGGTAGTAGCTGAGATAGAGCGCGATTTGTAACGAAATATAATTTCTGTAAAAATCTCAATTCTGCACGTTCCGTAAACTTTTCCGACGCCGCAACAACACCCACGCGCAAAAGTATTTATGAGATTACAAAACTGTAATATCTAGTTGTGACGCTGGCGATTTGAATGATATTCCGGAGAGGTGAGTAAAAAGTGCGCCTCTTCATCTGTCATGTCTCGGAAGACAAAAGCGATTTTGTCGAACCCCTGGCCTTCGCATTGCGCGAATTTTTTGAAGTTTGGTACGACAAGTTCCAGCTCACCCTTGGAGATGATCTACTCCAGAAAATCACTGAAGGTCTTCTTACCTCCGATTTTGGAGTCGTCGTTTTAAGCAAAGCTTTCTTTGCCAAGAAAAAATGGGCTGAAAACGAGCTCGGCGGTCTGTTCGCACTCGAAACAGCCACCCGCAAAATCATTCTGCCGGTGTGGAAGGACGTTACCGCGGCCGACGTAAGAGCCTACTCTCCCATTTTGGCAAACAAGTTGGCAGTTTCGGCCTCAGCCGGCCTGCAGAAGGTTGTCGATGAGATTAGAATTGCCGTCAGCGTATCCAAGCGGAAAGACGAAATTGGCGCAAACGCCGCTACTAGCAAAGTGAAAGCGCTGGCGCAAACGCTGGAAGAGCGCATGGACGCTGAACGCCTGGCTTCCTCCGCACATGGCGCGCGGCTGGTTAGTCAGAGTGTAGAGAACCTGTTTGCAACCATTGAAGTTCTACTCACTGAAGGAGCCGGAAAGTCTAACGTGTTGACGTTCGGGTTTCGAAAGCCAATGGAGCACCTGCTCTACGTCAATACAATTCACGGAATGTACTTGGGTATCCACCTGGCAGAGTTCTACTCGAACTCGGTGTCTCATGCCGCGCTTGAGGCCCGCATTTTCCAGCGCAAGTTCGGCGCCTTTGACGATCCTCACAGCGACGGGCCGCTTTTCGAAGAACTTATTTTCAGGCCCACTTTCCGCGCTGGAGAAGTCGTGTGGGTCGCTCAGGAGCACAAGCAGCTCTATCGAACCAACCAGCTTGCAGGTTATCTGGTTGAAGCATTTGTCCAGCACATTAGTCAACAAGTTAACGTTGCTTGAACGTTGTGGTGCCTGCCCCTTGCCCGCCTGAAACGCTGTACGGGGTCAAATCTTAATATTTGACGTTTGCCTCGGGGAAACGTTGTACCGGCTCAAACCGGAGAATACAGTCGGCACCCGGGGCCAGACGCAGCAGAGCAATCAGCAGCACTACCCTCCGCTGACAGCTTTCATGGCAGTGATGGTCT
>JBKPMO010000055.1:0-12602 GCA_046732175.1 Verrucomicrobiota bacterium
GTCCGGCACCGTCTCGAGTTTAATCTTTTTGTTCGGATTAATCGTGGTCAGCTCTTCAAACGGACGGAGTCCCTGGTACTTGGCCGGGTCCTCGTCATTGACCTTCAGAAGCTTGATCAACTGCGGTCCGCGGTTTCCACGCCGGGTCTCGCCGTAAATCCACATTCCATCGCGCAGGGCAAAACGACGCACGATCTCCGGCGTCACGAAAATATCCTGCGGCGCCTGCACGAAATTGCGCTTGGGATCCCGCAGAAATCCGAAGCCTTTCCCTGAAATTTCGATGATTCCTTCACCAAACTCCGGCTCCCGTGCCTCCGCGTTTTCGCCTTCGCCGGCTGCGACTTCAGTTTGCACGTCGGCCGATTCCGCCGGCGCATCATTATTGAAATTGTTCTCCCGCTCGGAGTTCATGTAATCGGAATTGAAATTCCGGCGTCGCGGATAACGCCGGCGGGGGCGCCGATGCCGTTCGCGATTCGGACGCGGTTCTGTCTGCGGCCGGGTCTCCGTCTCGGTTTGTGCCTCAATTGGCCGGCTTTCGTTCTCTTCGCTCATATACAATTCGCGCTCGCTTCAGGGGTCAGTGCTGCGTTGTTTCTACCTCAGTTTCAAGCCGGCAATTTCGCCAGCATTTCGTCGGGAATCTCTAAATTTGAATAGACGTTTTGCACGTCATCATCGTCTTCAAGTGCGTCACACAACCGCAAAACCTGTTGCGCGACAGACTCGTCAGCGACTGTGATTGTCGTATCAGGGATGAAAGTAAACTTTTGGCTCTCGGTGGTAACGCCAGCTTTTCTGAGCGCTTCAGCTACAGCATAGAGCTGATCGGGAGCAGTCATAATAAGATACATCTCCTCCTGGTTTGTCAACTCCTCAGCCCCGGCCTCCAAGGCCAGCTCAAAAATCTTTTCCTCATCGATGGCAGAGCGAGGAACAACGATCTGGCCCTTGCGGTGGAACATATAAGAAACACTTCCATTTGACGCTAGGTTGCCATGGTTTTTCGTGAAAATACTACGGATCTCAGCCGCGGTGCGGTTTCTATTGTCGGTGGCCGCCTCTACAATCACTGCCACTCCTCCGGGTGCGTAACCCTCGTAGGTAATTTCATCAAAATGCTGCGCTTCGGTTCCTTCGCCCGTGCCCCGTTTGATGGCGCGCTCCACGTTATCATTGGGCATGCTGGCCGAGCGCGCGGCCAAAATGGCGCTGCGTAATCGCGGGTTTCCATCCGGATCGCCACCGCCAGTTTTCGCCGCGATCGAAATTTCCTTCGACAGCTTGCTGAAAATCTTGCCGCGTTTGGCGTCAATGGCGCCTTTGAAGCGCTTAACCTTCGACCACTTGCTGTGTCCCGCCATAAATTCGGGGCGAAATTATTTTTGTGAAAGTTCGCCTGGCCAGAAAACCGTTGACTTGGGAAACGGGCGCGCCTCGAAGAGAAATCTAGGAGGAGGCGGACTAACTACCATAATTCAACTGTAACGGAATCGATTTGTCAAGACACGAAGGAGGTATGGTCGATATCCGCAATTCGGCCAGTGCGGGCCGAAGCGCTGCTTGCGGCCGGTCAAGCCTTCTATTATCCCTGGGTGGTCCGAAATTTGATTTTGGCAGAGGGGCCCCGGGATTGCTGGATTAACTAGCTTAAGCGACGAGAACGGACACGACTTAGGCCGAACAAAGCTGCGAAAGCGAGCAAGAACAGGGCGAACGTTGAACCCGAGTCGGTACTGCTATGAGAGTGAAAGCGGCGCATATGCACAATCCCACCATCGCCAAACTTTTTCGCGCCCGCGCGTTACGGTCACGACCCCCTTCCGTCCTCCCACATAAGAAATGTCTCGAATTTCGGTCGCCTCCATTCTGGCAGCAAATTTCCGCCAGTCCTCCCATCCACTAACATATCTCGATCCAGAACGCGTTTTGATAATTTGCAATTTTCTGTTCGATTTGAGCTATGCTGCGAACGACAAAAAAATGAGCCGCGCTCCAGGATGGGCCCGCGGGCGCGGCTCGGGGCATGGCTACTACTTTCTACTGCGGAAGTCTTGTTGACGGAAAACCGAAAAATTGCTCAAAAAGGTCAGCTGCCTCTTTCCCAGGCCGCGCGGCGGGTGGAAAACCGCCACGCGGCACTGGTGAAGGAATTAGTTCTTCTGAACGGGACCGAAGGTCTTGATACCGCCGGCGCCACCCTTGGCGTCCTTGGTCGGCTTGAGGTCACGCACATTAACTTTCTTTTTCTTCTGTTCGCTCATATTGCCTTTCTTAGTTGTGTTTTTGGTTTTGGGTTGTGTGAGTCGAGCCGAATAGCTGCCGTCCCCCTACGACCTTCTCGTCTGGGATCAGGTCGTCCAAGCGGATCAGCTTATCTTTCGAACGCTTCTGCCGTTGAGCTCCACGCTCCCCAGAATCTGCGTCCTTCTTTTCCTTCGACGAACTCACACGCCGCCCTATTAACACCAAGCATGCCATGCGATTTCCGCACGCCACTTGTTCCTGGATAAGCGAAAAATATTGAGACGTTAAGTTGTTCCGGAATAGAATCTTATTTCTTTAAGTCGATTAGTTAAAATTCTGCGCAGCCGGGTTTCGACCCTCCAGAGGGTGGACTAGAACTTAGGCCAGCCGGGATTAATTTTTGACTACGCCTGGATCACTTATGATCCAGCCCACGCAAATGGCGACTCAGCGTAGCTCGCGAAATTCCAAGAATCTTCGCAGTCTTTCGCTGACTTGCCCATAAACAAAACGGACGTGCCGTTTCGCTGCACTTCCCAGTGAGAGATCGCCGCCATCATTGGACTTAGTTACCGCTGGGCAAGACAAGTCTAGCCGCTGATCAAGAATTTTCTGACAAGTTTGTAATCTTTTTTGACCGCTTGACAGAGAATGCGGATTCTCAGGTCTTGAGAAGAAATCATAACCGTAGAAGGGATTGCGACAGGCGTTTCTCAGGTGAAACTAAGCCGCGTTTGATGCCGCTCGCTTTCGGGCTGTCGCATCGACAATGCAGTTCCGCAGTCGCATCGATTTGGGCGTTGCCTCGACGTACTTATCCGCGTCAATGTATTCGATCGCGCGTTCGAGGCTGATCTTTAGTGGCGCCTCCAGCTGAATACCTTTGCCTCGCCCTGGCTGCGGATGTTGGGGAGATGTTTCCCCTTGCACGGGTTTACCGGCAAATCTTTCGGCCGCGCGTTTTCTGTAACGATTATCCCGGCATACACGTTTTCTTGCGGTCCAATGAACAGCCGCCGCCTGAACGGAAGCCAATGATGATGCTCATATCGAGGCGAACAGTTTCATTTGAGCTGACCGTGAACTCTTGAGGTCTTGCCCGCAGACCCTTGGCCACCCGTCCTTCCACATCGAGAATATAGGCGCCGGGCGGCAGCGAAACGCGATAGTTTCCATTCTCATTTGCAGTCACCCGCGCGACTTCTTTTTTGTCGCTCTGACTTAGGACGACCAGGGAATATTCAGCATAAGTTTCGGGCGCAACTGCTGGCCGCGGCATGTTATCGGAAGGCTCCGCCGCCCCGAGAAAGACAATCTTTAAATTTCCTTCCAGGAATCCCGGCGCCACAGCGTTGTCCGACGCGACACAAGCCATCGGAATCAAAAAGAGGCAACCATAAATCAAGTACTTGGGAAACATTGCTTACCTCAACGAAAAAATTGGGCGGGATAGAGTTTACCTATCCCGCCCATTCACGAAACCAGCTTTTGTTACAGGCCCAGCTTCCAGGCGCCGCGGCCGTGCGTGGCGGCATAAAGCACCCGGTGATTCAAGTCGATCGTCAGTCCATAGACCGCGACCGGGGGCAGACCACTTGCGGCCGAAGTCCAAGTGCTCCCGCCCGACGTCAGCACGTTCACGCCGAAGTCGGTCGAGATGAAAAGATTGCCCGTCTGGGAATCCAGGGCGATATCGGTAATCGGCTCGTCGCCGAGGTTGTGATCGATATTCGTCCAGCTCGCCTTGTGGCTATTTGAGTTGTAATGCACGTCGAACACGTGCCCCGGCTGGGTCGGGTTGTACGCGTTGTAACCCGAGAACGAGATGAAGGCGTGGTTAGGGTCGGACGGGTCGATGGCGATGCCGCTCACGAAGCGAGTCGGTGTCGACTTCGTATCGATGCGGTAGAAGGTCACTGCGCTCGCCGTAGCGTTATCGGCATTCGACGAGACGAAGACGCGTCCGCGCCTCAACCCGGCCCAGAGGGTGCCATTGTTACTCGGTGCGCGCTCGATTGCGACGACGTAGCCGCCGGACCCTGGCTGCTTGTCAGAGCCGAAGGATGCACTGGACAAGTCCTGCCCGATCGCGACCCAATTGCCGCAGGGCACATCGAAAGTGCCGAAAAACTCGTTACAATGCTGTTCCAAAAAGGCTTGACCGCCATTGTCGTCCTGCGTTCGCCAGACGTGCTGGAGCCCCGTGAACAGCGTCCCGTTGACCACCGGATCGAAGATGATCGGAATATAGAACGACCGACCTTCGCCGGCTGCCGCCCCTGAACCGAAGAATGTGTCGGAGACCCAATTCCACCCCAATTCGTTGCCTGGGAACGGGAACCCGTTGTAGTCATTACTGTTGAAACTGAAGTTCATGTCGATTTGGGCGTCGAAAAAGGTGTGGAAACGCTTCTCCGTGGTAGAAAAGTGGATCCCGGATTGGCCGCCGTCACCGAAGATGGTAACGAACCAGTTGCCGTTGGGGAAGGCCTGGGTCCCGTTGTCCTGCGTCCCGCCCATGATATCGTCACTGGCAGTGGCCGGGTTTTTCGACAAGCTCTGGAACTGAAGCGTGCCGAGTCCCGCGTTCAGCGTCGAGATCGTCGTCGGCACCCGCGAGAGCCAATTCCTGCAGTCGACGACATCCGGACCCTTGATCGGACGTCCCACGCACTGACCCGACGCGTTGCTAAACGAGCCGTTCAGCCTCCAAAGGCCGCCATCGTTGCCGATGAAGACGATGTCCGGATTGAACGGAGTCGAGGCGATTGCGTGCTGGTCCGGGTGCAAGCTCACTCCCGGGGTATCGATGGTCATGTCTGTGAAGTTGACCCCGGCGTCTTCGGAACGCTGGATCGCGCGCCCGTTCGATCGCCCGCCAAGCTCTGAGTACTGCATCGAGCTGCCTATATAGACGGTGCTGGGTGCACCCGGCGGGCAGTAGACGGGCATGTCGTACGTGCACTGGGTCGAGCAGTAGTTATAGGAGGCGAAGCCGGGCGTGCCGTTCTTCGAATTGGACAGCTTCGTCCAGCCGCCGTTGTTCCCACCGAGCAGCGTCGCCGCTGACACGTTGGCGTTGTCGACCCGGTAAAAGTCGGCAGGCCTGGTTGAGCCCGCGTTGTTACCGCCCGTGTCGCCGACGTAGACGCGCAGATTGGCGCCGTTCGGCGCAAGCGAGAACTCCGTGCGAGACGTGGACGAGTTCCCAACTGTCCCGCCGCCCGCCGACGCGAAGATCTGGTGGAAATCAGAGTCGCTGTCCTGCGCCAGCGACCGGCGGAAGACGCCATAGTCGAAGAAGGAGGCGTAGACCTGCGTCTCGCTCCCCGAGCGGTACAGCTCGATGTGCGAGCAGCCGCCGCGGTAAAAGTCCCCGCCGTTGGCGCTTGCTGGATTGACCGCGTCCTGCGGGAGGATCACCGCCGCCGAGAATGTCGCCCCGCCGTCAGTCGATTCGTAAAGACCAATCGGAGGCGCGCCCGGCGGCGTGAAGCGGCCGCCGTTGACCGAGGACACGCCATGTCGCGCCACGTCAGTGCCGATGAAAATGTGACCAGCGTTGGCGGGGTCGACCGCGATCGCACCGACCGAACGGCCCGTTGCCACCGCAGCGCTGCCAGCGACCAGAGACCAGGAACTGCCGCCGTCGGTCGATCTGTAAAGGCCCACGCCCGCCTCGGAGTCGCTCGAACCGTTCGGCTCGCCGGTTCCGACATAAATTACAGCCGGGTTGCTCGGATCGAACGCAATTGAACCGATGGCGTTCGATGGAATTCCGGTATTGGCTGGAGTCCAGCTCGGGGTCGGCCCGGTAGCATTGCTGGTTTTCCATACGCCGCCGCCCGCTGCTCCGATGAAGACGGTGCAACTGGACGCATTGCAGTTCGGAGCCACAGCGATTGCCGTGGCTCGCCCGGAGAAGATCGTCCCAGCTGTAGCGCCGGTGGATTCTGACGAAACGAGGGCGTCCGCGGGGACGCCGCTCGGGCCGATCTCCGTCCATGCCGCCGCCAAGGCAGGCGACAGAGCGGCGATCGCGTTGGCTGCGTTCGCCGAGGTGATCTGCTGTGCAGCCTCGATCCACTTCTTAGGATAGGCTCGGTTGTCGTAGGCCTCCTGGGCACGACCGTTACGCTTCCCGCTGGCTTCCGGCTCACCACTCTGACTCAGTTTGCCAAGCGACGTTTCGAACAAGTCTCCATGGAGCTCCCGGAGGTGGTTGGCCAAGGCAATGGGCAGAGCACCCGAGCGCTGCAATTTAGGTTGATTGCTGCCGTTGGTTTTCCCGACCAACAAAGGGCCAGTTGGATTTACCGCAACAAAGGCCATAGCGGCGGCCGCGGAAATGAGGATGACTCCGCTTCCGAAGCGGAGAAATGAGAGAGCACGATTTGGCTGAGTAAAGCCGCGAGGAATTTTCATATATTCTGTATAGTGGTTTTGGATTGGATTTGAGCTGACATTTTGAGCCGAAGTCCGGCATTTTCAGCCAAAGTCGTGAAAACTGTCAAACACTTTTCACATTACTTTTTTGTAATCTAGGAGTCGTTAGGCTAGATCATCTCATTTTCGGTTGTAGATATTTGAAGATTCGCCGTCGCGGTGGAAAGTCTGCGGTCGACAGCTAAATTTGGCCACCTTTCGTTTTGAAGACAGGAGCCTGAGAGAGAGTCTAATGCGCGCGGTCGCGTCGAGGATGCGTTTGCGCAAGTTTTGTGCTTCTCGTGACCTGCTAACTTTGCGAAGCGTCCGAATTTTCACAGTGAACCAAGAATTACTGCTGGCACAATTTGAGGAGTTGCTTCCGCTCGCAGTCGCCTGGGCAGGCGAAGAAGAACAGAAAATACTGAGCGAGGGGGTGCCGCTCGCGGAACACGAAATGGCTGACGCACTCGCGGTCGGTGTAAGAGAACCCTCGCAAGTTCGATTGTTACAAGTCGAAACCATCCCGCGACCGTCCCAGCCTCGGCTAAGGGCCGCGTGCGACGCAATTGATTTTCTCACGCCCGCAACGCGTGGACTGACTTTGGGGCACGGAATTTTTATTCGATCGGACTGCTGGGGGGAGCGATTGCTCGTTGTCCACGAGATCGCTCACGTTGCACAGTACGAGAGACTCGGTGGCATCCTTCTTTTTCTGCGCCGGTACCTTTTCGAATGTCTGACCGTTGGATATTTAGCAGCGCCTTTGGAACAAGAAGCGATTGCCGTGACTGCACGCGTCTGCGCTGAGTAACTCGTTTTCGCTGGCCGAATCGTAGGCGCGCGAACGGTTATGCGTTTAAGCTGCTGCGGCTGATGCCGCCCGTTTTCGGGCTGTGGCGTCGAGAATGCGTTTGCGCAAACGGAGCGACTTTGGCGTCGCCTCGACGTACTCATCGGCATCGATGTACTCGATCGCGCGTTCGAGACTCATCTTTAACGGTGCCTCCAACTGGATTCCTTTGCCTTCCCCCTGGCTGCGCATGTTGGTGAGATGTTTCGCCTTGCACGGATTCACCGGGAGATCCTCCGGACGCGCGTTTTCGCCCACAATCATGCCCTCATAAATTTCTTCCTGCGGGCCGACAAATAATTTCCCGCGCGCCTGAATGTTGTTCAGCGCGTAGGCCGTGCTTGTGGCGGTTTCCATCGAAACCATTACTCCGCGATTCCGTCCGGCAATTTCTCCTTTAAACGGCGCGTATTCGCGAAAAAGATGGCTCATCATACCCTCGCCGCGCGTCAAGTTCACCAGATCCGTTTCAAATCCAATCAAACCGCGAGTGGGAATGATCGCTTCGATCGACACGCGATTGGCGTGATGATCGATACCGGTGACGTCGCCTTTACGCCCGGCCAACGCTTGCATCACGTCGCCAACGTTGTCGTTCGGCACTTCCACATAAAGATTCTCGATTGGCTCGAGCAGTTCGCCTTTGTCATCTCGATGGAAAATGACTTCAGGCCGGGAAACCATTACCTCGTAGCCTTCGCGTCGCATTTGCTCGACCAAAATCGCAATCTGCATTTCACCTCGGGCATTGATTTCGAAGGCGCCAGCGGTTTCGGTATCGCTTACTTCTAACGAGACGTTGGTCCGAGTCTCGCGGACAAGTCTTTCTTTGATGTGCCTTGCCGTCACAAACTTTCCGTCCCGACCGGCAAACGGCGAGTCGTTCACCAAAATTCGCATTCGAATCGTCGGCGGATCGATATCAACGAATTGCAGCGGTGTGCGTTCTTCGCGGTCAGTCAGGGTTTCGCCGATGAAAATTTCCTCGAAACCGCTGAGTCCCACAATGTCACCGGCGCTGGCATGTTTCACCTGCACCTGCTGTAATCCTTCATAGGTAAACAGCGCTGTCACGGTGCCCCGCGCGCGCTCGCCATTGCGATGAATGCAAACAATCGAATCATCCACGCTCACCCTTCCGCTTACCACTCGGCCGAGCGCGATCCGGCCAAGATAATCGCTGTAATCGAGATTCGAGACCAACAACTGGAAAAACGGATCACCTGAGGTAGTTGGCGCAGGTATGTGTTTGACGATCGCCTCGAAAAGCGGCGTCATGTCTTCGTTGTTTTCGTGCAATTCACGCAGGGCAAATCCATCTTTCGCGCTCGCGTAAATGATCGGGAAATCCAACTGTTCGTCGCTTGCCTTCAGTTCGACAAAAAGGTCAAAGACCATGTCCAGGACTTTGTGCGGTCGCGCGTTCTCGCGATCGATTTTGTTAATGACGACGATGGGTTTGGCCTTGTTCTCGAGCGCCTTTCGCAAAACAAAACGAGTCTGCGCCTGCGGCCCATCGTGGGCATCCACCACCAGCAGGACACCATCGACCATCTTCATGATGCGCTCGACTTCGCCGCCGAAATCGGCGTGACCTGGAGTGTCAACGATGTTGATGCGATAGCCGTTCCACTGAAAGGCGGCATTCTTCGCGCGAATGGTGATGCCTTTCTCGCGCTCCAGATCCATCGAATCCATTACTCGTTCCTCGACTTTTTGATTGGCGCGAAAGGTGCCCGATTGCCGCAAGAGTTGGTCAACCAAGGTGGTCTTGCCATGGTCGACGTGCGCAATGATGGCAATGTTACGAATCTTATCCATTCAGGTTTCTATCGCCTCTGAAGCGCAATCTGCGCCAATTGACGGAACAACAGTGCCACGGGCGGCGAGGCGCTAATTTTAGAGCGCGGAATATGCCGCAGCCTTATCTGTCGTCAAGTTATGCTGTAGCTCGCTCATCCAATGCCGGTCTGGCTAAGACCTGCGGGGCCAACCCTGAAAGCTTTCAAGGTGATCACGCAAAGTGGCTCGGCAGGCCCGTCGTAGTTAGAACGACGGACCTAAGTAAAGAAAGCGCTCGTTAGCGCCGCACGTAATGGCCGTGAACCCAAACCCTGTGATTGTAATGCCAACGCCAGTGTCCCGGCACCCAAACGTAGTACACCGGACCGACGTAGTAGCCCGGCCCGTGCACGTAATATGGCCGGTCACCAACTGCGATGTTTACAACCACGGCATCGGCAGCCGGAAGCATCGCTGCGAGCACAGCCAGAAATATTCCGATTTTTAATTTCATAGCAGTAATTCCTGTATCAAATTAAGACGGTCGATGGACGGCTTTTATTCGGCATTCCGGCCTTCGTATTTGTGAGGCGAGCCACAAGTTCTAATCTAATATAGGCTTCACTTAATGTTTGAAATTGACGCGCTCGATCATGTTGCTCTGTCCGTCCGGGACGTCGCACGCTCGGCCCGGTGGTACGCCGAGGTCCTCGGCTTTAAACGCCTCCACCAAGACAAGTGGAACGGAATTCCCGTCTTCGTTGGCAACGACGATGCCGCCATCGCGTTATTTCCTGCATCCGAAGAGGTCGGATCGACTTCTACTGATCGTGTCGCAGTGCGAACACTGCATTTCGCGTTTCGGACGGATCGCGAAAATTTTTCGCGTGCCCAGGATGAATTGAAGAAACGCGCGATCCCATTCGAATTCCAGGATCACGAGATCTCGCACTCGATCTATTTTCGCGATCCCGATGGCCACAAGATCGAGATCACCACCTACGAGCTGTAAGTGCTCGCTGGGGCGGATCAGTTTATTAGGCGTTCGCTTCTGCCAAAGCAGGCTGCGTCGCCGGTTCCACCCATTTCCCGTGTTCGCGGATCAAGTCTTTGAGCCGCTCGACCGCTTCGGCCTCGGGAATATTGAATTTCACCGCCTGCTTTCCGACATAAAGATTCACTTTGCCGGGTGCGCCGCCCACATAACCAAAATCGGCGTCGGCCATCTCGCCTGGCCCGTTAACGATGCAGCCCATGATCGCGATCTTGACTCCCTTCAGATGCACTGTTGCCGCTTTAATTTTGGCGGTCGTGGTTTGCAGGTTGAACAGGGTGCGACCGCAACTGGGGCAGGCGACATAATCAGTTTTGAAAATCCGCGACCCCGCTGCCTGCAAAATGTTGTAGCTCAACCGCAACGATTGCCCCGGCGCTTCTTCGCCTTGCACCAGGATCGCGTCGCCGATTCCATCACAAAGAAGCGAGCCAATGTTGATGGAGGCGATGAGAAGAGTTTCCAGAAATGTGGGAGCGGCCTTGGTGCCGCGACTGTCGGGACGCTGAGGTCCCTCCCACTTTGACAGAACATCCTTCAGCACTATCGGGTGCCGCGATTGCAACTTCGCCGCCAGCAAACGAAACGCCGGGATCAATGGCAGGCCGACATCATCTTTGACGGTGACAAGTTGCGCTTCCGCCGAATCGTTCACGCGAGCAACGGCTCCATCATCGCGGGGATCGACTTCCATCACTCTGGCATTTTCAAAAGTGATCTCCGGCTTGTAATCGCCCATGCGCTCAATCTTGTGCGCGATCTTTTCATGTTGCGCTTGGCGAATAACAACGCGCACCAACTCGTCACCGCCGAGCCGTATGCGCTCGCGTTCCAGCTTATCCGTCGACCGTCGCTGATACGAAAACGGATCAAAAGAGATGGCGGATTGCGGAGTTCGGATTGCCGTGTCGGCTGCAGGTTCCCTCGAGATTGCGGGCGACACGTCCGCCGCTACAGAATCGACAAGCGCTTTCGCAACTGGGATCTCATAGATGCTATCTTCGGTTAACGAGACGCGGATCGTGTCGCCGATCCCATCGGCGAGTAGCGAACCGATCCCGATCGCGCTCTTGATTCGCGCGTCTTCGCCCTCGCCGGCTTCAGTGACGCCGAGATGGATCGGATAATTCCAATCCGGCCCTTCTTCGTTTAAGCGCGCAACCAGCAACCGATAAGCTGCGATCATCACTTTTGGATTGCTCGACTTCATCGAGAAGATGAAGGCGTGATAATCAAGATCGCGGGCGATGCGGGCGAACTCGAGCGCGCTTTCTACCATCCCGAGGGGCGTATCGCCGTAGCGATTCATAATCCGATCGGAGAGGGAGCCGTGGTTGGTCCCGATCCGCATGGCGATGCCGCGTTCCTGGCAGAGCTCGACCAGCGGCGTGAAGCGCCGTCGAATTCTCGTTAGTTCCGCCGCATATTGTTCGTCGGTATATTCAATGATCTTGAATTTCTTTGAGTCGGCATAGTTACCGGGATTGATCCGGACCTTGTCGACCCATTTCGCCGCTTCCATTGCGGCTTCCGGCTTGAAATGAATGTCAGCCACGATCGGGACGTCGCAGCCGCGCTCGCGTAATCCGCGCACAATGTATTGCAGGTTGGCCGCGTCTTTCACCGTCGGCGCCGTGATCCGAACAATCTCGCATCCCGCCTCCGCCAGTTCGATCGTTTGCGCGATGGACTCTTCCGTATCCATGGTGTCGCACGTAATCATCGACTGCACCCGGATGGAATTGTCGGCCCCAACGCCAACATTCCCAACGCGCACCTCGCGCGAGATTCGCCGCTGATAGGAAAATGGATCAGCGCAGTAGTTCATTGTTTGGATTCGACCTGCACTGCGGTTCCGTAACAAAGCACTTCAGTGACACCTTGCATGATCTCGGTTGCATCGTAACGCAAGCCGATGATGGCGTTCGCCCCAAGTTGCAGCGCATGTTGCACGCAAAGCTCGAGCGCGTGTTGCCGCGTTTTCTCACACAAATCCGTCAGAATCGTGATATTCCCGCCAACCAGAGTCTGCAAGCCGGCGCCAATCGTTCCGAAAATTGAGCGCGATCGCACGATAATGCCCCGCACGACTCCAAAATTTTTCACAATCCGGTAACCATCGAGTTCAAACGCCGTCGTCGTCATTGCTGGGTTCATACCCGCAATTTAGGCACGGTTCAGCCCCGCTGCATCGAAGCTTTAACGTGTGGAACTTGAGGTGCTCTTGGGCGCAAATTT
>JBKPMO010000056.1:0-18000 GCA_046732175.1 Verrucomicrobiota bacterium
TCCCGACCGCGCCCTTTCCGCCTGCCCTACGCAGTTGCCGTCTCGAGCAGAGGCAAGATAGTTGCCGGCTCGGAATACGGCGCTGCGATTCCCTCAAAGTGTGCTCGAATACTGCGCAGCTCGCGGTTGACGAATGCGTCCATGAAACGCAATCGCCGATCCAGCCACGCGAAAAATTTGTTTTTAATCTCGTAGTGCACCGCCAGGGTGATTTCGGTGCAATTCGGTCGCACCTCCATGAAATCGACAATTCCCATCAGATCGAGATTGCCCCCGACGGATTCGAAAATGACCTCGTCCGGCGAGTCGCTCTCGAGACCGAGTAGAACGGTGTGGCCCGCGAAACCGAGCGGGCCACGAAACGAAAAATCGACCGTTTTCGATGAGGTAACGATCGCCCTCGTTACCATGACAAACTGGCGCCGGTAGGAATGGATATTCGCCAGCCGGTTTTTGCATTCTAGCAGCGACTGGCCCATGTGGAGAGTCTTTTGCAGTAGCATAGTGAGGTTGGGTTGTAGGCGCTTTGCCAGCATTGCAAGTGCCACCGTTTTCGCCCAGGGAAGCACCGACTTCGTTCCTCCCACTGTGTCAGAATACTGACAAGTGTGTTATCTTTTTGAACACATTCGCGATTCCCGCCCCGCTCGTAGCTAGCGACCGACGCATCCCTCCTGGGCGCCCTCGCAGATTGGTTTCATTGCCGCAGCGCATCCCCCGAGCCCGCAACCATTGCAAAAGCTGAATGGCGACGAAGCTTGTCGACCCAGTACCAATTCCCGTTAGGAACAACTCACGCCGCAGCTCGGGCGCGTCCGACGAGAATAGTCTCGGCCATGGAGAGGAATATTTTGGCGCCATCCGCACTGCCAAGACGTGCATCGGAGGCGCGGTCCGGATGCGGCATTAAACCGAAAATATTTCCCTCCTGATTACAAATGCCGGCAATGTTTTCAATAGAACCGTTTGGATTCGATCCGGGCGTGGTCGCACCGGTCACATCGCAGTAGCGCATTATGACCTGGCCGTTCCCATTCAGTTCCCGTAATGTTTCCGGATCCGCGAAATAACAGCCTTCGCCGTGAGCAATTGGCATCCGCAAGATGGTGCCTTGCGGACAAGCATGTGTGAAAGTCGAGTCGGCGATTTCGATTCGCAGGTTCACCATATCGCAAACAAAACGCAATCCGCGATTGCGAACGAGCGCGCCTGGCAGCAATCCCGCCTCGCATAACACTTGAAAGCCGTTGCATGTGCCGAGAATGAGCTGACCCTCTTTCGCCGCGCGCACTACCTCGTTCATGATGGGCGAGAAACGCGCGATCGCCCCGCAGCGCAAATAATCACCATAAGCAAATCCGCCCGGCAACACGATGGCATCGAAGCCGGCCAGCGACGTCTCTTTGTGCCAAACGTATTGCGCGCTCAACCCATCAAGCCCGCTGATCGCGCGTAGGCAATCCTGGTCACAATTGGAACCAGGAAACTGGATGACTGCGAATTTCATCTAAGCGTGAGCGAACCGCGTTGCTCGTTGTTCTTCGTGATAATCATTTACCACCAGGCAGGCGTGAATCACACCTGGAATCCAGCCGAGAAGTGTCAGGATTAGACTGAGGAAAAAACTGGCAATCCGCCCCGTAAGCAGAACGGCCAGCGGCGGAAAAACGATGCAGAAAAAATAACGCAGCGCTTTCATTCCTTCACCAACTGATAATCTTCGATGACCGGATTCGAAAGCAAATCGCGGCAAAGCTTGTGCAAGCGAGCTTCCACGTCAGCGTCATCGCGCTCGAGATCAATCTCCAGGTATTTGCCAATCCGCACATTTTTGACTTCACGCATTCCGAGATGCTGCATTGCCTCCCGCACGGCTGCGCCCTGCGGATCGAGCACCGCCGCTTTCGGCATCACCACCACTTTGGCTTTCATCATTTCAATCTACGAGTGCGTTAGTGGCGCGCCACTCGCGCAAGAAAATTCTTTCAAAGCTGCTTTGACCGCGCTAGTTGTCGCCGCGAAATGGACGCTCCCTCAATCATGCAAGCGCCGCCTCCGCCCGTGCCGAGCGGGATGGGGTGCTTCGCCAAGGGGTGTCTGACCCTTGTTATCGCCGTAGTTGTTCTTGGCGTCGTCCTGATCGGCGGGGGTTTGTTTGTCGTGAACCGCGGCATCAACATGTTTACTGCAACCGCGCCGGCTCAAGTCCAGACGCGTCCGGCAACGCCGGCGGAATTGCAGGTGGCAAAAGCAAAATTGGACTCGCTTCGCAGTGCGATTAGAAATCGGGTAGAAACCACAATTGAATTCACCCCGGACGACGTTAACGCGCTTTTGCAAAATGAACCGGAATTCCGCGAGGCACGCAATCATGCGCGGGTTGCCATTGCCAATTCCATTGTGTCGCTCGACGTCAGCGCACCCCTCGATTCGGCCCATTGGAGCCGACTGAAGGGACGATGGTTCAATGGAAACATTCAGTTCGGCTTTAGCTATGTGGACGACAATTTTAACTTCGATGTTCGCTCGGCCGAAGCGAACGGTTATCAATTTCCCCGCGCGCTTCTCACCGCTGAGTTCATGCAATCATTCAATCGCAGTTTTAACGACAGCTTTCATCGTGAATCCGCCAGGCGTGGTGACGCGAGTGATCTTTGGCGACATATTAGGATGGCAACGGTGCAAAACGACAAGCTGATCGTGACTACGCGGATGTAGCACAGGCATTTTGCCTGTGCTATGTCTCCCTCAGCACTTCCCGCGGATCCTTGTCCTCGCGTAATCCCACAAACACCGGCTGGCGCAGTTTCAAGTCGCGGGTCCATTCGGCAAATTTGATCTGACAGACAAGTTTTGGATTTACCCAGGTAAATTTTCGCATCTCGCTCGGGGTTATTCCTTGCACCCATTCGCCATTTTGCTTCGATGGCAGATCGGTAAACGGACAAGTGCTGCGTTCTTCCGCGCGCATTCGTTTACGCAAACTACTGAGCAATTTTGTATCGAACCCAGTGCCGACTTTGCCGGCAAAACGCAGTCGCCCCTTGTCATAGTAACCCACCAGCAATGCGCCGAAATGTTTGCGCGCGCCCGCTGGCGGTGTGAAGCCGCCGATGACAAATTCCTGCTCGGTCACGCATTTTAACTTAATCCAGATTCCGCTGCGCCGGCCGGGCTCATAAACGGAATCGCGTTGCTTGCCGATAAGACCCTCCAAGCTGCGCCGCTGAATTTCGGGCAGTAAACTCTTCGCATCAGTTCCAAGGGTCCCCGAAAAACGAATAACATCGCCCGATGGCGGAATCATACGCATCAGCGCCTCCTTGCGCAGAGTCAGCGGTACGTTGATCAAACTGTGGCCATTCAATTGCAAGAGATCGAAAACGTAAAACGCCAGCGGCGCATCTTTGCCATCCAGCTCGGTGCGCTGCAAAAGCTGAAACGATGACCGACCTTCCTCGTCCATCGCGACGACTTCGCCGTCGACCACGCATTCATCGGCATCAAAATCCGCAGCAGCCTCGGCGATCTCGGGGAACCGATCGTTCAGCTTCTTTTCATTTCGTGAGATTAATTGGACTGTGCCCCCTTTTTTGATCGCAAGCGCGCGAATGCCATCGAACTTCAGTTCATAGACCCAATCGCCTGTAGTAGGCGCGCGCTCCACCAGTTTCGGCTTCATTGCCTCGATGAAGCGCGGTTTTGTTTTCGGCAAATCCGCCAGAGAAAGACCACCGAATCGGGATTCAGGAGCTGTAGAGCGGCCGCTTCGGCTGCCCCTTCCTGATTTCGGCAAGGTCGCCGCCGCGATTGTTTGCCCTAAAATTTTATCGTCTTTTTTTTTATGCGAGGGGTTTCTTGCCGCTTTAGCAATGCGCGCTTTGAACGAATCTTTTTCATTCACCCGATTGGATTGCCATTCCGCGTCACGCGCCGAGGCAATCTGTTTCATCGTCCGGCCAGTCTTGACCGATTGATCGTCGCGCTTCTTTGAAATCGGTTTCACACCGCCCGCAGTTTTCATCAAGAGCCATTGGTTCTTCCCATCCTGGGGTCGGATACGAATGAGCGCCCACTCGCCTTTGGCTTTTTCGCCACGCAAAATCATATGGAATTTACCTTTGCGAACTGCTTCCACCGGATCGCCGGGTGGCGTTAGCTCATACGTTCCGCGGTCCCAAACCATGACCGTGCCACCACCGTACTGCCCTTCGGGAATGATGCCCTCGAAGTCCGCGTACTCGATCGGATGATCTTCCACCTCGACGGCGAGATGTTTCTCAGCCTGCGCCCATGGCAGGCCTTTCGGCACCGCCCACGATTTCAGAACACCCTCCATTTCCAACCGGAAATCGTAATGCAACCGGCTCGCATCATGTTTCTGGATAACGAAATGTCTCGCGCGCGCTTTTCGTCCGCTTGTCTTGGCGGCACCCGCCGGTTCCGCTGTCTTTTTAAAATCGCGTTTGCGTTTGTACTCGCTCAGCCTCATGGCCAATCAATCTAACCGCGGATCCTCCTTCGCCAAGGTTCGGCGCGACAGGTGCCAGGGATGAAACGGATTTTGAAGTCGGAATCGAGCCGGCCTACGCTCACCCGCGTTGTAGAGGCGCTTAACACAAGCCCCGCTACAATCGCTTAAGCCGCACTAGAGGCAGGCGCGGCCGTGGCATCGTGCGCCAACGCTTCGCCAACCAGGTAGCGGGTGAAACGGCGAATCACAATATTCTCACCCAACTCTGCGATCTTGGCGCTGACCAATTCCTTGATCGTCTGGTCAGGATTCTTGATGAACCCCTGCTCCAGCAAACAAACCGTGCTGTAAAATTTTTCCAGCTTGCCATCCACGATCTTGTTCATGACCGCTTCCGGTTTGCCTTTCACTTGCGCCTTGTAAATCTCGCGCTCGGCTTCAATCAGGTTGCCGGGCACATCGTCACGACTCACGTAGAGCGGATGCGCTGCGGCGATGTGCAGCGTGATATCCTTCACAAACGCACGGAAATTTTCGTTCTTGGCTACGAAATCGGTCTCGCAATTCACTTCGACCAACACGCCCACTTTCCCCTGCAAATGAATGTAAGAGGCAACAATTCCTTCCTTGGTGACGCGCGACGCCTTCTTGCTCGCGCTCGCGATTCCTTTCGTCCGCAAAATCACTTCCGCTTTCGCCAGGTCACCGTTGGCTTCGGTAAGCGCGCGTTTGCAATCCATCATTCCCGCGTTCGTGCGGTCGCGAAGTTCCTTAACGGTTTTTGGATCAATTTGCATGGTTACCACGTTGAATAGTTAAATTGTTAGATTGTTAAATTGGCAGAGTAGTCGCGATTCACAATTCACGAATCACGATTCACGGGCTCGTCCGCTTCTAAGCGGACACGCCGGCCATCTCTGCCTGCGCCGTGACCGACGAATCGCCGCTGGCCGACACAATCGCATCGACCAGCTTCTGCAGGATCACGCGAATGGCCCGGATAGCATCGTCGTTGCCGGCAATCGGATAATCGATGATCTCTGGGTCGGCATTGGTATCGACAATCGCCACCGTCGGAATATTGAGACGGCGCGCTTCGTTCACCGCATTCTGCTCGCGGGTCGTGTCAACAACAACAAGCACATCGGGCAATTGCGACATTTCCAGAATACCATCGAGGTTTCGGCGGAGCTTGGCTCCTTCGCGATTGAGCGCGGCGATTTCTTGCTTGCCCATTTTCTTGAAAGCCGGCGACTGCTCGATTTCCTCGATGAATTTCAAGCGTCCGATGCTCTTACGAATCGTCGCCAAATTGGTTAGCGTCCCGCCGAGCCAGCGTTGGTTGACAAAAAACTGACCACAGGCCAGGGCCGCTTCTTTCACTGCTTGCTGCGCCTGCTTCTTGCACCCGACAAACAAAATCTTCCCACCGCGCCGCGTTACTTCCTCCAAAAACTGAGTGGCGCGCTGCAATTGCCTTACCGTCTCATCCAGGTTGATGATGTAGATCTGGTTTTTCTGTTCGAAAATGTAGGGCCGCATTTTCGGGTTCCAGCGCTTGGTCTGGTGCCCGAAATGTACGCCGGCCTCCAGCAATTCCGGCACAAGTTCAGTAGTATCTACCATAGGGAAAATTAACGCGCCCGCCGAGAGGCGAGCAAACAATAAATTTGCCGCAAGGTACCCTCAAAGGCAAACGGAATATTCGCGAAAATATAGTCCGTTTTGACGCAATTGAGTCATTATCCAATCTGTCATTTCGAGCGAAGTCGAGGAATCTCTAGCTTTTTTTCGGGTAAATGACGGAAATCTTGAGAACATCTCAGTGTGCCTCGCCTTCTCGCGTCTCGCGTGTTGGCGATGGTGTCTCGCCATCGCGGACTTTCGGAGTGCATTCAACAACTCTGAAACCTCGTTTTCAGAAAGCCTGTTTCGGCGAGACGCCGAAACCAACACGCGGGACGCGTGCGCTACCCAGAGTCTCCCTCCCCAGTTTGCTCGATTTTACGCGCCAGGAGCCAGCAGAGATCGGAAAGGCGGTTGAGGTAACGTAGGATTTCGATGTTGAAGTTCTTGTCGTCGTTCACAAGTGCCGCGACGCGACGTTCGGCGCGGCGGCAGGTGGCGCGCGCGAGATCGAGTGCGGCTGACGGAAGTGAGCCGCCGGGAACGACCCAGTCCTTAAACTTCATCGTTTCGCTCTCCTCGATCTTATTAATCACAGCCGTTACGCGATCGACCATCGCGCCGGTAGTGATCTCGAATCCATCTTTGCGATAACGTTCCAAGTCTTCGGGCGCAGTCGCCAACTCGCCCATTACCGCGATCAACTCCTTTTGCACGGCCAAAATTTCGGCACGCACGAATTCATCCGACACCGCCGCGCGGGCCAGCCCGAGCGCACTATTCAATTCATCGACGCACCCGTAGGCATCGACGCGATGATCGGTTTTCGAAACGCGTCTCCCATACATGAGCGACGTTTCGCCTTTGTCGCCGGTCTTGGTCGCGATGGACATCAGTCAATTGTAGGTGGTTTCTGTGAACTCCGAAAGCTTTCGTGAGCTGAAGAAGAGACCCCCTACAGCTGAGATCGTGTCCACGGCAACGCCTCGAGATCGACGTTGCCACCGGTCAGAATGATGCCGATGCGCTTGCCGGTACTGTTGACCCTATTCTCGATGATGCCGGCATAGGGCACGGCTGCTGAAGGCTCGATCACAATTTTCATCGTTTCCCAAATCGTCCGCATGGCTGAAACAATTGCGTCCTCGCTCACCGTCGCGATGTCATCAACGTAACGCTGAATGATGGGAAAGGGCCGCTCCCCGACATTTGTGCGCAGCCCATCGGCGATGGTGGACTTCTTTTCAGTGACAAGACGTTTGCCCGCTCGAAAAGATTGCGCGGCGTCGTCGGCGTTGGCCGGCTCGACTGCAATCACTTTGAGATCCGGCCGCATATGTTTCACGGCTGTGGCCGTACCCGAGAGCAAGCCGCCGCCGCCAATTGGACAGAGCACAAGATCGACGTCGACTTCCTCGAGCAGTTCCATCACCGCGGTGCCTTGTCCGGCGATGACGTCCTCATTTTCGAAGGGATGAATCAACATTGCGCTTGTCCGCGCGATCAGGCTCGCACAGGCTACTTCGCGCGAAGCATCGTTCGGTTCGCAAAAAACAATCTTGCCGCCATAACTTTCGACCGCATCCACTTTCACTTTGGCTGAATTCGATGGCATGACAATGTGCGCCGGGATTCCGCGCAGATGGGCTGCGTATGCCAGTGCCGTTCCGTGGTTACCCGATGAGTGCGTTGCTACGCCGCAGCGCGCCGTCGCATCATTTAGCACAAATACGGCATTCGTCGCGCCGCGTGCCTTAAACGCGCCGATCGTCTGGAAATTTTCGCATTTAAAGAAGAGACGCGCACCAGTGGCACGGTCGAGCCGTTCGCTCGTTAAAACCGGCGTCCGTTTGATGTACGGCCGAATTCGCGTATGCGCAGCGCGGATCGTTTTGAGATCAAGATCCATCCGCTGGGAATTTGCAGCGCGTGCATGCGCAACGCCAATCCTGTCGACATCGGCTTCGGCGAGCGCCACCCTACCGATAAAGCTTACCCGATCGCCGGCTGCGGTTCGGCTTCTTCGATCACAGCTGCGCCAACTGGCTCGCCTTTTTCCACGAGACGAATCTCGCGGTGCTTCGCGAATCCAGTGCCCGCTGGAATCAAGTGACCCATGATCACGTTTTCCTTGAAGCCACGCAGACGATCGACCTTCCCGAGTGTCGCCGCTTCGGTCAGAACACGGGTCGTATCCTGGAACGATGCCGCCGAGATGAAGCTGTCGGTTTCGAGCGAAGCCTTCGTGATACCGAGTAACACCGGCACTGCTTCTGCCGGTTTGCCGCCCTGCTCGACCACGCGCTTGTTCTCTTCCTCAAACTCAAGCTTGTCGACCTGATCGCCCCAGAGCAACGTCGTATCGCCCGGATCGGTGATCTTCACCTTGCGCAACATCTGGCGCACGATGATCTCGATGTGTTTGTCGTTAATCTCGACGCCTTGCAGTCGGTAAACTTCCTGCACTTCATTGACCAGGTGCTCCTGCAAATCCTGCGGCCCGCACACTTCCAGAATTTCGTGCGGCACTACTGGACCTTCCGTCATTTGCTGGCCTTTCTTCACGAAGTCGCCTTTGAACACGATGATGTGTTTCGTTAGCGGAATCAGATGCTCCTCTTCCGCTTTGGTCTCCGGGTCCTTCAAAATAAGCCGACGCTTCCCGCGGACGGTGCCGCCCATCTCGACTATTCCATCGATCTTCGCGATCTCAGCCGCATCCTTCGGGCGCCGCGCTTCGAATAGTTCCGCCACCCGCGGCAGACCACCGGTGATGTCTTTCGTCTTCGCGACTTTACGCGGAGTTTTCGCCAGTAACGCGCCCGCGCGAATTTTCTGGCCTTCCTCTACGATGACGTGTGCGCCCGCCGGAATCGAATAACTGGCGAGCACCTCCTTTTTCTCGCCCACAATCACGATCTGTGGATGCAAATCTTCCTTGTGTTCGATGATGACCGTGCCCATCAAACCGGTCGCTTCGTCAACGTCACGCTTGATCGTGACGCCCGCGATCATATCGCGAAATTCGATCTTGCCGCTCTTGTCGGTCAGAATTGGGACGTTGTATGGATCCCATTGCACAAAGGTCTCGCCTTTTTTCACGTCACCGCCGTCTGCTTTCGAGATGACCGAGCCGATCACGACATTGTAACGTTCCAGCTCGCGCCCTTCGGTATTGTGCACGCCGATGGTAGCGTTCTTGTTCAACACAATCCAGCTGCCGTCGAGCGCCTGAACCGTGCGCAGGTCGTTAAATTGAAGATGACCATCATTCTTCGCCTTGATAATCGGCTGCTTGAAAGTCTGGCTCGCAGTTCCGCCGATGTGGAACGTCCGCATTGTTAACTGCGTGCCCGGCTCGCCAATAGATTGCGCAGCGATTATGCCGACCGCTTCGCCCAGTTTCACGAACTGGCCGGTGGCAAGGTTCCGTCCATAACACATCGCACAAACGCCGCGACCGCATTCGCAGGTCAGGACCGAACGGATCTTCAATTCCTCCACGCCCGCGCGTTGTAAACTGGCCGCGATTTGCTCATCGATGAGCTGGTTCGCTTTCACCAGCTTCTTCTTCTTGTCGACCGGATCGACAACGGTCTGGCAACTGACACGGCCGATAATGCGCTGGCCGAGATCGACCACTTCTTCGTCCCCTTCGTAAATCGAGCGAACCGTGATCCCATTCACCGTTCCGCAGTCATCTGCGTTAATAATCACATCCTGCGCCGCATCGACTAGTTTACGCGTAAGGTAACCCGAGTCCGCCGTCTTTAGAGCGGTATCAGCCAGACCTTTTCGCGCACCGTGCGTCGAGATGAAGTATTCGAGCACGGTCAAACCTTCGCGGAAATTCGACGTGATCGGTCGCTCGATAATTTCCCCGCTCGGTTTCGCCATCAAACCGCGCATGCCCGCGAGCTGACGCACCTGCTGACGATTGCCGCGCGCTCCGGAATCCACCATCAAGTAAACCGGATTCAATTCCTTGCGCCCGTCGTTGTGCTCGAGGGTGCGGAACATGACGTTGGAAATCTCGTCACCCGCGTGCGTCCAGATGTCGATGATCTTGTTGTAACGTTCACCATCCGTGATGATGCCCTTGCGATATTGTTGCTCGACGGTTCGGATCTGTTTGTAGGCATTCTGGAGCTCGATCTCTTTCTCTTTCGGAATGATCATGTCCGAAATTCCAATCGAGACACCAGCCTTGGTCGCTTCGCGGAACCCGAGTTCCTTGAGTTTATCAAGGGTTTCGACTGTTCCTTCCTGACCGGCCACGTGGTAACAACGCCAGATAATGTCGCTAAGTTGTTTCTTGCCCGCAGCCTTATTAAAGAACCCGATGTCCTTAGGCCAAATCTGATTGAAGAGCACGCGGCCGGCGGTGGTCTCGATTACGCGCGCGTTCTTGTCGCCGTAAATGCTATCACGACCAAAATCGGGATTCTTGAATCGAATCCGGTCGTGCGTTCTAACCGAGCCTTCCGCCATCGCGAATTCGACCTCAACCGCATCCGCAAACAACGGGAGACGTGAGTCGCCATCACCAGTTGCGGCGCGCCGTGGATTTTGGGTCAGATAATAACAGCCGAGCGTGATGTCCTGGGACGGTGTAGTGATCGGTTTGCCGCTTGAAGGCGAGAAAATGTTGTTCGGCGCCAGCATCAACATTCGCGCTTCCATTTGCGCTTCGACCGACAACGGGACGTGTACTGCCATCTGGTCGCCGTCGAAGTCAGCGTTGTAAGCCGTGCAAACCAGCGGATGAATGCGAATCGCTTCGCCTTCGATCAACTGCGGCTCAAACGCCTGGATCGATAGCCGGTGCAAAGTCGGCGCGCGATTGAGCAGGACCGGATGTCCGCGGGTAACTTCGTCGAGAATGTCCCACACTTCGGGCGTCTGGCGCTCGATCATTTTCTTTGCGCTGCGCACGGTGTGAACGTAGCCGAGATCTTTCAGCCGCCGAATGATAAACGGCTCGAACAAAACCAGCGCCATCTTTTTCGGCAAGCCGCATTGATGCAGTTTCAACTCCGGCCCGATCACAATGACAGAGCGGCCCGAGTAATCGACGCGTTTGCCGAGAAGGTTTTGGCGGAACCGTCCGCCCTTGCCCTTGAGCATGTCGGAAAGTGATTTGAGCGGTCGATTACCAGCGCCCGTAACGGCGCGGCCATGCCGCCCGTTATCGAAAAGCGCATCGACCGCTTCCTGGAGCATGCGCTTTTCGTTACGAATGATGACGTCCGGCGTTTTGAGCTGGAGCAAATTCTTCAACCGATTATTGCGGTTGATGACGCGGCGATAAAGATCGTTCAGATCGCTGGTGGCAAAACGCCCGCCTTCCAGCGGAACCAGCGGGCGCAGATCCGGTGGAATCACCGGCAACACTTCCAGAACCATCCATTCCGGCCGCGCGTGCGAGGAAATAAAGCCCTGCACCAGTTTCAAACGTTTCGCTAGTTTCTTGCGAATCTGTTTGCTCTTGGTGTTTCCCATTGCCTGCTCCAACTCCTTGTTGAGCTTGTGCAGGTCGATCTCAGCTAACAATTTCTTGACCGCTTCCGCGCCCATCCCGGCAACGAAAGCCTCGCCATATTGTTCCTGCGCTTCGCGAAATTCGACTTCGTTGAGCAGCTGCGTCTTTTGCAACGGCGTCTGGCCCGGATCAACCACGATGTAATCTTCGTAATAAATGACGCGCTCGAGTTGCCGAGCGCTCATGTCGAGCATGAGACCGAGTCGCGACGGCATGCACTTGTAAAACCAGATGTGAGAGACCGGCACCGCCAGCTCGATGTGACCCATCCGCTCGCGCCGCACCCGCGCCAGCGTCACTTCCACACCGCACCGATCGCAAATGACGCCTTTATGTTTGATCCGCTTGTATTTCCCGCAGGAACATTCCCAATCGCGCGTCGGACCAAAAATTCGTTCGCAGAAAAGGCCGCCCTTCTCCGGCTTGAACGTCCGATAATTGATCGTCTCCGGATTTTTAACTTCGCCCTTGCTCCATGAGCGCATGGTATCGCTCGAGGCCACGCCAATCGCGACCTGATCGAAACCAACTGCCCGCTCTTCGCCAACTAACTCCCGCCAGGAATGTTCGTTCATTAAATGTGCCTTTAGTTCCGCTGTTAGAAAATTGTTAAGCTGCTGTGTCGAAAACGCTGGTCGGAGCCTGACCGCCGACTTTGACGTCAAGGCCAAGACTCTGCATTTCCTTGATCAGCACGTTGAAAGATTCCGGTGTGCCCGCTTCGAGCGAGTTGTCACCCTTGACGATTGATTCGTAAATTCGGGTGCGCCCTTGCACGTCGTCAGATTTCACAGTCAGCAATTCCTGAAGGGTGTAGGCGGCGCCGTAAGCTTCCAGCGCCCACACTTCCATTTCACCGAAACGCTGACCGCCATACTGGGCTTTACCGCCGAGCGGCTGTTGCGTAACGAGCGAGTACGGTCCGACCGCGCGCGCGTGAATTTTATCGGCCACCAAGTGACCAAGCTTCATCATATAGATATAGCCGACCACGACTTCCTGATCGAACGCATCGCCGGTCCGGCCATCAAACAGTCGCGCTTTCCCATTTTCCTGCACCCAGCTAAAGCCTTCGACTTTCTTCGCGTCCTTTAAGTAATCGCGAATTTTGGTTTCGGAAATTCCATCAAAAACCGGTGTCGCGACCTTGAAGCCAAGGGCTTTCGCTGCGACGCCAAGGTGAGTTTCAAGAACCTGGCCGACGTTCATACGGCTCGGCACACCCAGCGGGTTGAGCACGATTTCCACTGGTGTCCCGTCCGGCAAAAATGGCATGTCTTCTTCGGGCACGATGCGTGCGACCACACCCTTATTCCCGTGGCGCCCAGCCATTTTATCGCCCACTGAAAGCTTGCGCTTGCTCGCGATATAAACTTTTACCTGCTTGATGATGCCCGGATCGATGTCGTCGCCGCTCTCCACCCGATCCATTGCGCGTTCTCGCTCGAGTTCGAGCTCGGCGAATTTGTGTTCGTAGGAAGCGATGATCTCGCGGATCTTGTTGCGAATCGGCGAGGGATCGATCTCGATGTGATCGTAAACGTTGGCCAGCTTCCGCAGCAGCGTCTTGGTGATCTTGCGATTCGCCGGGATGATGATCTCGCCCGTCTCGGCGTTCACCACATCAAGCGGAATCTTTTCGCCCAGCAAGATGTTCGAGAGCGAATCGGTTAACTGTTCCGTCAATCCTTCTTTCTTTTTGCGATAATCTTCCGTAATCGTCTTGAGCTGACGTTTCGTTTCCGTCGGCGTCAGTTTCTCCCGCGAAACCTCGCGACGTGAGGAAACCTTCACGTCCATCACGATTCCGTAGGTGCCAGAGGGCACCGTCAGTGATGTGTCCTTTACGTCCGCGGCCTTTTCACCGAAAATGGCGCGCAGCAACCGTTCTTCCGGCGCGAGCTCGGTTTCTGATTTCGGCGTGATTTTGCCAACTAGAATATCGCCCGGCTTTACCTCCGCCCCGATCCGCACCACACCGTCCGGTCCCAGGTTGCGCAGCGCCTCTTCACTCACATTCGGAATGTCACGAGTGATTTCTTCCGGCCCGAGCTTGGTATCGCGCGCGCCGATCTCGAACTCGTCGATGTGAATGGAAGTGTAGATGTCTTCCTTCACCACCTTCTCCGAGATCATGATGGCGTCCTCAAAGTTGTATCCGTTCCACGGCATGAACGCGACCAGCACGTTGCGACCGAGCGCCAGCTCGCCCTGATCAGTGTTCGGTCCGTCGGCAATAATCTGACCGCGCTTCACGTGCTGACCCCTCTTCACGATCGGCTTCTGGTTCACACAGGTGCCGGCATTCGATCGCATGAACTTGCGCAATTCGTAAACGTGAACGCCTGCTTCCGGATCAGTCTTCAATTTCTTGCGCCCTTCCGGCATGTGGCCGTCTTTCGTCACCACAATCTGATCAGCCGTGACTGACGCGACCTTGCCGCTCTCTGTCGCAATCAAGACGGCGTGAGAGTCGCGCGCGACTTTGCTCTCCAAGCCCGTGCCAACGAGCGGCGTCTCACTGACGATCAGCGGCACGCCCTGCCGCTGCATGTTCGAACCCATGAGCGCGCGGTTTGCGTCGTCGTGCTCCAAAAATGGAATCAAGCCCGCCGCCACCGAAACCAGCTGTTTCGGCGACACATCCATGTAATGCACTTTGGAAGGTTCAACTTCCAAGAAGTCGCCGCGATAACGCACCGAGACTTTTTCACCCGTGAAATGACCACGGCCATCGACCGGCGCATTCGCTTGCGCCACCAGATAATTTTCCTCGCGGTCGCCGGTCAGATATTCCACTTCATCGGTCACGCGACCGTTGTGGACCTTGCGGTACGGCGTTTCAATAAATCCAAATTCGTTGATCCGGGCAAAGGTCGACATCGAGCTGATCAGACCAATGTTCGGCCCTTCCGGCGTCTCGATTGGGCAAATGCGCCCGTAATGCGATGGATGAACGTCGCGCACCTCGAATCCAGCGCGATCGCGTGACAGACCACCCGGTCCCAACGCCGACAGACGGCGCTTGTGGGTCAGCTCCGCCAATGGATTCGTCTGATCCATGAATTGCGACAGCTGCGACCGACCAAAGAAATCGCGAATGACCGCACTGAGCGCCTTGGGATTGATCAACTTTTGTGGTGTCATCCCGTCGATGTTGATGTCGAACAGCGTCATCCGCTCTTTCACCAGCCGCTCCGTGCGCGCCAGACCAACGCGACATTGATTAGCCAGCAACTCGCCCACCGTCCGGACTCGCCGGCTGCCGAGATGATCGATGTCATCAAGCGTGCCTTCGCCACGCCGCAGGTTGATCAGGTATTTGATCGCGGCGATAAAATCGCGGTCGGTGAGAATTCGCTCGTTCAGGTCGACATCGATGCCAAGCTTTTGGTTAAGCTTGTAACGGCCGACTCGCCCGAGATCGTACTTTTTCGGATCGAAGAAGAGCCGTTTCAGCAACGCGCGGGCGTTAGCTACCGTTGGCGGATCCCCGGGACGCAAGCGGCGGTAAATATCTTTCAGCGCCTCTTCCTGGTCGTGTGCCGGATCTTTTTTCAACGCCTTCACCACGGTGTCGTCCGTTGAAATGTCGATGACCTTCACTTCCTTAGTCCCAAGCGCCATGATCTGGCGAACAGTCGCGAGCGTCAGCGGCTCAAAAGCACGCGCGACCGTGACCTCGCCGTCGCGTACCTCCGCGGTCAGCACTTTGGTCGCGAGCATCTCTTCATCGAGCTTCTCGCTCAATTTCAGCGTCTCGATGTTATAAAAAAGTTTTATGACCTCTTCGTCCGGTCCATAACCGAGCGCGCGCAGGAATGTCGTAGCCAAAAATTTCCGGCGGCGTTTGCGGCGATCGAGATAAATATAAAGCAGATCCGCAGTGTCGAACTGGACTTCGATCCAGGACCCACGGTCGGGGATGATGCGAAAACTGTAAAGCACCTTGCCGTTGAGGTGGATAGACGATTCAAACGCGATCCCCGGCGACCGATGCAATTGCGATACCACTACTCGCTCCGCGCCGTTGATGACAAACGTGCCCTGTGCCGTCATCAGCGGGATTTCGCCCATGTAAACCTTCTCTTCTTTCGTCCCCTTCTCTTCCTTCAGCTGGAAGGTGACATGGAGCGGCGCGCTGTAAGTCTGACCCTCCCGTTGCGCCTCCAGTGCGGTCAATTTTGGTTCGCCGATTTCGTAATGGCTGAAATCCAGCGTTGCTTTCTCGTCGTAGCTCTGGATCGGGAAAACTTCCTTAAACACGGCTTGCAAGCCGTAGTTCTTCCGTTTGTTGAACGGCACGTCTTTTTGCAAGAAATCGACGTACGAGTTTAGCTGAACTTCGATGAGATTCGGCGGCTCAATGCCTTCTTTGATACTGCCGAAATGAATGCGCTCTGCCCGTTCTGACATAATTAGTTCTCTGCTGCGGTGTGCCAACTGCGCTGCGTCAGGGGAAACGCGGCCAGTTTTCTGGGGGTTCGGTTCCTATGTCTCCAGCGATTGGCGAAGACGACAAAAATGACATCGAATCGGCAGTCTGTCAAATCGACGACCACCGTTTCGTTGCCTTACTAAATTTTCTTGTCCGCCGTCCGCCGGGTTAAAAATAAAGTTGTTGCTTACTCTTAACGAAAATGCCTTTTGCCACGGTTGCGCTTGCGATGCAAGCGGAAAAGTTAAAAAAGTTACAAGGGTTACAATGTTAAATGGCACGGCTTGGAGCCCAGGCTTCAAGGAACGGCTGTCTCTAGACTGCCGCCCAGCCAACCATCGGCCAAAGGCCGATGGCCCAATTTCCCCTTTAACGATGTAATCCTTTTAACTATTTAACGTCGTTTTACTTAATCTCGACGTTCGGCCTACCTGCTTCGTTTACTGTTGAGCACGGTTGACGGGATTTGGCGCGGGTGGAACGCGCCAAGCCTGTAATTAGCCAGAAGTCGAGCCTCGCGACAACGACCGAGGAGCTTTTACTCCGGCAGCCGAGTCGCCGTTCCCCTGCTCACTCCGGGGGCGATAGAATCAGGGGAGGTCTGGATAGTCCAAACCTGCTTTGCACCCGGCCCGACGTATATATTAAAGGTTGGGGCTATGCCGGGCGCCGGTGCCAAGGTGCCTGTGCAGTCCGGGTTCACCGTATAGGTTCCTACCCCTCCGGTGGCGTCGATAATCGTCGTGCCCCCGATGTTCACAGTGCCGAATGGATTGAACGTCGTACCATCTCCGTTGAACCGGAGGCCTTGCATAACGGCTACCGGTACGAAGTTCCCATTGAAGTTTTCGTACGCGTCGAAGGTCCACAGATACAAGCCCTTTAGCATGCCCACGCTGCAAACTCGCCCCCCGTCGGCTGCGGCCCGCGCGGTAGCGGGCGTGCCCAGTGTCATAGTGGCGACCAAGCTAGCCAATGCACACACAAACAGGAAACACCCCGTTATGCTCTTAAGTAATTTTGTCTTCATGATTATTTTTCTTTCTAATTTCCTTTTCTCGTTGTGGCCTTCCTTGATCTTCTCTCCGTGAGGGTCATTTCTGGCCGTTCACTAAAGTACTTGGCAGGATTTAGCGGTTCGTTACGCGGAAAATGGAGCGCTCGCTGTGCTGTAGAGGCAGCCGTGTCGGCTGCGAGAGCGAGTGTTATCCCCCGAAATGCAGGCGGCACGGCTGCCACTACAGCTAGATTGCTTCGGCGCTATCAAGCCGAAGATTTCTTCGAAGCGCGGATCGCGGCGCAGCCGTGAACAAAGTCGCATTGGGTTAATTAGAACAATGTTTTCAGAGTTATTGCCGCTACCGTTTCACTATGGAATCGTCGACTACGATGCCGGTATCGGAGCGTCCGCTCGTCGCCCGCATTAAGGTAGCTTGTAAACTTCAACCAGACCTATCCCCGTTCCACCACCATTGCCCGAAAGAATGGCGGTGTACTTTCCGGCTGCCACTGGTGTGAAGATTGCCGCCTCCAGATCATTGGGCGGCGCCAGGCCAGTCGCTTGAATCGCCGCTTGCTGCACGTCTTTCCAATTATTGTTCGTGGAGACGCGATTACCGTTGCCATCAAACAGGCTAACGACCGGGTCGGCCAGAGTGCCTGAGATGCCAAATTGCGGTTGGGCGAGGGTGGGTCCAAGACCGCGCACCACCACTTGAGTACTGCCGTTGCCTCCGCTGGCAATAAAGCCAGCAATCAGCACGTTGTCACCCGTGCCCACGAAGCCTCGAGTCGAGACATTTGTGAGCTCGGCAGAAGTGCTAGTACTTGTATCATACACTTCCACTAAGCCGACGCCGGTGCTCCCGTTGTTGCCACTCAGCATGGCGGTGTATCGCCCCGGCGGCAAGGGGATGAGGA
>JBKPMO010000057.1:0-3201 GCA_046732175.1 Verrucomicrobiota bacterium
GGCGTGCGGAACTCGATGCGCTTTGCTTTCGGACTCGGCGAATAGGTCGGAATTCGAATGGCGGCGGAGCGGTTGCGCGCGGAATAGGCTAGATTGACGGGTGCTTCGAATCCAGGGACCAGCCGTTTGTAACTGTTGGTAGTTGGATTCGTCAGGCAGGTGAGGGCGGGCGCGTGTTTCAAAATTCCGCCGATGAAGAAAAGCGCGATCTCACTGAGTCCGGCGTAACCGTTTCCGGCAAAGAGCGGTTTATCGCCGTTCCAAAGCGATATGTGAGTATGCATGCCCGATCCATTATCGGCGAAAATCGGTTTCGGCATGAACGTCACCGTTTTGTTGTGCCGCTTGGCGACGTTGCGCAGGATGTATTTGTAATATTGCATGTTGTCGCCCATACGTTTTAAAGGCGCGAAACGGATGTCGATCTCGGCCTGACCCGCGGTTGCGACTTCATGATGCTGCCGCTCGATCGCTACGCCTGCTTTCTCCAGCTCCAAACACATTTCGTTGCGGATATCTTGAAGCGAATCCATTGGCGAGACCGGGAAATAACCTTCTTTGGCGCGAATTTTGTAACCGAGGTTCGGAAACTCTTCGCGGGCGCTGTTCCAATGTCCCTCGACGCTGTCAACGATGTATGACGAGGCGTGTCCGCTATTCGCAAATCGAACATCGTCGAAAATAAAAAATTCGGCTTCCGGTCCGATGAACGCGGTGTCGGCGATGCCGGTCGACTTGAGATAAGCCTCCGCTTTTTCGGCGACGCCCCGCGGGTCGCGATCGTACGGTTGGCGAGTGATCGGATCAACGATGGTGCAGATGAGGCTCAGCGTTGGTTCAGCGTTGAAAACATCGATCCACGCTGTCGTGGCATCGGGAATGACAAGCATGTCTGAAGCGTTAATCACGCGCCAGCCGCGAATGCTCGATCCATCAAACCCGAGACCGTCCGTGAAAATCTCCTCGTTATATTCCGTGAGCGTGGTCGTGAAATGTTGCCAGGTACCAAGCAAATCGGTGAACTTGAAGTCGATTAACTTCACGTTGCCGTCTTTGATCATTTTGCTGACGTCGGATGGGGTTTTGTCTTTGGCCATAGGTTAGGAGTTGTTAGTTGTTAGTTGAGAGGTGATGGGAAAATCATGCTGTGTGGAATCGAGTGCTGACGTTCCAGAGCCACAAGCCGATCAATAACCGGGCCACAGGTTGAAAGTACCGGCCTACCCAATCGAAAGGCGCGCCGAGCGACTCATTTTCAAGCATGACTGCGATCAAGCCGGGAAGATTAAGAATGCCCCAAAACAGAAATAAATAAGCGATGCGTTGATCAATTCCGGTATTCGACAGCAGCGCGATTCCGTAACAGAAGAGACCGGCAGTAAACGCTAGTAAAAAAAGAAAGAAGAGCGCGTCGTTAACACCGCCAAAAACATCGAGGGCTGAGCGAAACGCGCGACGCTGCATCTCATCCGTGCTCGTTTCATAACCACTCCGCCAGGCACGATTGACGGCGAAGATCGACAACGATGTCCTGAGCATTTCTACAAAAGCAAACAGTACGTAACTGCCAAACCCGAACATTGCGATCAGCCGCGGCGTGCCGCCGAGAAGCATGGGGATTGCGGCCATCGAGATCACCACAAGAATGCAGTGCATCAGAACGATCCAAAAACGGCCCATGTAAATCGCGTTGTGCCGTAACTGCACTCGAGATTCAAAGGTCGTTGCGCTGCTCCATAGATCAGGCAGCCAGTGAACTGCAACGGTTGTGAGCGCAGTCAAGATCGCGCAGATGCTCGCGACCTTAATGAAGGCAGGCGACACCCGCTCCGGCAAAACGTCGGAGGTCGCGCGGGACAGCATCAGACCGCTTTTTCCCCGATTTCTTCAGTGCGGATTCGCACTGCGTGCTCTACCGGAAGCACGAACACCTTCCCATCTCCGATTTTGCCCGTCTTAGCTGCGGCCACCACGACGCTCACAGCCTTCTCCACCATGTCGTCTGCCATCACCACTTCCACTTTTACCTTAGGCAGAAAATCGACCGTATATTCGCTCCCCCGATAGATTTCGGTGTGCCCTTTTTGCCGTCCGAACCCTTTGACCTCCGTGACGGTCATCCCCTCGATTCCGAGCTCGGCCAGCGCCTCTTTGACCTCCTCGAGCTTGAACGGTTTGATGATGGCTTCCAGTTTTTTCATCTCAGAGTAAACTCAGCATCGCGCGGAATGTTGCAATTGAAAGCTAAACGCAGCACGCGCTCTCTTAGCAATGCCGCGATGCGAATGCAATCACGAATTTTTTTACGATAAAAAACGGCTGTCATCCCGAGCGAAGCGAGGGACCTCTGAAAATCTCGAGCATTATGCACATCGGAAAATCCCCTCCGAGTCCTCGGTGTCCGACGGTCTATTAATTTTGCGTGACGCAAGCTGCGGCCGAGGGGTTCCTCGCTCCGCTCGGAATGACATGCTGGGGAAATTTGCCAAAGAAAATTTTTGGCGCTTATACTGAAAACTGATGGCTCGCGACTCTTTCGTTCATCTGCATCTGCACACTGAATATTCGCTGCTGGATGGCGCCATTCGGATGAAAGAGCTGATGAAAAAAGCGGCTGAATTCAGAATGCCAGCCGTCGCGATCACCGATCACGGCAATTTGTTCGGAGCGATTGAATTTTACCAGGAAGCGCAGCGCTCTGGTGTGAAACCGATCATTGGTTGCGAGGCATACATCGCCCCCGGATCGCATAAAGACCGGCCGGGATCGCGGCGTGATGCTGCGTATCACTTCACTTTGTTGGCGGAAAACGAGATCGGCTATCGGAATCTTGTGAAGTTAATCACGGCTGCGCACCTCGAGGGTTTTCATTATGCGCCCAGGATCGACAAGGAACTCCTTGCGACGCACTCGGAAGGATTGATCGGTCTCAGTGGTTGTCTCGCGGGGGAAATCAACACCGCAATTCAGGCGAACAATATCGAAAAGGCGACGCAGAGTGCGGCCGAATACCGCGACATCCTCGGTGCGGAAAATTTCTTCATCGAATTGCACGACCACGGCATCGAAGAACAGCGCAAGTGCATGACGGCGCTGCCGGATATTGCGCGGGACCTGGGGGTCGGATTGGTCGCCGCCAACGATGTTCACTTTCTTCGCAGGAGCGATCACCAGGCACACGACGTGATGCTGTGTATCGGC
>JBKPMO010000058.1:0-4594 GCA_046732175.1 Verrucomicrobiota bacterium
GGCCAGTCCTGCTTTGCTGCGAGGCAGAATCGCGTAGGTCATTCCCAGAATGGCCGGCCACATCATGGCACCGCCCACACCCATCACCGCACGGCAGGTGAGCAGAAGAGCGACGTTCGGCGCAACGCCACCAATAACGGAGGCAATAGCAAAGATGCCGCAGCCGAGAAAGAAGACTCGGCGGCGACCAAACATATCAGCAAGTCGACCGCCGGAGACGATCAAAACCCCGAAGACCAAAGTGTACCCGTTGATTACCCATTGCACGGTGGTGATGTCGGCACGGAACTCTTTTTCCATGGCCGGGAGGGCCACACTGAGTGCTGTGAAGTCGTTGGCGATAACAAGGACGGCCAGCCCCATGGCAACAAGGCCGGCAATGGTAGAGCTACTGAGCGAATCTTCGGGTCTGGTCATTCAACATCGCCGCCTGTTTTACAACGAAGCAACCTAGCGGAGCTTAAAGCCGTCAAGTTGCTCTTTCACAAACCGACGCTACTGCCAGGCTTCGCAGTCATTCCTGTTTCCGTCGTCGCAGCCGAGGAGTGCGAAGATTTCCGTCGGGATTTGTTTTCCTTTCACTGCCACTTCGCCGAGCCGCCGGGTCCGGTAGTCCCCTTTCGCTTTCGCCAGGGTCGCGCTGCTGATAATAATGCGCGCGTCGTACTCCGGCGTTTTGGTCAACGTTTCGAGGCGCGAGGCGAGGTTTACCCCATCGCCGATAACAGTGTAATTGAGCCGTTTTTCCGAGCCCATGTTGCCGGCGACAACAACCGCGGTGTTAATGCCGATGCCCACATCGATCCTGGGAAGGCCGCGCTGCTGCCATTGCCGGTTCAATTCGTCAACCGCGTCGCTCATTTCCAAGGTCGCGCGCAGGGCACGGTCGGCGTCGTCCGGGTGCGCGACGGGCGCGCCGAACATCGCCATCATTCCGTCGCCAACATATTTGTCCACGACCCCGCCGTGCTTTTCCACAATTGCGGCCATGCGACTAAAGTAATGGTTCAGTATCCCGAGCATCTCTTCCGGCGCGAGCGCTTCGCTCATCCCGGTGAAGTTACGCAGGTCAGAGAAAAGGATGGTCACTTCCCGCTGTTCGCCGCCGAGCGTGACCTTTTTTCGCAGCAATTCGGTCGCGATCGCCGGTGAAACGACCTTGCCTAACAAGTCGCGGACGCGGTCGCGTTCGGCCAGGCCAGCGCTCATTTGATTGAACGAAGCGGCGAGCGTTCCGATTTCGTCTTCCTGCTTCAGTTGGACGCGGTGATTGTAATTTCCGGCAGCGATTTCACGAGCCCCGCCGGCCAATTCCAAGACCGGATGAGAGACGCCGCGTGCGATCCACAGGCCGAGGATGCCGGACAAGGCCAGGCCAAGCATGGCAAGGCCGAGGTAAGTGCGTTCAAGCCGAAGATAGGGCGCGAGTTCCTTATCGAGCGAGCGTTGCAAAAGCGCGATCGGGTTTCCGTTCTCGGCTGGAAGAGGCGCGACGTAACTGGTAAAAATTTCGCCGGCGAGTGGCAGATCAATGAGTTGTTTCGGCGGTAACGTGCAATTGCGCAGCATCTCGGTAACGGCCTGCCGATTTGGCAGGGTTGTGCCAAACAACTCCGGGCCATTGAGGAACGTGATCTCGAGGTTCGTGTAGCTCTGAATTTCGCGCGCAAAATCGTTGTCGATGCGGAACATCGGACAAAGCCAGGCGATCGGATCGGGCGCGAGTAACGGCGCGACAGCGATGGCGTAAAGCTCCCCATCAAGCACGACAAAGGCATAGGCGGAGTCGTTCGTCTCCGCTTTTTCGATCAATTTTGGAAAGGGAAACGGCACTTCGTGTAATTGTGGCCGGCGCGTGTCGAAAAGAAGCTCCTTATCAAGGGATGCGATCAAGACGTGATCGGCCCTGACTCGTCCGCGCAGGCTCGCCAATGCCGACAATGTGGTGTCGCGGTCCTGGTCGGTGCCGGCAAACGCTTCCTGAAATGCATGATCGCGCGAGAGAATGGCGGCCGCGGCCGTGATCTGCTGGTTACGCTGTTTGATCAGCTTATCGAAAATTCCGGCGCCGGCGCGGAGACTGGATTCGATCTGAGCGAGAGCATGGTGGCGGTTGGCCTGGCGGACGACGAGATAAGTGGTGCATTGGAGCAGGGTCAGGAGCGCAACCAGGAAAAAGAGCAGCCGGCTACGGAAACTGCGGAATCGAAGTTTCAGCGATAGCCTCCCGCTGTTAGGCCTGGCGCGCGCTTAGCCCGGACATCGGCTTTGAGCGGCAGAATGAAGGACAGATCTTTTGCCCCGGCGCTGAGATCAAGATTTTGGGCGAGGGCATGTGGCTGCCCTTTCAGCGCCGGGTGCCAGGTTTCCACGGTGTAGTGCCCCGGCGGCAAATCCTTCAACACCACGCGTCCATCATTTCCTGTTACTTGAAAAAAGGGCGTCGGGACCACGGCAACGTAGGCAATCATCCAATCGTGAATGTTACAGCCGAGGGTGACAAAGCCCACCTTGTCGAAAACCACTGGTTCCGCCGGAACGCCGCTGTAAAGAGGGAGCTCGAATTTTTTCGCCGACGAAAATGAGTAAACGTGATGGCGAATGTTATCGCTGTTGGGAAACAGAACCGGGGTACCTACCTGCACCGCCGTCACGTAGGGAACGAATTGTTTGTCGCGCTGATCGATGACGGTGCGCTTCTTTGACGGCGAACCCGTAGCTCCGCCAGACGTGTAGACCACCGCATCGGAAACCGGTCCGCCTTTTTCGTCTTTGACCATGACCTCCACTGAGCCGGCCACCAGATCGCTGGCGAACGGGAAAAGAACGGCAAGATAAAGCAATCTGCGAAATGACGTCATATCAATAGGCAACGGCGATTTTGAACTCAACGAGGTGGTTCTCGTATTCCAACGGATCGTGCTTGGTGATAGCGTATTCATACTGGAGCTGAACGGACGCACGTTTCGTCAGTTGATAGGCGGCTGAAAGGGAAAGCGCGTGGGTGCGGCCTAACAATTTGTAGGCAGTGCGGAGCGGCAGGCCAAACTCGTCTTGGTCCTCCCGTTCGATGGAGAACCGCGCAATATCGGGGCGCGGCGGAACCGCATAGGAGATCACGTCTCCTTCCTGATAAGTGTAGCCGAGGGCAAGCTGGAGGGACGAGGTCACATCGAAAACCATGCGCGCATCGGCACGATGAAGCTGCCGATCGTAGAAATCGTTCGGCGCGACAAAACTTTCGAAGGCATAGCCTCCTTCGAGCGCGATGCGCTCGGTGAGCGCGACGCCTCCGCGAAGATTTACTACGTTGTTATTGCCGCTTTGCGGAGTGTCGTGAAAACGGTCGTAGCCAAACCGGTCCTCCAGCAAGATCCAGGGCGCCTGACGGCCCAAACCGAAGCGATAGCGCAAGCCGGCCGTACCGCCCACGCCAACGGTATCGAAGGCGGCGAAGCGATCCCATACGTCACCCCGCACATCAGCGCCGAGATTCAGTCGCAGGTCACGCGTAAGCTGGAGACCGTTGTTCACACTTACATCGCTTCTCCACGCCCAGTCATCTCGCACATCGGCGGAGCGATCGGAATTGGAGAGATTACTATCATACACAATGCCGGTCTCCGCCTCGAACACCCATTCGGCGTGAACGGTACTCGCAACGAGCATGAGGAAAACTAGTGCTGTTTTCATATTCATACGTTGGTCAGCGGGCCTACCAGCCGGCTCGGGCGCCGAACCTTCGTGCAAACCTTTGCCAAAGGCCAGTCATCGATGAGGCCTGCTCTAGTCAAGCGGGCGGAGTATCATCTGAAGTTGAGAGTTGAGGGTTGAGGGTTGAGAGCACGGCGCGCTGAGAGGTCCGAGCCGGACTAGCATAGTCGCCGGACTGGCATAGCCTTTAGTTGATAGTTAAAGTCCCGGGCGAATCGAAACCTACTCCATATCTAGGTAAGGGCCTTTGCCGCCTTCGGCGATGAAGCGTCCCGTAGCGGACAAGGAGTTCCGGGGGCACGGCCATTGCAAGGCGACGACGTTGCAACATCTTGGCGGGTGATTGCGGGATTTCAGGTTGGGCTGGTTATTCCCGATTTGTGGCAACAGGAAGCGATCCGGGCCTTGCAACAGGGAAAAGATGTGGTCGTCCAGGCGCCGACCGGTTCCGGTAAGACTTACATCTTCGAGCTGCTTTATCCGGACCTGAAACAACAGGCGGTCTTCACGGTTCCAACCCGGGCGCTGGCTAACGATAAGCTGGCAGAATGGCGGGCCCGCGGCTGGGATGTGGGCATTTCAACCGGCGACGTGGCGCTTAACCTCGAGGCACGGGTCGTTGTTGCCACGCTCGAGACGCAGCGTGGCCGTCTTTTACGCGGAGAAGGTCCGGGGTTGCTGGTGCTGGATGAATTTCAAATGCTCGGCGATCCCATGCGCGGCGTGCATTATGAGCTGGCTGTCGCGCTCGCTCCGCGTCATACCCAGTTGTTGTTTCTCAGCGGCAGCGTGGCAAACCCGCAAGACGTTGTCGCGTGGTTACAACGCATCGGTCGCAATGCCGTTTTGATCGAACATCGGGAGCGACCGGTCCCTTTGG
>JBKPMO010000059.1:0-5891 GCA_046732175.1 Verrucomicrobiota bacterium
GCAGCAGGTCGTCGATTGGATGAAGCGCTGCCCGGCGCAGGACGGCGACGTGATCGAGATTCGGCAGGTCTTTGAGATGTCGGATTTTCCCGCGGACGTCCAGGCAGCGGCCGATAGAATTGGTTGAATACAAGAATCTCACGACGTTGCGCACCGACGCGCCGCTCTTCAAGAAGGTCGAGACGCTGCGCTGACGCGGTGCGACACCGGCCTCCGCGGCTTAGGCAAAGCGGATGGAAGCGCCGCGGCTGCTGGAGCGCGTAAACGGCTTCGCCTCACGCGGCTCTCGGCGTTAGACCGCGTAAAGATGCACCACGTGGCCTTACAGTAATGATGAGCGCGAGAGTGGCGGTGCGTAAAAAGCTTCGCTTCACGCGGTCTCGTCATTTTATTCTTCCAGGGTGTTTTACGTGTACGTGTTGCGGTCGGAGAGCGACTGCGGCTTCTACATTGGCTTTTCAACCAACCTGCGGGCGCGGCTGAGGCAGCATCAAGACGGTGAGAGCTTTGCCACATCTCACCGCGGTCCGTGGAAGTTGATTTATTACGAGGGGTACTTGAACCAGGAAGACGCTCTGGGACGGGAAAGGTACCTTAAGAGTGGATCAGGCCGGCGATTTCTCAGAACACAACTCAGACATTATTTGTTGCAAGAGCCGCTCACTCGGCCGCGTCGTCAGCCGCGTGAGGCGAAGCCTTTTACGCGGATGAGGAAAGAAATAACGATCGTTTCGCTGTCCCTTTTACTACCGCTTTTCTGTCGGGGCGCGGGGAATTTCCGGACCGATGCGACGCGAATAGAAGAAAGAATCAACGAGCTTTCCAAATTCGGAGCAAATCCCGAAGGAGGCGTGAGCCGGGTTGCCTTTAGCGAGGCAGACGTTAACGGTCGCAACTACATAAAAGGCTTGATGGAGAAGGCCGGACTCAAAGTCCGTGTCGATGCTGCGGGAAACATCATTGGCCGCAGGGAAGGACGCGACCCGAAGCTGCCGGTTATCCTGTTCGGGTCTCATATTGATTCTGTTCCGCATGGCGGGAACTACGATGGAGACGTGGGAGTGCTCGGCGCATTGGAATGCATCGAAGTCCTGAAGCAACACAACTACCTAACGAGCCACCCCCTGGAAGTTGCCGTGTTTTCCGATGAAGAAGGCGGACTTACCGGAAGCCACGCCGTTGCCGGCGAGCTTAGTCCTGAAGCGCTTCAACTAAAGAGTCACAGTGGCAAGACGATCGGGGAAGGAATTCGTTTTATCGGCGGCGATCCGGACCACCTGCAAGCAGCGAAGCGAAATCCTTCTGAGATTCTCGCGTATTTGGAATTGCACATCGAACAGGGCGGAGTTTTGGAGTCGGAAAAAATAAACATCGGTGTGGTAGAAGGAATCGTCGGGATCAACGTGTGGGATGTGACCGTGCTTGGATTTGCCAATCACGCGGGAACAACGCCGATGAACCAGAGGAAAGATGCGCTCGTCGCGGCAGCAAAATTGGTGGAATCAGTCAACCAGATTGCACGGAGCGTTCCCGGCCGCCAGGTTGCTACGGTGGGAAAGATTCAAGCAGAGCCGGGCGCTCCCAATGTCATTCCGGGCAAAGTAATAATGAGTCTGGAGATTCGCGATCTGGAAAAATCGAAGATCGATTCGGTATTTGAAAAGGTAAAAGAGTCTGCGAAAGAAATCGCCGCGGATACAGGGACGACAATTTCTTTCGCTGCGCTCGATGTCACTGCGGTTCCGGCACCGACAGATCCAAGGCTGCGCAGGATGATTCAAGAAGCAGCCACTGATTTGGGTTTAACCACGAAGCTGATGCCGAGCGGCGCCGGGCACGACGCTCAGGATATTGCGCGCATCGCTCCGATTGGAATGATTTTTGTTCCCAGCATCGGTGGAATCAGCCACTCACCGAAGGAATTTACGACCGCTTCGGACATGGCGAACGGCGCCAGCGTCTTGCTGCAAACAATTTTAAAGCTTGATGAAAAGGGCCTGTAGCTTTCATATGATCGAATTCCAGACTGGGAAGTTGTAGCCGGGCAACACAAGAAAATTGGCGGTCAGTAGCTCGTTTGGGCTAGCAGCCGAAACCGACAGGCTAGCCCCAGACATTACGTCTTCGCGTAAATTTCTGATCCGGATTTTGTGAACTCCGTTGAGCGCTCGCGTCAGTGTACGTGTTGGGGGCTTCGCAGGAAGCCGTGAAAGACATTGCTCGCGTCAATATAGTATCCAATAATCGCATCGACGGGATTGTTGCAAAGAGGGGTAGTGCCTTGGCCGGCGCCTGTGCCCGCGCCCGGAACGTCGAATGTGGTGATGGCGCCGTGCTTAGCGCGCACGAAACCATGACTAACATCGCTCGCGTCCAAGTATTGTCCCACGATCACCCCGGGCGTGCTGATGTTTTGGGGTACGGTGCCCTGGCCGGGGCCTGTGCCCGCGTTCGGAATGTCGAACGTGGTGATAGTGCCGTCTGAAGCGCGCGCGAACCCGTGACTCACATTATTCGGATCAACGTAGGCTCCCTCAATCGTTCCTGCCGGATTGATGCCAAAGGTAAGGGTGCCTTGGAAAGGGCCTGTGCCTGCACCCAGAACATCGAACGTGGTCATAGTACCGTCCGGCGCGCGGACGACACCGTGATACACATTGTTCGAGTCGAGGGACGTCGCCGTGAGCGCTCCTGCGGGGTTGAGACAATCGACCGCGAAAACAATGGTGCCTTGGCCGGGGCCGGTGCCCGCGTTGGGAGCATCAAATGTAGTGATGGTGCCGTCTCGATCGCGTACGAACCCGTGACTGACACCGTTCGGATCAATATAACGTCCCGCGATTTCCTCGGAAGGGTTGATGTTGCCGGCGCGGGTGCCCTGGCCGGGACCGGTGCCCGCACCTGGGACATCGAAGGTAGTGATCGCACCGTCCGGAGTGCGAAGGAAACCGTGAAACACACTGCTCGCGTCAGTGTAGCGTCCCGCGATCGCGCCTCTCGGGGTGATGCTGAACGCTTGTGTGCCCTGGCCGGAGCCAGTGCCGGCATCCAGAGGGTCGAATGTGACGATGGCGCCGTTCCGAGCACGTAGAAAACCATGAAGCGTATCGCTGGCGTCAATGTAGTATCCGGTTACCGCCCCTGCCGGATTAATGGCGAACGGCAGTGTTCCTTGGCCGGCGCCCGTACCTGCGCCTGGAGCATCGAATGAGGTGACGCCGGGCTGCGGACCTATAAAGGGCCTGTTACGGAATTTCATGGAGACCTCGCCCTTGGCACCGGAGGCAACGGGCGCCAGGCTACCCAACAGTAAGATCGAGCTCATGGCCGCAACTAACAGGCGTGCTGATGTGAAGATGTTTGTGAGGTGTGTTGTCATGGTTTTTCCCTTGTTGAATTCTTAATGACAACAGTTGGGGCTGCCTTTAAGTCGCCGCCAGAGCCACTTCGCCCATTTGGTAGGAGCCACTTCCAGGAACGGCGGCACTCCGGAAACGCCGAACGCCGAAGACCGAACTTCGAAGCAGACGAAAGCCTTCTACCTTCTACCTTCTACCTTCTGCCTTCTCCCCTGTACTCGGCATCATTCCGATTTGAGTGAAGCCATGTCGATCGAGAAGCGATACTTCACGTCGGACTTGACCAATCTATCGTAAGCTTCATTGACTTTCTGGATCGGAATGACTTCGACATCCGCGGTGATGTTATGTTTACCGCAAAAATCGAGCATCTCCTGGGTCACGGGTATGCCACCAATCGCGGAACCGGTAAGAATGCGATGTCGCAGGATAAGGTTGAAAGCGACAACTCCGAGCGGCTTTGCTGGAGCACCGACCAGAGTAAGATTCCCGCCGCGGCCGAGCAATCTAAGATACGCGTTAATGTCGTGATCAGCGGAGACAGCGTCGAGAATGAAATCGAAGCTGTCCTGGTGCTTCTTCATTTCGTCGGCGTTTCGGGAAAGAACCACTTCATCAGCGCCTAATCGAAGCGCATCTTCTTTTTTATTGGGCGAAGTCGTGAAAACGACGACGTGCGCTCCGAATGCATGACCAAATTTCACTGCCATATGGCCCAATCCACCAAGACCAACTACGCCAACTTTCTTTCCTTTGGTTACACCGTAGCGGCGCATGGGCGCATAGGTTGTGACGCCTGCGCAGAGGAGTGGCGCGGCATTGGCGAGATTCAAGTTCTCCGGAAGGCGCAAAACGAAATGTTCGTCGACCACAATACTATCGGAATAGCCGCCGTAGGTAACCCCGCCAAGATGTCTGTCCGGCGCGTTATAGGTGAGAGCCATATTCGGGCAGAATTGCTCGAAGCCATCTTTGCAATGATGACAGGTGCCGTCCGAATCGACCATGCAACCAACTGCCGCGATATCGCCCGGTTTATACTTGGTAACGGCTGAGCCAACTTTAGTCACGCGCCCGACAATCTCGTGGCCAGGAACAATCGGGTAAGTGGTGGCGAAGAACTCGCTCCATTCGTTACGGACCGCATGAAGATCGGAGTGGCAAATGCCGCAAAACAGGATCTCGATTTGCACATCGCGATGAGTTGACTCGCGACGGTTGATTTTGGTGGAAGCCAGCTTTGATATCGCGCTGGCAGCGGAATAAGCCTTCGCTTTGTAGGTTGGTTTTTGCATATCGTAGTTTGCTTATTGTGGGTGTCCCTTGTCGCTTAACCGTTACACCCAATGATCGCGGCGCAACCCTGAGCGGGAATCACGTCTTCGCGTAGATCTCCGCGCCCGACTTTGCGAGCTCCCGCGCTTGGAAAAGAGCGGTGAGATGCAGCATGGTAAAGAATGGGACCATAAATGCCGGGATTAGCACCAGGGGTAATCGTGTCATTGGGCTGGTGGTGACGTTTCCAATCAGCGCACTGATTCCGGGGAACGCGCCTGAAGATAGGGTCGCCGTTGACACGGCTACGACGAAGTCAATGATCCCAAGAATATTCCAGATAAAGAATCGTCGGCTGGCAGCAAATAACGGATTGCGAACCAGGCTGAGCACGATCCACGGCGCGCTGAATCCGATCGCCATGTCCCCGAGCCCAGCCGGAAGAGCGAACAGTCCAGGCAAAATACCGTTTGCGTAGAGCGAGAGGAAACCAAGGCCGCCCCATCGCCAGGCTTGTATCGCAGCCACGAATCGAACGTCTGCGCCGAGGATAAAGTCCCGGAATGATTTCAATCCGAAGTACAACACAAAAAACAGTACTAAGGGAATTGCGACACCGAAGAAAATTGGCAGCGGCGGCGAACCCGCGCTTCCAACAAATGCCCCTTGAGAGGCAAGAAGAAAGACAAGACCAAACCACACTGCCAGCGCCACAAAAACGACTGATCGGACGTTTGGACGTCCGTTACTGAGTTCTGAAGCCACATCTCCTGTGATGGTTCCCATCGTTTCAGTTTTCATGTTCATATGTTCTTCCTGTCATCTGTAGTTGACCGTCTTGGAAGACTATTGTTCAATAATACTTGTAAACTGCAAGTAAAATACTTTTGGATTGCAAGTAAAAGATATGGCATCTTGAGCCATGCCGGCTACCCGTCGAAATCAAATCGCGAAAAAAGGCCCTGCGCCGAAGCGTTCGCCTTGCCCGGTGGCATTTTCACTGGACATTTTTGGCGACCGCTGGACGCTGCTCGTCATCCGCGATCTCTTCTTTGGCCGCACCCGTTTCAAAGAATTTGCGGCTTCGCCCGAAGGCATTCCCACCAACATCCTGACTGACCGACTCGAGCGCTTGCTGGCGCGCGGCATCATTGAACAAATCCCCGCCGAAGACGGCACGAAGCGCCTGGCTTATCGCCTTACTAAAAAGGGAAAAGCACTTGGCCCGGTGTTGAGAGCCATGCGCGACTGGGGATT
>JBKPMO010000060.1:0-9417 GCA_046732175.1 Verrucomicrobiota bacterium
GGCCTGCCGCGCGTAGCGATGGAAGCATCGGCGATGGGGGCGCCCGCCGTGGTCACCGACGTAAAGGGTAATCGTGAAGCTGTGGTGCATCGATGTAACGGATTACTTGTGCCGCTCGGAGACGTTCCGGCCCTGGCTGACGCCGTTGTGCGCGTGCTGACGGACAGACAACTCGCCAAGCATATGGGCATTAAAGATCATGCTATGACGCTCGAACGGTTCGATGAGCAATCCACGTTTGCGATCGTAAAGAATGAATATCGGCGGTTGCTCTCCGACAAACGGTCGCTTTCGGCGCGGATCTGGTCGCAAACGATATGACGACTTCAGGCACAAACTGCGTATCCCGAATCGCGTCTCCACCGAGTGTTTCCGGCGGCAATTCTTTAACGACCTCACATCAGGCGGCGGAACGCGAGGAGTTTCGAGAGCTTCCGATCGCAAAGCGATTGTTCGACGTCATAGCCGCTGCCGCTGCACTTTTGATTCTTGCGCCGGTTCTGGCAGCGCTCGCGCTGATCGTTCGCCTGGTGATTGGCGCACCTATCATTTTCAAGCAGCAACGTCCCGGCCTCTTTGGCCGGCCATTCACGATCTACAAATTCCGCACCATGAGCGATGCCCGGGATGCAGTTGGGTGTTTGCTACCGGATGCCGAGCGCCTTGGCTGGTTTGGGCGGTTTCTTCGGAGCACCAGCCTCGATGAATTGCCTGAGCTCATCAACGTGCTACGCGGCGAAATGAGCCTCGTCGGCCCGCGACCGCTTCTGATGGAATACTTGCCGCGCTACTCGGCGGAACAGATGCGGCGGCATGACGTGCTCCCAGGCATTACTGGCCTGGCGCAGATCAAGGGCCGCAACGCAGCAAACTGGCCGCGTAAGTTCGAGCTGGATGTCTGGTATGTCGACCACCGTTCGATGTGGCTGGACCTGAAAATTATAGCTGCGACTGTCTGGAAGGTTCTTACACGCGAAGGGATCAATCAGTCGGCCAGCGTTACATCAGAACCGTTCATGGGCAACCTTGACCTCGCGCACAGCGACAAAGGATCGCTCGAGGCCAGTAAGAACGGCGCTCGCGCAATGAATGTGCTCTTAACTTGTGCTGGTCGCCGGTGTTTCACGCTTCGCGCCTTCAAACAAGCGTTGAACAACTGTGGCCGGGTACTCGCGTGTGATGCCACCCGGGAGGCTCCCGCTCTGCAGATCGCGGACCGAGGTTTCGTCGTGCCGTCCGTAGATGCCGATAATTATGTCGATGCGCTTTTGACGATCTGCCGGGATCAGCGCGTACGCCTCTTGATTCCGGCGCTCGAACCGGAGCTGCCGCTGCTCGCGGCACATCGCGCCCGTTTTCTTGAAATAGGAACACTACCGCTCGTCTCCTCCCCAGAGATCGTTGCGACTTGCTACGACAAAGTCGAAACCGCGAAATTTCTCGAACGATGCGGTCTGATAGCACCGCGGACTTATGTTGAACTCGAAGCTGTGCGGCAAGCTCTTGCGCGCGGAGAGATCACTTTCCCGCTGGTGGTGAAACCGCGTTGGGGAGTGAGCTCGATCGGGCTGGCAATCGCCGAGGACGATGAAGAGCTCCGCCTCGCTTTTAATACGACGGAGAAACAGATTGGCCGTTCATTTCTGGCTCAGGTCAGCGCCACCGCTCCCGGAAGGTGCGTTTTAATTCAGCAACGACTTTCGGGCGAAGAGTACGGTCTCGACATTGTTAACGACCTAAATGGCCGCCACGTCTGCACCTTCGTGAAGCGAAAGCTTAAAATGCGCGCCGGGCAAACCGACCGCGCCGTCACGGTAAAGGACAAAAAAATCGAAAAGCTCGGCCAATTGATTGGCGAGCAACTGGGCCATGTCGGCATTCTCGATTGCGATGTCTTTGCCAGCGATGAGCGTTACCGGGTTATCGATCTCAATCCGCGGATCGGCGGCGGATATCCGTTTTCGCACGTCGCAGGGGCAAATGTTCCGGCGGCGCTCATCGCATGGATCAACGGCGAGGAGGCCGATCCAAGTTGTTTTCAAATCCAGCCGAACCTCGCAATCGCGAGATGCGACGAGTATGTCGCCATCGACCCCCGCACCGCCTTCCCAACTGCCCAGCGTCGCGCCCAAACCCATAAATCAACGCAGAAGCAATTGACATGAAAAGTTCCCTCACTGCCCACGTCGCCATTATTGGAGCCGGCCCATATGGCCTTGCTGCAGCCGCGCATTTGCGCGCAGCTGGAATCGAGACCTGCATCTTCGGCCGAGTGATGGAGTTCTGGGAGAACCAGATGCCCGCCGGAATGTTCCTACGTTCGTCGTGGGAAGCGTCGCATATCGCCGACCCCGATCGGCAGCTGACCTTGGATCGGTACCAAACGTCTCGAAATGTCCCCTTGTCGAAACCGATCCCCCTCGGCGATTTCATTAATTACGGGCGCTGGTTTCAACAGCAGACCGTGCCCGACGTCGACAAGCGGCGCGTCACGCGCCTGGAGCAAACAGCTAAAGGTTTCTCTCTCTCGCTGGAGGACGGTGATCGCGTCCACACTGCACGCGTTGTTGTTGCTACCGGCATCGCGCCGTTCGCGCGGTGTCTGCCCCAGTTCGACGGGCTGCCGCGCGAACTGGTTTCGCACACATCGGAACATCGGGACCTCTCTCGGCTCGGACGCAAGCGCATTGTCATAGTGGGCGGTGGCCAAAGCGCTCTGGAATCCGCCGCCCTGCTCGCGGAAGCCGGCGCAGAGGTCGAGGTAATCGTTCGCAAACCGGACGTGCATTGGCTTGATCAGAAACTCGCGTGGCTCAAAAGCGAGGCCAATCCACTGCGGCGATTGTTTTACCCGCCGACCGATGTCGGCCCGCCAGGTTTAAACTGGATAGTAGCTACGCCAGGCTTGTTTAGGCGATTGCCGTTTTCGTTGCAGGAAAAGATCGCCTATCGCTCAATCCGTCCGGCGGGCTCGGGTTGGCTGCTGCCACGTGTTGGCGAAGTGCGTATCACCACCAGCCGTGTAGTGAACGCCGCGTCATCCGCAGGCGGGCGGGTTATACTGAAGCTCGACGACAATTCCCAGCGCTGTGTCGATCACGTGCTGCTGGCGACCGGCTATCGCGTCGATGTTTCACTTTACGATTTCCTCGCGCTCGAACTGTTGAAAGGTATACGGCAAATCGACGGCTATCCGCTGCTCGGCCGCGGCTTCGAGTCGTCGGTGCCGGGGCTGCACTTTCTCGGTGCTACAGCCGCGCACTCATTCGGCCCGGTATGCCGCTTCGTTTCCGGCACGCCCTACGCGACGCGTGCGCTCACCCGGCGCATCGCCGGGAAGGCCCGCCGTGAATTAGAACCTGTTTCCATGCGCCCCACCACCACTTTCCCCATCGAACCAATCCGATCGGAAGTGAACGCAGCAGAGTGCTTGCGAAGACCATGATGCGCGTTCTCACCACGAGCCAGAGCGACGAATGGCTGAGCGTGCTGCGCCGCTGCTCAGCCATGCACGATGTCTATCATTTGCCCGGCTATCACACCGTGGCCGAGCGACGCGGCGAAGGCGAAGCACGGCTTTTCGCATACGAGCAAGCTGGCCATATGATAGCCCTACCCCTGCTTATTCGCACGTTGGCCGATGTCCCCGGAATCGGCGCGTCGGCTAAGACATGGTGCGACGCGACTTCAGTCTACGGCTACAGCGGTCCCGTCTGCTCACACAAAGAGATGCCCTGTGCGGTCATAGACGGGTTCCAGCGTGGTTTGACCACTGCTTTACAGGACCTGCAGGTGGTGAGCGTCTTCTCACGGCTGCATCCGTTGCTGCCCGAGCAAACAATGCTGCTACAGGGGATTGGCGATCACCAGTTCGGTGGCGCCACCGTCTCAATCAATCTGTTGGACCCGCCCGTCGAGCAGCGTGCCCACTACGACGGAACGACTAGGAACCGTCTCAACCGTCTGGCGCGCTCGGGTGCAACTTGTGCACTCGACCCCGAGCAGTGCCACCTGCCCGATTTCGTCGCACTATATCACGAGACGATGCGCCGCGTGAAGGCAGAGGAATCGTATCTCTTCGACCAGACGTATTTCTCCGATCTAGCAAAAAATCTCGGGCCAGTGCTGAAGCTGTTTGTCGTAAAAATGCCTGACGGCGAAGTGATCAGCGGCGGCCTATTCACCTTGTGCCAGGGCATCGTGCAATATCATCTCGGCGGCACGCGCGACACCGCGCTCAAGCTTTCACCGATGGTGCTGTTGTTGGAAACGGTGCGGCGCTGGGCGAATGAAAACGGCGCACATACCTTCCATCTGGGCGGGGGTGTCGGCGCGAAAACTGACTCATTGTTTCAGTTCAAAGCGCGTTTCTCACGACAACGGCACAAGTTCGTCATGTGGCACTGGATCGTCGCACCGAGTGCGTTTCACGAATTTTCACGACAGAAAGATCTCTGGAATTCGAAATGCGGCCTGCGGGCCATTTCGGCTTCGTTTTTTCCCGCGTATCGCTGCCCTGCGATGCCAGAAACGTCCCCCGGCGCAGCCGCCCCGGACAGCGGAGGCCTGCGCGTTCTCACCACGAATCAGCGAGAGGAATGGATGGGCGCAGTCCAGCGGGCGAGGCAATATGATTTCTACTTTCTGCCCGAATACCACGCGTTCGCAGACCGATGCGGCAAAGGCGAAGCACGACTTTTTGTTTACGAGCAGGCTGGCTACACGATCTCGCTGCCGCTGATTATTCGGACGTTGGCCGGTCTCCCGGGAATCGGTGGATGGGCCAACAGATGGCGCGACGGGATGTCAGTGTACGGTTACAGCGGTCCGCTCTATTCACACGAAGACATGCCACCCACGGTGATAGGCGGATTCCAGCGCGCTTTGAGAGCAGCTTTGCAGGAGTTGCAGGTAGTGAGCGTTTTCTCCCGACTCCATCCCTTGCTGCCTGCTCAAAGCAAGTTGCTAGATGGTCTCGGGGATCATCAACCCCAGGGCGTCACGGTCTCAATAAATTTGTCGGCCACGCCAGTCGAGCAACGCGCGCAGTACGACGGCGCAACTAAGACCCGTCTTAACCGCCTCGTCCGCCTGGGTGTAACTGGCGCGCTCGACCCCGAGCAACGCCACCTGCCGGAATTCATCGCGCTATATCACGAGACGATGCGCCGCGTGAAGGCAGAGGAATCGTATTTCTTCGACCCGACGTATTTCTTCGACCTGGCAAAAAATCTCGGGCCAGTGCTGAAGCTGTTTGTCGTAAAAACGCCTGCCGGCGAAGTGATCAGCGGCGGCCTTTTCACCCTATGCGATGGCATTGTGCAACATCACCTCGGCGGCACGCGCGACAGCGCGGTCAAACTTTCACCGATGGTGCTGGTATTGGAAACGGTGCGGCGCTGGGCGAATGAAAATGGCGCGCATACTTTTCATCTCGGTGGAGGTGTCGGCGCGAAGCCTGACTCATTATTTCAGTTCAAAGCGCATTTCTCGCGGCAACGCCATAAGTTCGCGACCTGGCGCTGGATCGTGGCACCGCAGGTCTATAGCCAACTGTCACTGCAGAAGGATCGCTCGAATTCCGAGCGCGGGCTGCGGGCCATTTCGGCTTCGTTTTTTCCTGCGTATCGCTGCCCTGCTGAGCCGGATACGGTACCCGCCGCATTGAGCGTTCCTGCGTCGGGCATGGCAGCGCCTGACGAGATTCAAGTTGCTCAAAATGGATAAACCTGTGCTGCCACGCATTTACCTGTCGCCGCCGCATATGAGCGGCGAAGAACTCGAGTTCGTTAAGCACGCGTTCGCAAGCAATTGGATCGCTCCGCTCGGGCCTCAGGTCGATGCGTTTGAGCGTGAGATGGCCGAGTACCTCGGAGTGTCGCATGCCGCCGCCCTTGTATCAGGGACGGCAGGAATCCATCTCGCGTTGCGGTTGGTTGGAGTACAACCGGGGGACGAGGTGCTCTGTTCCACATTGACCTTTAGCGCGAGCGCCAACCCGGTGTTATACCAACAGGCGCAGCCCGTTTTCATCGATTGCGGGGCGACGAGTTGGAACATTGATCCCACACTCCTTCGCGAGGAGCTGGACGCGTGCGCCCACCGCGGGCGGCTGCCGCGCGCAGTGATCGTGGTCGATTTGTATGGTGAACCGGCAGATTACCAAGAGATCCAGGAAACCTGCTCGCACTACGATGTGCCTGTAATTCAAGATGCGGCCGAGGCACTCGGCGCAGTGTATCGCGGCAGGCGCGCAGGCGCACATGGGTGCGTCGGCGTTCTGTCTTTCAACGGGAACAAAATCATCACCACTTCAGGAGGCGGAATGCTCGTCTCTGATGATCAATCACTGATTGAACGCGCCCGCTTTCTGGCTTCTCAGGCGCGCGATCGCGCGCCGCATTACCAGCACTCATGCCTCGGTTTCAATTACCGCATGAGCAACGTGCTTGCTGCGATTGGTCGCGGGCAGTTGCGCGTCCTGCCGGAGCGGATTGCGGCCCGGCGACGTAATTTCGAGTTCTATTCGCGCGAACTTGGCGCACTTCCCGGGATCGAGTTCATGCCGCGGCAGGGGCACGGCAGCCGAAACTACTGGCTGACCTGTATCACAATTGACCCGGAGGAGTTCGGCGCTACGCGCGAAGAAGTACGGCTCATGCTGGAGGCAGACAACATCGAAGCGCGGCCAGTGTGGAAGCCACTGCACTTGCAGCCTGTCTTTGATGGCTTTCGCGTCCGCGGAGGCGAACGCAGCGAGGCGATTTTCGAACGTGGACTGTGCCTACCGAGCGGCTCGAATCTCTCGCAAGCCGACCTGGAACGAATCTGCGGGCTTATTGTTGCCGCACCGGAATCCGCGACCGCGGCTCGATTGTGATGCGCGCGCTCATTCGCTCACTCCTGGCATATGTCGTGCGCATGCCCGCACTACGTCTCATCGCGTTAATGTGCGCCTACGGAGCTGTTCTCGAGCTAGGCATCTTCTTCGCCTATCAGTTGCGGTTCGATTTCAACGTGCCCGGTAACATCGAGGAGAACATGCTCTCCGTCTGCGCGCTTACGGTGGCGGTACAGCTTGTTTGTCTCTTCCTCTTTCACCAGTTCGATGGATTGCTCTCTTACTTCAGCACGCCGGATTTACGCCGGCTTCTATCTGCCTGCTCACTCGCTACGCTGCTTATCGCCGCGCTGCGTTTTGCGACGGGCGTTATCCTTGCGCCGCCTCGCGGGGTCATTCTCATCGACTTCATTTTAAGCATCGCCGTCATTGGGGCGCTACGACTTTCCTTTCGCGCCGTGCGCCATTTCGTTTACGACGCGGCACGTCCGTTGCCCGCCCGGGTGCGGCGCATCGGCGTCATCGGCGCTGGTGACTGTGGTGCAGTACTGGTCAAAGAATTGTTGCGCAGTCCATGGTTGGGACTGCAACCGGTCGCATTTTTTGACGATGACTATCGCCGCCGCTGCGGGATTCACGGTCTTCCACTAGTCGGTCGGCCTGAGCGCATCGAGGAGCTCAAAAACAAATTACGCCTCGATGAGGTGGTCATCGCGATGCCCTCGGCTTCTCCGAGGCGCATTCATGAAATACTCCAACTCGTTAACCGAGCCGGTTTATCCTGCCGCACGGTTCCCTCGCTTGATCAACTGGCGGCCGGACGCGTGACCGTCACGAACCTACGGCCGCTAGACATTCACGACCTTCTCGGCCGGCCGCCGGTGGAGATTAGTCATGAATCGGTGCGTGCTATCATCGAGGGTCGAACGGTCATTGTCACCGGGGCCGGTGGAAGCATTGGCAGCGAATTGTGCCGCCAAATCCTCCCGCACCAACCAGCCGCTCTGGTCATGCTCGAGCGCTCCGAACCGCAGCTGTTCGTTATCGAGCAGGAGTTGCGAAATCATCCGTCGCTTAACGGCACGTCACTGGTGCCGGTCATCGCCGACATCTCGCGGCCCGTGCGTTTAGAGCAGATTTTTCACCGCTTCCGGCCTCACGTCGTTTTCCACGCTGCCGCACACAAGCACGTACCATTGATGGAGCTTCAGCCCGAAGAGGCCATCTATAACAATATCTACGCGACATCGCTCCTCGCCGATATCGCGGCGGAGTATGTGGCCGAGCGCTTCATCTTCATCTCCAGCGACAAAGCCGTTAATCCAACGAACGTGATGGGAGCAACAAAGCGATTGGGAGAGGTTTATTTACAGGCACTCGCGCGGCGCCAGTCGGGGACGAAGTTCATGGCCGTTCGCTTCGGCAACGTGCTCGGTTCTTCCGGCAGCGTTGTGCCCACTTTCATGCGCCAAATCGCCGCCGGTGGTCCGATCACAGTGACTCACCCTGAAATTACACGTTATTTCATGACGATTCCTGAGGCTGTATCGCTCGTCCTACAAAGCTCCGTGTTCGGTAACAGTGGGGATATTTTCGTGCTGGACATGGGAACGCCGGTCCGCATCGCCGACCTCGCTAAGAAAATGATCGCACTGGCCGGACTTACTCCCGGCGACATCGACATCACATTCACAGGCTTGCGCCCGGGCGAAAAGCTTTACGAGGAGCTCAGCCAGCACGTGGAAGTAGTTGCGGCAACGCCGCATCCAAAAATCGCGCGCCTTGTCTCCCCGGAACGACGCGCGAACGCAGCGGATTTTGTAGACCGGCTCAAGTCCGCTAGCGAGGCCAGCAACGCCGATCCGCAAGGTCTCAAATTGCTGCTCGCGCGCTTTCTCCCTGAGTACGCGCCTGCGGACACCGAACTCGTTCCGGAGCACATGACAGCTGTCGTGAACCGCAACACCACCACGACACTTCTATGAAACCGCAACGTTTGCCAGCCCCATAGATGGAGACCATATGAAACAGGGACTTGTCATCTGGGGAGCGAGCGGTCATGCCCTTGTCGTTGCCGATATCATCAGGCTCGTGAATGCCTACCAGATTATCGGCATGATCGACGACATGAACCCGGAGCGCGCAGGCTTGGAATTCGCCGGATACGAGGTGCTGGGTGGGCGCGAGACGCTCGACAGTCTCTGGGAAAGGCAAGTGCGGACGATGATCGTCGGGTTCGGTAACTGTCACCGTCGCCTTCAGGTTGCGCGGTTTCTTCGGGAGCGTGGATTTCGGCTGGCAACCGCAGTCCACCCGCGAGCAACGGTTGCCGCCGATGTTTCGGTTGGTGGCGGATCGGTGATTGTCGCCGGTAGCGTCATCAATCCCGCCGCTACAATCGGAGAAAATGTGATTATCAATACGGGGTCAAGCGTCGATCACGAATGCGTTATCGGGAACGGGGTACACATCGTGCCGGGGGCGCATCTGGCAGCGGGTGTCAGCGTCGAGCGCTGTTCGTGGATCGGCATCGGTTCGCCAGGTACTAACATTACTACTTCGTCGGTCAGATGTAA
>JBKPMO010000061.1:0-38981 GCA_046732175.1 Verrucomicrobiota bacterium
GCATGAGACGAAGCAGGGCACCGAAACTCCAAGTCGCGCCACTGCTTCCGCGCACGACGGTGGCATCAATAATCCACCGATCGATAAACCCGGAGACGCGGGCGAGAAATCCCTGGGTGGCGTTGATCAGAGCGCGATAAAGTTCATCGAAGTATAATTTGCGGCGAAGCAGATTGATGGAGAGTGGCTCTTCCATGCGACTGCGATAGAGAATAATCGCGCCGACCCCTCCAAGGAGCATGGCCACCAGGGCGATCCCGGGAATGAACGCGTCGGCGTCGCGTTCATGAGGGAGAGTAAGAAAATGGCTGGCAAAAAAGTTGAATCCGCCAAAAAGCGAGAGCAATGCCAGAGCCGCCAGTGGAACGAGCATGCTAGTCGGCGATTCTCGGCTAGTTTTCGCGGCGGGTGAACGCGGCTTACCGAAGAAGACGACAACGAATAACCGCATCATGTAGAACGCGGTAAGGAATGCGGTAAACAGCGCGAGACCAAAAACTGCGGGGTTTCGGTTGTAGGCGAGCGAGAGAATAGCGTCCTTGCTAAAAAATCCGGCGAACGGCGGACAGCCAATCAAGGCGAGCATTCCGATGCCGAAAGTAACAAAAGTGAGGAAGAGGTTGCGACCCTGCCCGCCCATTTTCCAGATATTTTGTTCATGATGAAGCGCAACCAGGACGGAACCGGCACCAAGGAAGAGCAAGGCTTTGAAGAAGGCATGGGTAAACAAATGGAACATGGCGGCTTCGCCGGAAGCGAGCCCCACCGCCATGACCATGTAGCCGAGCTGGGAAAGAGTTGAATAAGCCAGAATGCGCTTGATGTCGTCTTGTTGGGTCGCGATCAACGCGGCCATCACGGCGGTAATGGTGCCGATCCAGGCGATGACAGCGAGGGCAACAGGCGAGCCTTGCACGAGAAAGCCGACTCGCACCAGCATGTAAACGCCGGCCGCGACCATCGTGGCAGCGTGGATTAGGGCGGAAATCGGAGTCGGACCTTCCATTGCGTCGGGGAGCCAGACATGAAGCGGGAACTGAGCAGACTTGCCAACTGCTCCGCAAAAAATCAGTAGCACACAAATCGTTAGGAAAGTGGGGTTGCTGGTAACGCGCCAGAGTTGCGGGATGATGTCGTCGAATACGACAGATCCGGTCGCGCCCCAGACCATTAAGATTCCGAGCATAAACCCGAAGTCGCCGATTCTATTGGTGATGAATGCTTTTTTCGCGGCATTGGCTGCGCTATCGCGTTCGAACCAATGACCGATGAGCAAGTAGGAACAAAGGCCGACCAGTTCCCAAAAAATGAACATCATCACGAAGTTGTTGGCGAGAACAATGCCGAGCATGGAAAACATGAAGAGCGAGAGGGACGCGAAGTAGCGCGATTTGCCGAGATCATCCCGCATGTAACCGAGCGAGTAGATGTGGATGAGCGCACCTACCCCGCTAACGAGAACCAGCATGGTCTTGCTCAGGGAATCGAGCACAAAACCGATCGGCACCCGCAGGATCCCGTGAAATTCGATCCAAGGAATTTCCGGTGCGCCTGTTTTCGATCTGGCAAAAAGGATACAGCTACAAATGAAACTGACCAGAACCGCAACCACTGAGATACCTGCGCTCAACCGGCGGGCCCGGCCGGTGATCAGCGCGATGAGCGCAGCACTGACCAGAGGCGCGAGCAGAATGAGCCACGGAATCATAAGAATTTAGGCCTACGAACCACACGGAACGACACGAAATTCTTAGAGATACACATATTTCGTAGGCTAAAATTTTAGGGAATTGATATCCTCTACATGAGTAGTGCGGCGGGCGCGATAGAGCGCGACGATAATGGCGAGCCCGACAGCGACTTCGGCGGCGGCAACGGTGATGATGAAGAAGACCAGCACCTGCGCGTTGTAACTGGGGAGACCATCGTCGCCGAGGCGAAAACGGGAGAATGCTACGAGCGAAAGATTGGCCGCGTTGAGCATCAGCTCGAGGGCCATGAAAATGATGATAACGTTGCGCCGCAGCAGTACACCGCTGAAGCCGATGGCAAACAAAATTCCGCTAACGGTGAGATAGTCGCCCAGGGTGGTCATCGGAGTTGGCGTTTGCTCAAAACGATAACGCCCACTGTTGCGACGAGAATCAAGACAGCGATCACCTGAAAAGGCAGATTGTAGTTGCCGAATAAAATCAATCCAACGTTGCGAACGTCATCGGCTCGTTGAGAAGCAAGTGGCGGAAAGGTTTTTTTCGCCATCTGAGTTCTGCTGATGACAGCAAGAATCTGCACGAGAAGGGAGAAAGCGACGATAAAACCACCGGTGAACGCAACCCAATTCATTCTGCGCCGTTCTTCGGCGCGTAAATCGAGCAGCATGATGATGAAGAGAAACAATACCATCACCGCACCGGCGTAGACCAAGACCTGAATGATCCCAATGAAAAATGCGTCCAGCGATATGAACAAAGCGGCCAGGCCAAGGAAGCAAACGACAAGACTCAGCGCGCTGGCAATGGGATTGCGGTTGATGACGACGAGCGCACCGAAGATGAGCATTACGCCGGCGAACAACCAGAAAAGAAAAGAAGGCATAATAGGGTTCGTAGGAGTCAGGGTTCAGAGTTCAGAAAGCAATGACTTCACTTTCTCTTCTACTGAACCCTGAACTCCGAAACCTGTCTTCATTTCTTCTCGTTCCATTTTAGGACGACACCGTGCATGACGCCGCCGATCTCAAGTAGCTTCTCCTTGTCGTGCACCATCTCCGCGCGAGTCAGCCCGGTAATCGCGTAGTCTTTGCGCAGGAAAATGGCTTGTTCCGGGCAGACTTCCTCGCACATCCCGCAAAAAATGCAGCGAATCATGTCGATATCGAACTCGCGTGGATACTTTTCGACCTTGCTGAAACGGTCTTTGGCCGGAATTTCGCCGGGGTCGATCTTAATTGCGCGCGGCGGACAAATGAATTCGCATAGCTGACAAGCCACGCAGCGGATGCGGCCTGACTCATCCTTCACCAAGGCAGGCGCGCCGCGATAATGTTCAGGCAACTGCAGGTCCCATTTTTCCTCCGGGTATTCCATCGTCACCTTGGTCCGCCTAAACAGCATGTTTTTGAAATGGCGCAGCGTGATCACCATCCCGGCTGCGATCGCAGGTAGGTACAGCCGTTCGAGCCAGGTTAGATTTGGTCGTGGAACGTTGATGGACATTATCAATTCTGTTCGCTCTACACAGTTCGTTCGCTTTCTCTTCCTCTTCCCTCTTCCTGTTCGTCTTTGTCCCTGTGTTGCGCCAATCTTTCCATGACCGCGCCACAGTCAGAACAGTCCTCCGCGACTCTGCAGCCCAGGTTGTCCAGCATTCTGAAGAGCATCCTGACAACTTCTTCAAGAATAGCCTTTCCCTCAATAATGGCCGCCGCCTCGCAGCAGCGTCGCGCGATGAACAAATCCAAACAGGCGGCAGACTCCAAGGCAGAGCCATGCGCGATCTGAAAAAACCGGGCACGGTCGCGTTGCGAAAACTCGCCGTTCCCCTCCGCAATGTTCAAAGCAATGCTATCGCCAACGCGTTCAAGGTGATCACGGGTTGAGGTTTTCTTCGCGATTGAGTCGATGAGAGTTTGAGACCACCCTGCAAAGGTGAGTGCGCCGTGATATACGGTGAGTTTTTCGTGGTGAAACATGAAGTAAAATTAAGAGGAAGAGGTAGAGGAAGAGAAGGTTGAAGGTTATCAATCAAAATATGCCAGGATGGCGGCGGCCCAGAAGATATTCACGAGGGCGATTTCAAAGAAGAAGACCCAGCCCAGTCGCATCAGTTGATCATAGCGGAAACGCGGCAGAGTAAAGCGGACCCAGATAAAGATGAAAAGGAGGGCCGCGATTTTGGTGAAGAAAACAAAAATGTTAATGAGGCCGAATATCCAGCCGTGCGAACCGTCGGGAATTCCTGGAAAATGCCAGCCACCGAGAAAAAGGGTAACGATAATGGCGGAGCCGGTGATCATGGCAGCATATTCGCTGAGGAAGAAGAGAGCGAACTTCATCGAGCTGTATTCGGTATGATAACCGCCGACCAATTCCGTTTCTGCTTCCGGTAGATCGAAGGGCAGACGGTTTGTTTCGGCAAAAACCGCGATGGCAAAGACGGCAAAAGAAATCCACATTGGAACAGCTAGCAGCCAACCAAGCGGATTTCGCCAGTCGCCCGCGAATGGAACAATCAGCCAGCCATGATCGATCTGGTATTTTACAACTTCCGTTAGCCGCAGGTTGCCGATAAGCAGGAAGATCGGGATGACGGCGAGACCTAACGAGAGTTCGTACGAGATCATCTGCGAAGTCGAACGCACTCCACCGAGGAAGGGATATTTCGAGTTCGAGGCCCAGCCGCCAATGACGATCCCGTAAACGCCGAGCGACGCGACCGCAAAAACAAAAAGAACGCCAACGTTGATGTCGGCGATTACCATCGGCACGCCGAACAAACTGCTGCCAAAGGGCACCACCGCGATGGTGGTGATGGCTGGAACCATCGCCAGACAGGGCGCGAGCCAGTAATAGAATTTGTTCACGTGCGCCGGGGTGAAATCTTCCTTGAGCAGGAATTTCATGGCGTCGGCAATCGGTTGAAATAAACCAGCCGGCCCGACCCGATTCGGTCCGAGACGGTCCTGAATCAACGCGCTGACCTTTCGCTCCGCATAAACGGCGTAGGAAACCATTGGCAGAATCACGACAAAAACGATGCCAACGATCTTCAGCAAGGTTGTGAAAATGAAGAATGTTGTCGGATTCATGCAGCTTTCATTTTGTTGCGTGCAGCGGCGGACGCTCAAAAATTTCTTCGTCGACGGGTTCGCCCGGAGGCACTGGAGTGGTGGAGTCCTCAGGGGTCGCCATCATTTTCACGCCGAGGTCGCCAATTTTGCTCAAACTCAGCCCGGCAAATTCCCGAATGGACTCCGCCATTTGCCGAAAGATGTCTTCGATGGAACCAAGACCGTTACTGCCGGTCAATTCCTGGAGAAGGTCACGCAAGATTTCCCAATCCTGCCGGGCCTGACCGGGCGGCCGCACGGCGCGATTCAGTCGCTGCAAGCGGCCCCGACCATTGATCATGGAGCCGCGTTTTTCTGCATAAGCTGCTGAGGGCAAGATGGCGGTAGCATGGGCTGTGGACGAATTGCGCAAGATGTTGATCACAATGAAAGAAGGCAGTCTCTTTAGTTGCTCGACCGGCATTCCGAATTTGGTTGGGTCTTCCCCGAGCACGAGGAGCGATTTAATGCGGCCTTCCGCCACTCCGGAGGCGATGGCCTCGAGGTTCGCTCCCGGTTTGTTCTGCAAGCCCAGAATCAGTTTTGCACCATTGGTGTTGGGATTTCGATCCTGGCTCAGCAAAATATCATCCCCCTCGCCTTCCCTCGGAACGATATCGATGAGCGAGACGTTCAAATGTTGCGCCAAACGCGCCGTCAACCAAAGTTCCTCGTTCGTCATTCGGCCCGAGGCGACAATGGCGATGTCCCAGCCGGTGAAATGCCGTAGCTGCAGAGCGGTATGGGAAATCACCGTCTTCCAATCGGCGGCTTGCAATTTCTTCTCGCCGAAGACTTCAGGCTCGAGCAATCGTTCATGACTCGTTAGGTATTCGAAGTTGAGCCGACCGTAATCGCACATCCAGGCGGAATTAACAGCAACGTTCTCTCGCGGAGTTTGTCGATAAATCACATCTTCGCGGGACCCGATAATGATGTTGCAGCCGGTCGCGCAACTGGTGCAGATGCTTTTGGTTTCTTTCAAGAACCAGACCCGCATCTCGAATCGAAAATCTGAAGAAGTGAGCGCGCCAACTGGACAGATATCGACGGTGTTGAGCGAATAATTATTTTCGAGCGGCCGGTCGGGGTGTGCCGTGAGGATGGTATGTCCGCCCCGTTCGGTAAAACCAAGGACATCGTCTTTCGCGATTTCCTGACAAAATCGAATGCAACGCGAGCACAAGATGCAGCGCTCGTCGTCGAGAGTAACGCGCGACCCAAGCCGCACCCGTTTCGGTTTTTTGACCTTGTTCTCAAGAAAACGCGAATCGGCGCGGCCGTATTCGACACTGAATTCCTGGAGCCGACATTCGCCGGCCTGATCGCAGATCGGGCAATCGAGCGGATGATTGATCAGGAGGAATTCCATGACACCGCGGCGGCATTCCTCGACCAGTGGCGAACTGGTGCGGACGCCCATTCCTTCCGCGACATCCTGCGCACAACAAATCTGAGGACGTGGCATCCAATTGATCACCGGTTTGCCATCTGCACCCAACTCGAACTTCCGGTCCGGCCCCATGCGCGGCAGGCCCATTTCGATCAGACACATCCGGCAATTTCCGGGTGAGCTAAGTTTCGGGTGATAACAATAGCGCGGAACGTAGGTCCCGACCTTCGCGCACGCCTCAATCACCCGAGTGCCCTTGGGAAATTGATGCCAGACCCCGTCGATCTGGACGTTCACGAGTGGAGCCGCCTCAGGCATAATGTCTAATCCTGCTCCTGCTCTTACTCATGCTCGAAACGAATCGAGCATGAGCATGAGTAAGAGCAGGAAAAGAGGCGTTCATATTGTTCCGGAGGCGCCAGCTTTTTCCCAGCCCGGATTATGCGCCAGCGGGACAGTCGGAATTTTCTCCTCGCTGATCAGTTCCTCAGGCGTGTATTCCGGCGGCAACGGCGGCGGCGCTGATTTCGTCGCGCGGGCGGCAAAATCTTCCGGAAACTTCTCGACGAAACTTTGAGTCGGCCAGGCACAGGCTTCTCCGAATGCGCAGATGGTGCGGCCGGCAATGTTGTCCGCGACAGTTTTTAACGTTGCCGGGTCCTGCATCACCCCTCCGCCGAGCAACATTCGATTGGTGATTTTTTTCATCCAAAGTGCGCCTTCGCGACAGGGGGTGCATTGCCCACACGACTCGTGGGCGTAAAACTCGTTAATGTTATTGAGTGCCCAGACCATATCGCGGGAATCGTCTAAAACGATGACACCGCCGGAGCCGGCCATTGATCCGCAGGCGGCGAGGGAATCGAAATCCATCGGGATTTCATCGATGGAAATTTCGCGCTCGATGGTCGACCCATCCGATTGCTTTTCCTTTATTTTGAAACGCTCATCTGCGCGCAGCACTTTGGCCGAGCTTCCGCCGGGAATGACGGCCCGAAGTTGTCGGCCGAACTTCATTCCACCCGCCATTTCGTAGATTAGTTGGCCCATGGTTACTTTGCCCACTTCGATTTCGAAATAACCAGGCCGTACCACGTCGCCGCTGACACAAACAATCCGGGTACCTGTATTGCCGGAACGACCGATCTTGGAATATTCCGCTCCCCCCATGGCGATGATGTGCTTCACATGGCAGAGCGTCTCGACGTTGTTGACGATGGTCGGACACATGTAAAGACCGAGGACCGCTGGGAAGTACGGCGGTTTGATCCGGGGATAGGCGCGTTTGCCTTCGAGCGATTCGATCAGCCCGGTTTCCTCGCCACAAATATACGCCCCGGCGCCGCGATGAATGTAGACCTCGACGTCAAATTTCGATCCGAGAATATTTTTGCCGACGAAGTTGTTCTCCCGCGCTTCCCCAATCGCGCGCTCGAGGATTTTCGCCCCTTCCGGGAACTCGCCCCTTATATATATATAGGCAGTATGGGCGTTGAGGGCATAACAGGAGATCAAGATGCCTTCGAGTAACTGATGCGGGTCCTGATGAATAATGTAGCGGTCTTTAAAGGTCCCCGGCTCCGATTCGTCGGCATTACAAATTAGATACACCGGCTTCTTTTCGTCCGGTTTGATAAAGCTCCATTTCACCCCGGTGGGAAACCCGGCGCCCCCTCGTCCCCGTAAGGCCGAAGCCTTAACCTCGTTAAGAATATCGACGCGCGACATTGTCACGGCTTTTTTCAACTGCTTGTAGCCGCCGTCGCCGAGGTAACAATCGATGTCGGTAGTCCAATCTTTGCGGCCAATATTTTTGAAGACGAGCCTGCGCTCGAGAGGATGGGAAGAAGGTTGAGGGTTGAGAGTTGAGGGTTGAGCGTGAAGAAGATCAGCTGAATCCGGGTCGACGTTTTCGTGCAAATCATCGTTAACCATGCAGACGGGAGCGGTGCCGCAGCTGGCCAGACATTCCACAAATTCAATGCTGATGTTTGCATCCGGGCTAACAAGAACTGGATGATGAACTCCGCCATGTCCGCGGGCAATGCCCGCGCTCGCGCAAAGGTTTTCCATCAGGCGATAACTGCCCGCCATGGCGCAGCTCAGTGTCCGGCAGACGCGAATATGTGTTTTGCCCGTGCTCTTTTGCCGCAACATCGGATAAAACGTCACCAGCTCCAGGATATTGATCGGTTGCAGCTCCAGCTTTTCCGCAATCCATTTGATGCCCTCATCAGTAATGAACCCGAAATGTTCCTGCCAGAGATGCAGCAGAGGCAAGGCAGCGCTGCGTTTATGCTCCTCCGGATATTGTGCGACGGCGGCGTTCACCCGCCGCTTGAATTCAGCCGGAATTTTCGCCGCCGTCATTTTCGGTCGTTTATTTAGAAGGCAGGGTGCTCGATTTTGCCGCCACCTTGTCGTCCTTAAACAACACCGTCACCGTGCCGTTGGATTGCCGATAGACATAGGTGGTGCGCTTGAGCAGCATGAAATCCTTGGTTTCGACGCTCGTCGGCGGCCCCAGGATTGATTCTACCTGTTTCTTGCTCATTCCTTCGGTGACCTGATCGACATTGGCCGGGGTAAGACGCTCGCCCGTGCAAGAGAAAAACAGCGCGCCAAGAGCAAGCCAGACGCATTGGAGACGACCAGCCTTCATCATTTGCCAAGATTGGTATCCTTGCTGTCGACTTCGTCGTTCTTGAACGTAACTACAGCAAACTTGTTCCCGTCCTCATAGCGCCAGGCCGTCTTCTTAAAAATGATCATATCCTTGCTTTCCATCGATGTTGCAGGACCCAGGATTTTCTCCACCTGCGCTTTGCTCATGCCAGTCGTGATCTGGTTGTAATTATCGAGGGTCAGCTTCGATCCGGTCAAAAGATTGCGATTGCACGCCGCCAAAACCAGGATCGCCGCAAAAGCTACTGAGATTATTTTCATCGATCGCATTCTCCCATCACGAAATCCAAACTGCCTAAAACCGCCACCACATCGCTCATCATACAGCCCGGCAGTAATTCCGGTAGAATGCTGAGATTGACGAACGAAGGCGCGCGAATTTTCAGCCGGTGCGGAACGCCGCCGCCGCGACTGTTGATATAAAAACCGAGCTCGCCCTTCGGATTCTCCGCCGCAAAATAAATTTCGCCGGGCGGCGCTTTCAATCCTTCGGTCACGACCATGAAGTGATGGATCAACTCTTCCATCTTTGTCATCACGCGCGATTTCGGCGGCAGCATATTCTTCCAATCGGCGACATTGATCGGGCCGCTCGGCAGCTTGTCGATCACCTGCGACAAAATTTTTGCGCTTTGCCGCATTTCCTCGATCCGGACAAGATAGCGGTCGTAACAATCGCCCGTCGTTCCCGTGACTACTTCGAAGTCGTATTGGTCGTAATCAAGATACGGATGTTTCCGCCGCAGGTCATGGTCAATTCCGCTGCCGCGCAGGTTCGGGCCAGAGAGAGCGTAGCCAATGGCGCGATCGCGTGAGATCACACCGATGTCGCGGGTACGATCGACAAAAATGCGATTGCGAGTGAGGAGGTTGTCGCATTCATCGAGCTTGGAGCCGAAGGTCTCGAGAAACTTTTCCAGTTGCGGGATAAAATTCGTGGGTAGATCCCGGATTTGTCCGCCCACGCGAGTATAACTGGTAGTGAAGCGCGCGCCGGTGAGCAGCTCACATAAGTCGTAGATTTTTTCGCGCTCTTGAAAGGTGTAAAGAAATACGGTCATGGCGCCGAGATCGAGCGCCATCGCGCCGAGTCCCATGAGATGCGCGGAAATGCGGGAGAGCTCGCAGCAAATGACGCGAATCGCTTTCCCGCGCGGCGGAATCTCCCAGCCCATCAATTTTTCGACCGCCAGGGCGTAGGCGACGTTGTTGGACAGCGGAGCAAGGTAATCGAGACGATCGGTGTAGGGAACAAACTGGTTGTATTGCATGTTCTCGGCGATTTTCTCGTCGCCGCGATGCAGAAAACCAACATCGGGAGTGGCTTTGATGATGATCTCGCCGTCGAGTTCCAGGACCAGACGGAGGACTCCATGAGTCGCGGGATGGGATGGCCCCATGTTGATGACCATCTTCTCCCCAATGTCGTCGCCCGATTGCTCACCTCTTTGTTCGCGCAGTTCCGCATCGGCCGCGACAACGCGGGTGACCGGATCAGGATTTTCAATTTCGCGCGTGGTAAAAGCCATAGCGTGGGATTGGGTTTATGCTCGCGAGTAGGGCCGTCGGTGCAAGCCAAAAGGGCGCGGTGTAAGAAATCTACGCGCGCGGCGGCATGGAATTGGGTAGCGCGCGCGTCTCGCGTGTTTGGTTTTGGCGTCTCACCAAAACAGGCTTTCCTAAAGGTTCATTTCCTTCGAGCGATATGACCGCCCAAGAGAAGTCCGCGATCGCGAGGACGCGATCGCCAACACGCGAGACGCGTGCGCTACCCGGCAGCCTGCGCTCCCCAGCAACAGCAGCAGCGGAAATCTGCTCGCAACCGCTACCAAGGCGCGCTAACTAAAACGCGCATGGCCCAGAAGATTGGACTTCTTTTTGCCGGACAAGGCGCGCAGGTGGTCGGGATGGGAAAAGATCTCGCCGCCGCCTTTCCGGGAGCCGCAAAACAGTTTACTTCGGCCAATTTGATTCTTGGCCGCAAATTAACGGACGTCACTTGGAACGGACCGCTCGAGGAGCTGACGAAGACATCGAATTGTCAGCCCGCGCTGTTTGTTCACGGCCTCGCCTGCCTCGCCGTTTTGCGCGAATTGGCCGGAAACTTTCCGGTCGACGCGGCGGCGGGTTTGTCGCTGGGAGAATTGACCGCGCACGCCGCCGCTGGAACATTTGATTTCGAGAACGGGTTGAAACTGGTGCAGCGGCGCGGCCAATTGATGGACGAAGCCTGCGCTGCAACTGATGGCGCGATGGCAGCGATGATCGGTGCCGATGAAAATTCGGCCCGCGCGTTGGCCGCAGACACTGATGTCGACGTCGCAAACATCAATTCGCCGGGGCAAATCGTGCTCTCGGGCGAACGCGCCAAGGTCGAGGTCGCGGTCGCATTGGCGAAGGAACGCGGGATCCGGCGCGCGACGATGTTGAACGTGGCCGGGGCGTATCATTCACGTTTGATGGAGAGCGCTTATCAAAAACTGAGCGAAGCCCTGCTCGAAGTTCCGATGCAGGCGCCATCATTTGCGGTTTTCAGCAACGTTACAGGTGGAGCGGTCTGCACTTTGCCGGATATTCGCCGAACTTTGCAAGATCAGGTTACGGGAACGGTGCGCTGGGTCGATTGTATGGAAGGCATGCTTAAACGCGGTTGCGATTTTTTCATCGAACTAGGACCGGGAGGCGTGCTGGCGGGATTATTGAAGCGCACAAACAAGGACGCTGAAGCGGTAGCGGTGAGCGATGTCGAGTCGACGCAAAGATGCGCCGAACGCCTGCGCGCGTTGCGTGGTTAGTGTACGGGCGGCGCAGTGACGGTCTGGGTAGCGCACGCGTCTCGCGTGTTGGCGGTGGCGTCTCGCTGGCGCGGATTTTTCCGATCGTTTGAACTAACCCTGCGATTTTCGCTGTGAGGAAAGTCCGTTTCGGCCTGACGCCGAAACCAACACGCGAGACGCGTGCGCTACCCGGGCCGATGTGCAACACCGTACACACTGGCATTGTGAATCTGAGATTGCGCGCTGCAGCAGATTCCCAGAAGGGCAGTTGCGGATGGACGCAGCAGCGCTAGCCTCGCGCTATGTCGTTGCAGAAACGAATCGACGAGGATTTAAAGGATGCGATGCGGGCCAAGGATGCCGCGCGGTTGAGCGTTTTGCGTTTGCTCAAAGCCGCCCTTAAGAACGCTGCGATCGAAAAGGTTGGCGCCGACGGCGAGCTGAACGACGCCGACGCGGTCGTGGTCATTCGCAAGCAGGTAAAACAACGGCAGGATTCGATCGAAAGTTTTGAGAAAGGCGGGCGCGCTGACTTGGCGGATAAGGAAAAAGCCGAGATCTCCGTGCTAAGCAACTATCTTCCACAGGCGATGAGCGCTGAGGAATTACAAAAGATAGTCGCTGAGACTATCGCTGAAGTCGGTGCAACATCGCGCGCACAAATGGGAGCGGTGATGAAAGCGTTGCAGCCGAAGATCGCCGGGCGGGCAGACGGAAAAACGCTGAGCACGGAAGTGGCACGACAGTTGTCGTGATGTGAATTGTTAAAACGTTAAAACGATTCCTAATTTAACGTTGTAACACTTTTAACCTTTTAACCTTTTAACCCTTTCAAGCATGCTCACCGCCATCATCGTCGCCGCCGGTAGCAGTAAACGGGCTGGGTTTGACAAGTTGCTGGCGAAAATTGCGGGCCGTCCGGTCATTCAACACACCCTGGCCGCATTCGAAAAGGCGAGCTGTGTAGATGACGTTCTCGTTGTATCCCGTGAAACTGTAGCGATGCGGCATTTCATCGTGAAAACAAACTTGCGAAAGATCCGCAGAGTCGTCCGCGGAGGTACGCGGAGGCAGGATTCGGTCCAAGCCGGACTGAACGCATTGGGCAACGAGGTCGAGTTCGTCGCTGTGCACGATGCGGCGCGCCCATTGATAACCCCTCGCGAGATCGAACGCGTCTTGGCGGCGGCGCGGAAACATGGCGCAGCGGCACTGGCTGCGCCCATCACCGACACCCTAAAACTCGGCGATGCCAATCAGTTCGTCTGCGGTGCGATCGATCGGCAAAATATTTTCGCAATGCAGACGCCGCAGATTTTTCGGCGCGAGTTGCTGAGCGAAGCTTACGAGCAAGTGAAGAAAGATTCTCTGACTGTCACCGATGAAGTCTCTGCGATTGAACATGCCGGCGGGAGAATCGTGATAGTGCCGGCCGAGGATCATAATTTTAAAATCACATACGCGAGCGATCTACTGCTGGCGGAACCGATTTTGAAACAGCGGGCAGCGGCGGCTCCAGCGTAATCGAGGATTCTCAGCCAAGCCGTCATCCCGAGCGTTAGTCGAGGGATCCCGAGGCGAAAGGCGAAACCTTTAAGGTAACTTTAACGGGATTGTTCCACTTTCGCTCGGAATAAAAGGGGGATTAACTGTGCGCGGAGGGCAGCCGTACATTTGTGCAACACGCCCTTAAGACGCGACCCCGTCTGTCTTTACAGACTGCACCACCGCCGCCCTTTCAGTGTGAGTGCTACCACGCCGACGACGACAAGAAGGAGTGAGAGCGTTTTAATCATCCAGGGCTTCGGCGTAATGCGCGTGTTGCCAGATGCTAACCCAAGCAACAGTTGCGAGCGTTACCGCGCCATCAGAGAGCCAGACCCACCAAAGCAGAGCTGCCCAGCAAACGACAGTTAGACCGACTGCGACAGACCGTTGTGGCTCCGGCCATGTCATGTATTGCGGGCTTGGCGCCCCAGACATGGTCATTTGAAGTAGCCAGAAGCCGATGGCTGGACCTGTCATCCAGAGAGCCCAGCCAACGACAAAGCGCTTCTCTGCCCTTGCCTCAACTAAGCCAGCAGCTACGTGCGGCTTTAGCTGACTATGGAACATGATTGCGCCGCCGCCACCGACCCATAAGGCACAAAGCAGCCAAAAATACGTGAACATTAGTCCGTGCATACGTCCCTCACGAGGCCTAACCAGAACAAGATCAGCTATGCGTTGCAACGCCGAACCGGAATCAAGAATACATTAGTCATAAAAAAATGTGAACGTCCGAATCATAGTCGTTTTCAGTCTTTCACCTCCAGCCGAGCTATGTCATTCCCGACGTACCACACTTTAACGAATAACCCCGCGTGGAGGGGGGATCCGTGGTTTTTCGTTTGTGAAACCTGGGGTTACTACGGAATCGGAGTACCTGAAGGAAACGTCGTTCACCTTAAACGTCTCCCAGCCACGACCAGATTTCCCCGCCGGTGAAAAGCTCGTAATCAGGCCTTCAGTATAGCTACACTGCCCATGCTTTAACGCTGTTGACAGGCCGACATATCGCGTAACCACGAGACCGGTAGCCGCAATCGTCCAGATAATGGCGCCGACGGTGACAACTAACGGTATGAACGCTAGCTGCCACGGCCACAAAAACCGGCGCAGCCATATAAACGCGATTCCTCCGGCGATGCCAATTAATCCAAGAGCAGGAAACCAAAGGATCATCCAGCCGTGTCGCGCTACATCAAATATGACCCGGTATCCATCCATCGCAATTTCACGAGTGCCGTCCTACCACGTACGTTTGCTGTCCCTGAGTGCGATATTGATTCCTCGGCTTCGCTCAAATCAGCGGCTGTTTTGCGAGCGCCCGCATGGCGAGGTCGGCGAGCGGCCCGACGTCGTCAGGCAGAAATTTTCGACCTTTTTTGCGCAAATCAGTGGCGGATTCGAGGTCGGCGACGCGAATGAGCTTTCCGTTTTTCCAAACAGTGGCGGCCTCGTTGTATGGACCGACGCGGCGTGGATCCGTCCGGGTATGAATTGAGACCAGACTCGTGGTTACGGCAGCAGCCACATGCATCGGGCCGCTGTCGACGCTGATGACAAAGGCAGCTGCGCGCAGGAGCCAGATCAATTGCAGAAGCGACGTTTGATTGGTTAAGTCCACACAATTCTCCGGCGTGGCAAATCGGAGCTTGGATTTGCCCACCACCACGACGCGGGCAGGCGCGAGCGCTCGGCAAAACTCCAAAATCACATTTGCCCCAATCGATTTGTTGTGGCCGCGAGCGAAGGGATGCAGGACCACGAATCCGGGAAAAGCGTCGAATCGCGGCAATCGATCACCGGTGGGAATGGGAAAACGCAAATCTCTGCGTAAAGGCGCACCAAATGCCTCCGCCAATTTGAGGTAACGATCAACGGCGTGTTCGTGTCGATCCACTCGCGTAACTTCGGTATAAAATAAGCGCGAGCCCTCGCGCGCGTCGCTCGTCCCGAGAATTTTTTTCGCGCCACTGATTTTGGCAATCAACGCGCTGCGGAACAGACCTTGAAAATCGAGCGCAACGTCCGGTTCCAAGTGGCGGGTATCCCGCATCCAGGGAAACAACCGGCCCGGCGCGCCAAAACCGCTGAATTCGCCGCGCGGAAAAATGTGGACGTGGTCGATGTCGCGATTTCCGCGCAAGAGCGGCGCCCATTCCGGGTTGATGACCCAGGTTATTTCCGCGTCGGCATTGGCATCGCGAATCGCGGCGACTGCTGGCAGAGTGTGAACGATGTCGCCGAGCGAGCTCGGTTTGATAACCAGGATCTTCAACGGCACGTTACTAACGACCGAGCGCGAGACGATCAGCCAGCAGGCGCGGCAGACCGGCGGCGATGATCTTCTTGCGGGCGCGTTCGATATCGTAACGAACCCGGCGCTGCTCGATCAAGTTTTCGTCGGCGTGGTAAATGCAATAGGCCGCGCGCCAATCGCCGTCGCGTGGTTGTCCGACGCTGCCGGCGTTAACGAAATACTTTTTGCCAAACTCGACATGAATTTGTTCCTGCTGGGTGCGACGAGCGCGTTCGTCGCGGATGAAGGCGCATTGGATGTGAGTATGGCCGAAGAAACAGACGGTGGTGTGTTGGTAAGTGAAACTGGCGGCCGCATCGAGGTCCCGAAAAACGTAGCCCCATTGCGAGGGAGTATCGAGCGTAGCGTGCACAATGGTGAAATCGCGCACCTGCCGCTGGAGACGTAAGTCGCGGAGCCATTCACGGTCCTCATCACTCAATTGCTCGCGCGTCCAGGCCATGGCCCGTTCTGCCATTTCATTGAAATCGCCAGATGGCGCCGGCTGGGAAGCCTGCTCGTCGTGATTTCCTTTTACGGTTGGGCAATCCAAATCGCGCACAATCTCGACGCACTCGTGCGGATTGGCGTTGTAGCCGACGATGTCGCCCAGGCAAACGAAATCGGTGCAATGATGCTCGCGGGCGTTCGCGATCACGGCCTCGAGCGCCTCGAGGTTTGCGTGTACATCGCTGAAAACGGCAAACCGCATTTAGTGTCCTGTCTCTGAAATAGCTTGCCATTTGCTGGAGGCAATTTGGCCGATTCTGTAAGGCGCGAGCGCAGTGCCGATATCCGCAGTGATCTCGGCCCAGCGAGCAACGCAGGAGAATCGCCAAGGTGTCCCAGCCCGGAGGGTTGCGTTGAAAATGGGCTGGCGGCGGCGTTGCGGCTCGGTTACAGCCCCATAAGGGGATGCGCTCTTCGCCGCGCCTTGCCGGCAGCCCATTTTGAACGCAACAAATGACAAGTTATTTCCGAGACAGGACACTAGGGAATTCTTTCGTTAGCGGGAAGCTTGAGACGCTCTTCCATGGCCCGGAGTTGGTTGATCAGACGCGGGAGGCGTTCCTTCTCGCCCCGTTGATAAAGAGCGCGTAATCGATCGTAGGCCTCGCGTTCGCGGCCTTCGCAATAGGAAAGTTCGTACGCGGAAAAACGTTCGTCGTAGGAAGCATGACCGGGAAGACGTGAAGCTTTCTCGAAGTTTTCGGCGGCGCGCGCATGATCGTGAAACTTGTCGCGATACAATCGTGCCAGCGCTTCGTAAAGCTGGGGCTTCTCCGGATTGTGGGCGACGCCGCGAACCAGAAAATCCTCACCAAGCTTGAGATACTCGGACTGCAACCGTCGACGCGTAGCCGGCGACTTGGATTCGTCTTCCAGCGCCGCCGTTCCGGCGTTCCAAGCCATGTGCCATCCCGCCATTTCCCAAAAGAGAATTGAGCGCGGCTGCAATTCGGTTGCCTGCCGTAAGCGCAGCAAAAGAGAGGTCCAATCGATCCGTTCCCACGCAGAATAGGCATCGATGAAAAGCAGATCGGCAATGACGGAACGAAACCCGCCGAGCACAGCAACAAACGCCGACTGACCGATTTTTTCGCGCAGATCAAGGGAGAGAGCGGCAGGCTCGCTTTGCTGGCAGACCGATTCCATTTTCAGTTTCGCTGGCACGAACCCAGCCAGAATGACAATGAGCGCGAGCGGCAGCTTCATAGTTCGCGTTGTGCAAAGATCGCAATTCCAATCACAAGATATCCGACAATGTAAACGGCGCCGAGTCCAAGCAGTTTTGTCAACGCCAAACTGGAAAGCGAAGCTCCGGCGATGATTTGATCACTAAGGTTGAAGGCTTGCAGCTCCGGAAAAAAGAGGACGACGACTGCGAGAAACACGCGGACCCACCAGCCGGCCGCGTGTTGATGCAGCCAGTAATCGCGCGCGACACCTTCGAGGTGACCGACCAGATAAACCATCGCCATCGCGCTGATAGTAAAGATGTTTGAAGTGGCAAAACTGGAAATGCAGAGCGTCGCCGAAGCCAGGATGGCAGCCTTGGTCAACGAGAGCAGCAACGCGAAAACCAAGTCCTGGTTAACGCCGGCCTGGTGCAGCGCGGTCAGAGCGCGCTCCAGTTCTTCCGGAGGCGATTGCGTCATCTGCTGCATTGTTTCCCGCACAGCCGATCCTTCCCGCAGATGGATCACAGCCAGGCAAAGGACACTCATGGCGATTAGGGACATGGTTAGTAATCCGAGCACGCCAAAAAATTTTCCCATCATGTACTCGAACCGTCGAACCGGTTTTGCCAGCACGCTATAAATGACGCGGTCTTCAAGATCCCGCGGCAACAACTGCGCGGTAGCGACGATCGCCAGCATGCTGAGAAAGAAATTGATCGCGCCAAGGGCAATGTCTCGTGTCACTTGCAACTCCTGTTGGAAGGAAATGCGCGCGATGAAGGACGAGCTAATGATGAGGACGAGAGCGAAAAGAACCAGGACATAGAAAACGCGCAGCCGCGCCAGTTCAATGAAAGTGGTGCGAGCGATTGCACCAATGCGGCTCAAAGAGGAGCTCATTCGTCAGAGGTCTCGGTCACCTTGAGAAACAATTGCTCGAGGGAAGTCTGCGGTTTGCGACGCAAAACCACGCGACCATTGGCCGAGGCAATCTGCTGCTCGAGCTGATCGAGAAATTCAGGCGGCGCGTTTTCGACGATGAACTCGGTTTGATTTTGAATTGCGAGCAAATCTTCCAGCCGACCTTCGCGGATCAATTTGCCGCGATGCAAAATGCCGACACGATCGCAAACTTCCTGGACTTGTGTGAGCAGATGTGAGGAAAGAAGAATGGTGGTGCCGGTCTTTTTTAGGGAAGCAATCAGATTTTGAATGTCGCGCGACCCGGCGGGATCGACCGCGGCGGTCGGTTCGTCCAGCACGAGAATTTTCGGTCGATGGATCAACGCCTGGGCCAATCCAATTCGCTGCAACATTCCCTTTGAATAGGTGCTGAGACGCGCGTCAGCCGCCCGTGTCAGTCCGACCGTCTCCAACAACTCAGCAATGCGCGATTTGCTTTCACCTGATCTCAATCCGCTGAGCCGAGCGTGAAATCGCAGGGTCTCGGTGCCAGTGAGAAACTTGTGGAAGTAAGCGTTCTCCGGGAGGAACCCGATATCGCGACGCACCGCCACGGTGGAATTATCGCGACCAAAAACGCGAACACTGCCGCGCGTCGGCTGAATTAGCCCAAGAATAATTTTTAAGGTCGTGCTCTTGCCAGAACCGTTTGGGCCGAGCAAACCGTAGATTTCGCCGGGAGCGATTTCGAGATTCAGATGCTGCAAGGCGACAATCCGTCGCCTTCGAAATGGCGTAGGAAATATCTTGCTTACGTCGCTAACGCGAATGGCCGGCTCGGTCATATCCGGATTTCGAAGCCGTGAGTATCAGGTGGTGTTGTCAATGCGTTCGCCGATTCTTTTCGAATCAGAGAGCCGAGTTCGCTTTGGCGAATGCCCTCCAAAAACGCGTCTATCTCGTCCGATTCACCGCTCGCCTGTAATTCGACCCGGCCATCACTCAGATTGCGCACCCATCCGGTGACGGTGAATCCCTTCGCGATTTGCCTGACGGAATAGCGAAACCCGACTCCCTGCACTCTACCCTCGTAAAAAACCTGAATGGCTTTCATAACAATTTGCCGCCTACTTAATCCGCAGCAGGCCGCGCTTGTCCAGTTATGGCGTGGGGGGCGATTCCGTCCCGGGAATCGGTGTTGGCTCGGGCTGGTCTTCCGGCAACGGCGGCGGTGGCGGCAGGAAACGCGGGTCGACTATATTGTCATGAAAATGCGGATGCCGATTCGATTCGCCCGAACCGGTCACGGGCGGATTTGGGTTGGTCACCGCCTGAACCACTTCCGGCGACGCCGCGTGAATGTCCTGGCTGGCGACGTAACCCTGAAGTCCATTCGAGAGCTGAACCTTGCTATATCCAAACACCGGACGGATGAGCGTCATCAATGTGCCCTGTGCCAGTTTCTCGTCGGGACCATTAGCTTGCTGCGGCCCGTAACGATAAAACGCCGCTGCCCTAGCGCTAACGATATAGTATTGCCCGCCATTGGACGCGGCGGCCGGAGCTGCCGACTCCAGGGTCGAACAGCTCGCCCCGCATAAAGCGAGTAGGATAAGCAAACTATCCGAAAGACGGCTCGATAGCTTCATGGCGAGGGACTTCCAAAGCTAATCCTATTCCTCGCCCAGCCTACTTATAAGAATAGATAAGGCAAAAGGTGCTCGATCCGCCCTCTACCAGATCGACCGAAACGAAATATTGACCGCTGTCGTTCGGCGAAAATCCTGCCGCGGCGCGGTCGCCGCCGTCGTAATGATCCGTCCTCAGCAGTTTACCGGTTTCATCATAAACGTTGACCGCGATTTTCCTGGCCGGATCAGTGCTGCCGACAGCAAACCAATACTGATTCCCGGCGTATAGGTTAACTGCGATCAAAGCGTGATCCTGGGGCTTTAGCATGCCGCACCAGTGCCCATCGCGAAGTTTGAAGCCGTCGTTAGTAAAGGCGCCTGCCACGTCCAGCGCATTCTTTCGAGCATTCACTTCCGCATCCGTATCGGCCAGAGAAACCCGTGCGCCAGCAATAACCAACAACATAATAAAAAAGAGGCCGCCTCTCATTTTGTGTCGGTCTTGTGTTGAATTTGCTCAATTAAATCGGTGACAACGCTGTTCAGTTTGCGGACGTCATCGGGACTGGGAGATTTACCGGCCGGAAACGTCACCAGTTTTTCCAAATTCATTAGCTGCTCGTTCACATTTTTGACCAAAGGATCAGTGCGCAACTCTGGCGAAATATCATTCAACTTTGAGTGAATAAAGCTTACCAGTGCAGGTTGCCGCAGTAGTTTCGCGCTTCGTTCATCGTAATTGGCCGCAACCGAGCCGCTCACCACTTGCGTCCCGCGAATCCAGCCGCCGATGCTGACCAAAATCACCAAATCCTGGTCGCTGTGCGACTGCATCGAGTTCTTCACTTCGTTTTGCGTTGCCTCGAGTTCTTCCTGAAGCGAATCCCACTGGTTCGTTTCCGCAAAATCATTGATGCTGTTGCTTCGACCGAGAATGTTCTGACTAACACCGAGCGCCTTGGCCAGCTTGATCACATCCGAGCCAATATTTTTTACCTGCTGGCTATCCTGCGCCTCGACCGCGATAAACCCGTCCGCAATTAATCCGCCAAGGTTGAGGGCAAGCTGCGCGCGATTTTTGTAGGTGGTGGGAATCGGAGCGCGATAGGCGCCGGTCCAATTCGGCTTTCCTGGTTTTTGCAAAGCAGCAAAAAGTTCGCCGGGTGTCGGAATGGTGATGGCGTCGGTGCGCGCGGCTTTTGCCATCTGGTCGGGCGCGAGCTTAGTGGGCTCGGCACCAACCAACGCGCCAGCCGCAATCGGCAACAATAACAGGGCCGTTCGTCCGCGGGCCAACATCAGGCTCATACCGTACTAATCTGAATCGAGTTTACCAGCGCGAATGTTTTTTCGGGGAACGCGAGCGCTACGGATACGAACCTGACAAGGATGTCGGAAATCAGATATCGTATGCGGCAGTACGCCTGGGTGCGCATGCGTCTCGCGTGTTGCTTTTGGCGTCTCGCCAAAACGAACTTTTCCGAAAGGTTAAACAAAAAGATCGCGTTTAAGCGCAATGAAAAGTCCCTGATTGCGAGACGCGATCGCCAACACGCGAGACGCGTGCCCTACCCGGAAAACGCGACAACACGAACTCTAATTCCGAGGGCTCTTAGACCGCGCCTAGTCGAATGACATTCAGAAATTGTTTCGGTTGAGAGCCAGATGTCCGATGCCGGACTTTCATTCACAGGCGTGTCGCCAATCCCACCCACCCCCGGCTCGGACTGGACAGCGCCCCAACATCGCGCATCATACCCGCGCGAAAAAAATGCAAACGAGCATTGCTGAAATTATCGGACGCGAAGTTTTGGATTCGCGCGGCAACCCTACCGTCGAGGTCGATGTCCGCCTGGAAAGCGGCGCGCTCGGGCGTGCGATTGTGCCGAGTGGGGCGAGCACGGGCGAACACGAAGCCTGGGAATTGCGCGATGGCGATAAGAAACGCTATGGCGGCAAGGGCGTTCTGAAGGCGATCGCAAACGTGAACGGGAAAATCGCGGACGCCCTGCGAGGATTCGATGCGCGGGCGCAGGACAAGATTGATGCGACCCTGATCGAACTTGACGGTTCGCCGAACAAGAAAAATCTCGGTGCCAACGCTCTGCTTGGCGTTTCACTGGCGACAGCGCATGCCGCGGCCGCCGCGGCCAGTCTTCCGTTGTTTCGTTATCTCGGCGGACCTGGCGCGCGCGTTTTGCCGGTGCCGATGATGAATATTCTGAATGGCGGCGCGCATTCCGATGCGCCGATCGATTTTCAGGAGTTCATGATCATGCCGAAGGGTGCTCCTAATTTTCCCGAAGCGTTGCGTTATGGCGCCGAAGTGTTTCACGAGTTGAAAAAAGTGCTGCACGAGCGCGGCCTTTCTACTGCGGTCGGAGACGAAGGCGGTTTTGCGCCAGCCCTTTCCTCGGCCGAGGACGCGCTCGAATCGATTGCGATGGCGGTAGCGCGCGCCGGCTACAAGTTAGGCGAACAAATTTTTATCGCGCTTGATGCCGCCTCATCGGAATTCTACGACCGCGCGCAAAATCTCTACATTTTCAAAAAGTCCGACAGGTCGAGACGAACGGCGGAAGAACTGGTCGAATTCTACGCGCAACTGTGCGCAAAATTTCCCATCATCTCGATCGAGGACGGTTGCGCGGAAAATGATTGGGCCGGCTGGAAGAAGTTAACAGCGCGCCTGGGCGATGAAATCCAGCTGGTAGGCGACGATCTCTTTGTCACGAACGTTCAATTTTTGCGCAAGGGAATCGATGAGCACGTTGCCAATTCGATCCTAATCAAGGTAAACCAGATCGGGACGCTGACGGAAACACTCGACGCCATCAAGCTGGCGCACGATAACAATTATACGGCGGTCATTTCTCATCGTTCCGGAGAGACCGAAGACACTACCATCGCCGACATTGCCGTCGCGACCAACGCCGGACAAATCAAGACAGGATCGTTGTCGCGGACTGACCGGATCGCGAAGTACAATCAATTGCTGCGAATCGCAGAGGAACTTGGTGACAACGCCGTTTACGGCGGTAAGATGCGCTAGTGGATCAGCCCGGCTATGCTGATTTCCGTGCACGTCGCGAAGCCACCATCTGGCAGCGATTAAACCGGATACTTTTCGTCCTGCTATTTCTCGCGCTCTGGCTGGTGATAGTCAGTTTGTTCGTTCCGCTTTACAAACAGAAGCAGGCAGCGCTGGCCGAGATCGACGGCCTGCAGGCGCAGACGGATGAGCAAAAGCTTCTGCTGGCGCGAGCCACGCGTGAGATCACTTGGCTCAAAACCGATCCAACTTATCTGGAAACGATCGCGCGCGATCGACTTGATTTGATGAAGGAGGGAGAAACCATCTTCAGGCTGGAGCCGGCGAAAAACGCGAAGCCTCCGCCGCACCGATAAGGGGTGTAGAGGCGCTTGTGCCAAGCGCCTGTCTATTAATTCCGCGCTTGATACAAGCGCCGCTACAACCCGGACGTAACGCTACACTTATCCGCCGAGCGCCTCGAAACTTTGCGTAAAACCTAATCCTCACGTATCTTTCCGCCATGGCTAACGAGATTGCGATTGTTGATGCGGAAGACTTAAGGAAACGCGCGGGCGCACTGCGGAGGTTTCTTTGAGGTCGACAAGCTGCAGCAACAATTAAGTGCTCTCGAAGGGCGAATGGCGGCGCCCGATTTCTGGAACAACCGCGAACGCGCCCAGGCCGATGTCGAGGAAGTGTCGCGCTTGAAATCGCTCATCAACCCTCTTCACGAACTTGAACGCGAGATTGCAGACTTCGATGCTCTCCGACAACTGGCCGAGGAAGAGAACAACACCCACGCTCGCGCCGAAGCCGAACGCGAGGTGGCACAGGAACATGAACGACTCGCCCAGAAATTAGCCGACTTCGAGTTGCGCCAATTTCTTTCCGGCGAAAACGATCGCGCCAATGCCTTTCTCACCATTCACTCCGGTGCCGGTGGTACCGAATCGTGTGATTGGGCTGACATGTTATTGCGAATGTACCAGCGCTGGATCGAGCGTCACGGTTTCAAATCGCAAACGGTCGATATTCAAACGGGCGAAGAAGTGGGAATTAAATCGGCGACCTTGCTGGTCACAGGCGAATACGCTTTTGGCTACTTGAATGCCGAGCGAGGGGTCCATCGACTCGTTCGAATCTCGCCCTTCGATGCCAACAAACGACGACACACTTCATTTGCGAGCGTCGATGTCGTTCCTGAAATCGCGGAAAGCGCGCCGATTGAAATCAATCCAACCGATCTGGAAGTCGGTACTTATCGCAGCGGCGGAAAAGGCGGCCAGAATGTGAACAAGGTGGAAACGGCGGTTCGGATTGTGCACAAACCAACGGGTATCGTGGTCGCGTGCCAGGCGGAGCGAAGTCAGCTGCGCAATCGGGACCTCGCAATCAAAATGCTGAAAGCGAAACTTTACGAACTGGAGCAGGACAAGGAGCGGGCGGAGATGGACCGCCGCTATGGAGAAAAGGGCGATGTGGCCTGGGGGAACCAGATTCGCTCGTATGTTTTCCAACCATACCAGATGGTGAAAGACCATCGGACCGGCGCCGAAATGAGCAATGTCCAAGCAGTAATGGACGGCGATCTCGATCTGTTTATCCAGGCCAAATTGCGCCGCCAAACCGCCGACGGCACCGACACTAATGGTTCCTAGCTAATGAGAATTAGTAAATCGCTTCGCGAATTTGTACGGCATCTGTGCCCAGATGCCTACATTAGAAGGCGCCTCCCCGAGATGGCCTACAGTGCCACATGAACTTAGTCCTAACGAGAATTAGGGCGAAGCGCTTTCGTCGTAAACTTCGACCAGAGCAACGCCGGTAGTAGCGCCGACACCGCTAACCAGCGCGGTGTAATTGCCGGGCGCAAGGGTCGGCGCCATAGCTGATTCCCTGGCATTCGATGGCGCCAGACCATCCGCGGTAATTTTGGCCGCTTCCGGGCTCTGCTGCCAATCATTGTTGGCTTCGAGCAGGTTGCCATTGGCATCGCGCAATTGGAGAAAAGGATCGGCCAGAACGCCGGTGATGCCGGACAGGGTCGGCCCGAGCGCACGAATCACGACAGGCTTCGGCGTGCTTCCACCGACAATAAGCCCGCCAATGAGGATGTTGTTGCCAGTGCCAACCTGGCCTCGGGTAGAAACGTTACCGAGGCGGCTGCTAGAATTGTGCAGGTCATAAACTTCAAAGAGCGCCACTCCTGAAGTGGCGGGCTGTTGCGCGTTGGAGAACGACTTGACGATGGCGGTGTAAAGCCCGGGATTGAGAGTGACCAGGAGCGCAGACTCGAGACTATTGGGCGGGTCGAGATGGTAGCTGGAAATTGCTTCTGCATTACTGCTGGTAAACCAATCGTCGTTAGAAGTGATGAGATTATTATTGCCATCATAGAGTTCGATCACCGAATCGCCCAGCGCAGTGGGAATGCCGAAACTTGCCAGGGAAAAGGCGAGACAACGAACAACGAATTGTGCCGGTTGGGAACCTTGAACGATAAAACCGCCGATGAGAACATTGTTCCCAGTAAAGGTCGTCCCGCGGGTCGAAAGATTCCTTAGGACCGGTGCATTGAGAGTTGATTTGTACGCGGGCCCTGTGCCGTAAATAGAAGTGACTCCGTTAATATCGTCCTGCGCGAGGGTATCCAAATCGCTCACTCTTGAATTCATAATAGCGACCACGACTTGCTTCGGGTTAGCCTCATCGGGATGATCGAGACCAAGCGTATGGCCAAATTCGTGGATCGCGACGCGGTGAAAATCATAAACCGGAGGCATCAACGGTCCGCGATACGAATCCCATGCAAACGCACTATTGAAGACGGTATCGGTTTCCTCGAAATTCCCGTTCCGGTAGGCCAGTAAAGTCACCGCGAGCACGCCGCTGCCAAAATTGGTGCCAAAAATTTTGCTATTGAACATGACCGACATTTCATCGTCACCCTGGGAAGGCGTCACGGGGGAGTTTTTTATCCAGGAGAACTGAAGATGAGCTAGGTGCGGGTTCCAGGTCTGCAGGGCGTTAATGGCTGAGTCGTTAAACGAGGTGAAGCCGTCCCGTAGCGTGCGGGTTCCGCTACCGAGCGAGAGCTGCATAACCACGGTGCGATCCTTCACCCACGCGAGTGGAATACCGTTATCGAATTCGCGCACGTAGCCGAACGAAGCTGAGGCGAGAGCGGCAGTCATTGCTGCCAAAAATAGATGGCTGATTTTCACTGGGGAGGACTTTTCTAAAAAGCGCTGGAAATTAGCTCAGGAGGAGCCTTTGACAAGCCGGAGCCGGAAACGTTCATCGTAATTACCCCGCGCAAACTTTCGGCAACAGTCCAGGCAGGCGGTGGCGCGGCGAATTCGGCGCACCCGCGGAAAGTGACGCTGACAGTGCGCGCACCCGTAAACGAATCGACGACGCAGAGCACGCCCGATCAACGGCAAAGTATGACCGGCGCGCTCGCCTGGGATCCCAAGATCATAACAGGCTTTCCGCCATTCAGGTCCGTGCGGCAGAATCCGTCTGCGCGAGCGAAAATGTGCCAACAGATGGGCCAGCTCATGGCGCAGCGTTCGATCGATTTCAGCAGACCCGAATTTTTGCAAAGCTGGATTAAGCAAAATGAGGCAGCGCTGGAAATCAGCACGACCGACGGTGGTGCGCATGCGATCGTTCCAGTCCACTCGTAAACGTGCCGCCAGATTTTTGGCCCCGAGGCCGAGCAAAACCGACACAGCACATTCCTGTAGGGCGGCCGCCGACGGCAACGGAAAAACGACGGGCGTCTCGAAACAGAATTCGAGCTGTCTAGACGGCGACTTTTCTCTCGCGGCGTTTCGCATTCGTTCGCTGCACAATCTCGGAAACAATCCCGGCCGTTGTGGAAATTTCTTCCGCAGTCGTGTGTTTGCCCAGCGAAAACCGGATGGCCGATTTGGCGAGCGCCAGCGGCAGACCCATGGCCAGCAAAACGTGCGACGCTATTACGCTGCCGACCATGCAGGCCGAGCCGCTCGATGCGCAAACACCTTCGAGGTCGAGTGCCATCAGCATGGTTTCTGAATCGAGCTCGGAAAGACTGGCATTCAATGTGTTTGCCAATCGGCAGTTGGCGTCGCCATTTAACACCACTGACTCGATCTGCCCGGAGATTTCCTGCCAGAGTTGATTGCGCAGTTTCCTTTGGCGCGCCTGTTCGGATTCGCGATCGCGTTGCACAAACTCCGCTGCCGCAGCCATGCCTGCAATCATGGCGACGTTTTCTGTCCCAGGTCGCCGCTGATTTTCATGAGCTCCGCCGAACTGAATTGGTTCAATCGAAATTCCGCTCCGCAAAAACAAAAGCCCGGCACCCTTGGGTCCGTAAAATTTGTGAGCCGCGAAACTGGCGGCATCAACGAGGGAAACAGCTTCACCAAAAATCTTTCCGAACGATTGCACCATGTCGCTGTGCAAGAGAACGCCACGTTCCCGACAGATTTCCGACATCTCGCGCAGTGGTTGAATTACGCCCGTTTCGTTGTTCGCGTGCATGATAGAGACGAGCACGGTGTCATCTCGGATCGACTCGGCCAATTGATTCAGATCGATGAGGCCGGTTTTTGAGACGTTGAGCCACGTGACCTCGAAACCTTCACACTTCTCCAGATGCTCAACCGCATTCAAAACCGCATGATGTTCGGTTTTCGCACTGATTAAATGTTTGCCCGGCGCCGCGCGACTGCGGGCGAGGCCCAGAATAGCAAGGTTGTTCGCTTCCGTTCCGCCACTTGTGAAAATCAATTCGTGTGGTTTCGCGCTGAGCAAATTTGCCAACCGGTCGCGCGCGTCGTCGATTGCAGCACGCGCCTCGCGTCCGGCGGCGTGCACGCTCGACGGATTACCGAACTTTTCCTCAAGAAACGGCAGCATCGTCGCTCGCGCCGGCTCACATAATGGCGTCGTCGCGTTGTAATCGAGATAAATCATCCCCCGAAACTACCGTTTCTCCGACCGCGCAGGCGCGGCCGCTTTTGCACAATATGCAATTGTGTCTCCTCGTAGGACACTAGCGAATCCGCCGGCACACTTTGTACCAAAAAAACATTGCCGCCGATGGTACTGCGCGCGCCGATCACGGTTTCGCCGCCGAGCACGGTCGAATTCGGATAAATCGTCACTTCGTCTTCAACCGTCGGATGTCGTTTGCCGCCTTTTTTGATTTTGCCGTGTTCGTCTTTTTGAAAGCTGCGTGCCCCAAGGGTGACGCCGTGGTACAATTTTACCCGCGTTCCGATTTCACAGGTCTCACCAATGACGACGCCGGTGCCGTGATCGATAAAAAAGTGCGACCCGATTTTCGCGCCGGGATGAATGTCAATGCCGGTGCGACTGTGCGCCCATTCCGTCATGATACGCGGGATGAGCGGCAGATTTCGCAAATAGAGTTCGTGCGCCATCCGTTGAATGGCGATCGCCTCTAGCGCAGGATAAGCGAGGATGATTTCTTCGTAGCTGGTGGCGGCTGGATCGCCCTCGTAAGCGGCATCAATATCCGTCCACAGCATCTTGCGCACGGCCGGCAACTGCGAAAAGAATCCCACCAGCAATTCCTCAGCCCGCTTTTCCACGGGCGCGTCCGGCGGATATTTGCCAAGGCTTTTGCAAAACTCCGGCTTCAGTCGCGAGTGCAAACTGCGCAGCCGGCTTCGTGTTACTTCCGGCAGATCGCTGGAGTCGAACAACGGTTCACCGCGAAAACCGGGGAACATCAGACTCATCAATTCGGCGCAGGCAGCGTCGATGGCGGAACGCGACGGGAGCAGGGCGGCGGCGGCCAGATAATTGATCCCGCCGTCTTCGGTGTAGGTTTGGAGCAACTCCTCAGCCCCGTCGCGCACCGTTGGTTCCATCTCGCTGGAATATGCCGCGAGCATGCCACGATGGAAAATGGAAAGTCGGGGTTGACGAGGGAGACCGGATTTTATTCAGCGGAATAAAATCTTTCGTTTGCGATCAGCACAGCCGTCGATTCGAAACGCCACGATATCTTTATGACGCCAGGGCTTCTCCCGTTTTTGCGGGCGGGCGCCTCTGGTGAGGAAATCGAAAGGAAAGCCAAAAGATGAAGAAACTACTACTAAGCATTGCGGTGGCTGCGGCGGCTCCGTTTGCGTGGGCACAGGTCTCGGAGACGACGACTACGACCACGACGACAGAAGCCGGCGGCACAATCACCGAGTTTACACCTGGCAGCGCCATTGTTTTGAAAGAAACCAGTGGCCCGCGGCGTTATCGCTTCGGCAAGACTGTCACCTATGTGACCAAGAGCGGTAAAACGCTCGACGAAGACACGGTCAGGACCAAGATTAGGGTCGGCGTACCCGTTCATGTCCACTATGTGGGCACGGGCGACGAGATGATGGTGGACCGCGTCATCCTCGACGAAGACTAAGATTGGCTAGCGTAGGGAGATTCCGCCTTTCGCGAAGCGTGCTTGAGACGTAACGCGAAGGCGGACTCTTTTTTCCAACGAGCGGCTGAAATTAGCGGCTCAGCTCGAGCATTCGCCGGATCGGCAATTCCGCCCGCGCGCGCAATGGCTCGGGCAAAGTGATTTCCGGCGTCAAATCGCGCAGGGCGTTGAATGCTTTTTCCAACGTATTCATTTTCATGAACCGGCATTCGGCGCAGGCGCAATGTTCCGTCGGTCCGGGAATAAAGTTTTTGCCCGGGATTTCGCGGCGGAGGCGGTGGAGCATGCCCGCTTCGGTGACAATGATGATGTCTTTGGCCGGCGATTGCTTGCAATACGTTACCATTTTCTCGGTCGAACAAACTTCGTCGGCCAACATTCGCACCGCCGCTGTGCATTCCGGATGAGCGACCAGCGGCGCACCGGGATGTTCTTCACGAATCTTGCGAATACTGCGCGCGGTGAACTCGACGTGGACATAACAAGTGCCCCGCCATAAGTCCATTTTGCGTCCAGTCCTTTCCATCACCCATGCGCCCAAATTCTGATCCGGGACGAACAAAATGTTGCGATCGGCCGGGGCAGCCTTGACGATTTTCTCCGCATTCCCGCTGGTGCAAATGACATCACTGAGCGCTTTCACCCCTGCGCTGCAATTGATGTAAGCAATGACGTAATAATTTTTGTCGGCATTCTTTTTCAAAAACGCAGCGAGGGCCGGCGGCGGACAGGATTCCGAAAGAGAACAACCCGCGTCGAGATCGGGCAGAACGACGCGCTTAGTCGGATTGATGATTTTCGCGGTCTCGGCCATGAAATGCACGCCACAAAAAAGAATGACTTCGGCATCGGTTTTCGCCGCCTGATAGCTCAGCCCGAGGGAATCGCCGACAAAGTCGGCTGCCTCCTGAATCTCCCGCACCTGATAATTGTGCGCCAGGATGACGGCGTTGCGTTCGCGTTTCAGTTCCGCGATGTCCGCCGCCAGATCAATACCGTAATTAATACCCGCGGTTACCACTAATTAATATCGGGCAAATTTCCGCGCACTCAAACAGCGCTGGAGAGGAGGGACGCGCTTCCACGCGTCCAGGACGAGCGGAAGCGCGTCCCTCCGATAAAAATGGCTCGCAGAGTTCGCCCTTCCAGTGCGAAACCACAAAAAGGTATCAATCGGCTTGTGTGCGATCCTTCACTTCGTTCAGGATGACAAATTATGAAACCGTATGCATTCGGCTTCATTGGGGCGGGGAAACTCGCTGGATCGGTTATTCGGGGATTGCTTCTGAAAAAATTTTGCGGGCCCGGTGCGATCGTTGCGAGCGAGCCGAATACCGAAACGCGCACGCAATTACAAGACGAGCTCGGCATATCATTCACCACTGCGAACACAGAGGTTGCAGAGAAAGCGGAAATTGTTTTCCTGGGCGTGAAACCACAAATGGTGTTGCCGGTTTTGCGGGAGCTCGGTGGCGTGCTCGCCAACAAGCTCGCGGTTTCATTCGCGGCCGGGATTCGCATCGCGCAAATGGAAGCCGTGACACCGGCGCGAATCATGCGTGTCCTCACGAACACGCCGAGCGCAATCGGACGCGCCGCGAGTGCGTTTGCCGGTGGATCACGCGTGACGGATCAGGATCGGGAAAAAATTCGGGCGATGTTCAGCGCAATTGGACTCGCAGTGCAGGTGGATGATGATCAGATAGACGCCGTGACGGCGTTGGCCGGGAGCGGCCCGGCATTTGTCTATGCCATGATCGAAGCCCTTGCGCACGGGGGCGAGAAAATGGGACTGACCAAACAGTCAGCGCTGCGACTCGCCGCTCAAACTGCGCTGGGCGCCTCCGACCTGATGATTACAAGCGAAAAATCGCCGGCCGATCTAATCAAGATGGTGGTAACACCCGGCGGGACGACCGCCGCCGGTTTGCGCGTAATGGAGGACCGCGGCATCGCTGACGCGATTGCCGATGCGGTCAAAGCAGCAACTGAACGCGGCCAAGAAATGGCGAAGGAGAACCTGTAGCCGGTCGCCCTGTGGGCGACGCGCACCTCTCGCGCAGCGAGACGGCTACAGTGCCTGCCGCATCACCTCAATCGGGGCCTCGCGTTCAAACCAAATTTCAAACGCCAGCGCGCCCTGATGCACCAACATCGCCAATCCGTTGGCAGCGCGCGCCCCCGCTTCGACAGCGGCCGAGACAAATGCCGTGCGGCTTTCGCGATAAACTGTATCGTAGATCATCAAATGAGGTGCCAGTAATCGCGCGGGAATCGGCGACGGATCGCTGCGATTGAGCCCAAGCGGCGTGGCATTTACAATGAGATCCAGGTGGGCAATCTGAAAGCGAATGGCCGAGTCTTCCCACGGGATCGCCTGCAGGCGCGCCACCGGTCCCAAAACCCGCGGACCCGTGAAATAATCGCGTAATTCTTCCGCCGATTGCTGCCCCTTCTCGAAGGTGCGGTTCGCGATGACAAGCCTCTCGCAATTTTCCTTCGCGCACTGCATAGCGATGGCCCGGGCCGCGCCACCTGTTCCCAAAATCATGACCCGCAAATCGCGAAGATCGACCGCGAACTCCTGGCGAATCGCCCGCGCGAATCCTTTTCCGTCGGTGTTGTAGCCGCGCAGTTTTGCGTTCTCGAGTTTGATGGTATTGACCGCGCCAACCCGCCTTGCGTTGTCATCGAGCTCGTGCATGAACGCGCACGCCGCGATTTTGTGCGGCACGGTAAGATTCCCGCCAACGAAATCGAGCGCCGGAATGAGTTTTAGCGCTTCGCCCAGCTCATCCGACGAAATTTGAAAGCGCCCGTATTGCATGTCGATCTTGCATGCCTCCAGCGCGGCGTTTTGCATTTTTGGCGACAAAGAATGCGCCACCGGATCACCCAGCACGCCGAGGCGGATTGGGGTCCTTTTTTTCCAATTCTTGAGGTCGGCCAGCGTTTGGATCTCTTTCAAGCTACTTCTTTCTAGAATGTAAGATTAAACTTTCCAATATCCTGGAGCAACGCGGCTGCGGTTTGGGTAGCGCACGCGTCTCGCATGTTGGTTTCGGCGTCGCGCCGAAACGGACTTTCCTTCCGCCTCAATCGGAGCGGCACGCAAAGTGGAGCGGAAAGTGCCCGACCGCGAAGACGCGCTCGCCAGCACGCGCGACGCGTGCGCTACCCAATCCCTTGCGGACGGGCAAGGGTTGTCGATCACTCCGTTCGTCTGTAGTTTCGCGCGATTACGATGACAGTTTCGACAGAAAAATTAGCTCCATCCGACTTCATCCGCGATGTTGTGGCGGATGATTTGCGGACCGGAAAGCACACCAAGATTGTTACGCGCTTTCCACCGGAGCCGAACGGTTATCTTCACATCGGTCACGCCAAGTCGATCTGCCTGAACTTCGGGATCGCGCACGAGTTCAACGGCGTCTGCAACATTCGGATGGACGACACCAATCCGACCAAGGAAGAAACCGAGTATGTCGATTCCATCATGGCCGATGTGCACTGGCTCATTGATGATTGGGCCGATAAAAATCTTGGCGGCGCGCCCCTTTATACTTCAGATTACTTCGATCGGCTTTACCAATTCGCGCTCCAATTGATCGACAAAGGCAGAGCTTATGTCGACGACATGACGGCGGAAGAGACCGACGAGTTTCGCCGTCTCGGAAAAGAAAGCCGATTTCGCAATCGTCCCATTGCGGAAAATCGCGATTTATTTGAACGAATGAAAGCCGGCGAATTTCCTGATGGGACGCGGACGTTGCGGGCAAAGATCGATGTTAACGCGCCCAATGTCTGGCTGCGTGATCCGGTGCTCTACCGCATCCGACACGCTTCGCACCATCATACTGGCGACAAATGGTGCATTTACCCGATGTACGACTGGGCTCACACCCTGAGCGATTACGTCGAAGGTATCACCCATTCCATTTGCACCCTCGAATTCGAGGTGCACCGGCCGCTCTACGACTGGATTTTGCAGGCGCTCGAGTTGTCGCCGCCTGTTCCGCATCAGTACGAATTCGCACGGTTGAATCTCACTTACGCGGTAATGAGCAAACGAAAGCTCATCCAGCTCGTTAACGAGAAGTTGGTTAACGGCTGGGATGACCCGCGCATGCTAACGATTTCTGGACTTCGCCGCCGCGGAGTAACAGCGAGCGCGTTGCGAGCGTTCGCCTATAATATCGGCATCACCAAGTATCCGAGCATGACCGACATGGCCGTCCTCGATCACACGATCCGCGAGGAGTTTAACCGCTCCGCTGAGCGCCGGCTGGTCGTGCTTCGACCGATCAAAGTGATTCTGACCAATTATCCCGAAGGAAAAGTGGAAGAGCTGGAGGCAGTAAATAATCCGGAAGATGAGAGCGCCGGGAGACGGAAGGTCCCGTTCGGGCGTGAGCTTTTCATCGACGTGGCCGATTTCATGGAAACGCCGCCACCGAAATATTTTCGGTTAAAGCCCGGCGGCGAAGTGCGACTGAAGTATGCCTACATCATGAAGTGTGATGAAGTGATAAAGAATGGTTCAGATAATGTGAGCGAGTTGCGCTGTACTGTCGACCTGGAAAGCAAATCGGGCGGCGCCACTTCTAATCGCAAAGTCAAGGGAACGATCCACTGGGTCAGTGCCGCACACGCCCGCGATGCAGAAGTTCGACTTTATGACCGGCTCTTTAGTGAAGCCGAGCCGGACGCAACGGGCGATTTTAAATCGTTGATTAATCCGAACTCACTTGAGGTGGTCACGGCGAAATGCGAACCCGCACTGTCTGATGCGACCCATGAAAAGCGTTATCAATTCGAGCGTCTCGGTTACTTCGCCCTCGATCCTGATTCAACCGCGAAAAGGCAAGTCTGGAATCGGACAGTAACGCTAAAGGATACCTGGGCGAGGGAAGCGAAGAAATCATAACCGCCCGGGTCATTCCGAGCGAAGCGCAGCGAAGTCGAGGAATCCCGCCGCGAAATCCTCAAGCTAACTTCAACGGGATCCCTCGACTTCGCTCGGGATGACAGCACTAGAACATCGCAAGCGCGCGATCGAGCCGCGCCAGGACCTTTTGTTTCCCCAAAACTTCGAGCAAATGGTATAGGCTCGGCCCTGCGTTGCTGCCGGTAACGGCGAGACGTGTTGGGTGAATTAATACCGCCGGTTTAACGCCGAGTTTGGCTGCGGTTCCTTTTAACGTTGTTTCAAGTTTTGCAGCATCGAACTTATCCAACGCAGAGAATGCCTCGTGCACCGCTAATAAGCGCGGTTTGTTCTCCGGCGTAAAATACCTTTCTACGCCTTCCGGGTTGTATTTGAAATTATCGTCGAAATAGAATCCACAGTAAGCCGCAAGTTCATCAAAGGTGTTGACCTTTCCCTTGCTGGTATCCAGCGCTGCCCGGATGTAGCTATCCGAAAAATTGTCCAACTTTAGTCCGCTGGTCTGCAAAGCACTCCTGGCTAACTGGTAAAACCTATCGTCGGGTAATTCGCGCGCATATTCGCCGTTGAGCCAGTGCAGTTTGTCCGGATCAAACGTTGCGTGGCTGCGCACAACCTTGTTGAGATCGAAAATCTTAACGATCTCGTCGATCGGAATTTTTTCCCGATTGTCTTTCGGCGACCAGCCGAGCAAGCAGAGATAATTGCGGACCGCCTCCGGCAAAAACCCCCTCTTAATATAATAGTCCACGCTCGCGCCCTGATCGCGTTTGCTCATCTTTGATCCGTCCCGGTTCAGAATGAGCGGGATATGCGCATAACGCGGCGGCGCAACACCAAGGGCGCGAAAAAGCTCGATGTGTTTCGGCGTGTTCGAAAGATGATCTTCCCCTCGAATCACGTGCGAAATTTTCATCTCCATGTCGTCGATCACGTTGACGAAATGGAAAATCCACGAGCCATCCGCGCGGCGGATGGTCATGTCAGGGTGGATTTCCTCGTTCGAAAGATCGAAATCGATTTTGCCGCAAACGAGATCCTCGACCACGACATGCTCGCGGGGCGAACGAAACCGTAGCGCGCCCTGGTCGTCAAAGATGTGACCCGCATCCTGCAGTTTCTTCAGGTAACGCTCGTAAATTTCGTTCCGCTGACTTTGGAAATAGGGCCCGAAATCTCCGCCAACGTGGGGCCCTTCATCCCAATTCAATCCCAACCATTTTAAGCCTTCGTAAATGGCCGCTACCGCTTCCTCTGTGTTGCGGGCGCGATCAGTATCTTCCACGCGCAAAACAAATGTACCGCCGTGATGTCGCGCAAAAAGCCAGTTAAAAAGCGCAGTCCGCGCCCCGCCGATGTGCAAATAGCCGGTAGGCGAGGGAGCAAAACGAACGCGGACTTCCGAAGACATTGGAGTGGTGGAGTAATGGAGTAATGCATTTGTTTCGCTGCTCCGCTACCCATTACTCCATCCCTTGGAACATAGGCCTGAGGCCTGTGCGCCTAGCGGAGTTCCATTCCGCTCAAGTCTGCCTCAATCGCGGCAGCGGGCATAATGCCCGCTAGGCACACAGACTGAAAGTCTATGTTCCGCAGATCACTCCAAAAAAATCTTCCCCTCCCGCCGGCGCGCATGCCGATCGCGCGGAAGATTTACTCTTGCGATCTTTGCGCCTGGCTGGACCAGAGCACGGATGTTTTCCACAACATCGAAACTGATGTTGGAAATCTTTTGCGCGCGCAGCCAGCGCAGGAGCGTTCGGCGCTGCAATGCGACCGGCAGTTTTCGCAGCGCCGCAACCGCGAGCTTCGCTGAAAAAATTGTTTCCCGCGGGACAAGCGAATCCAGCAACGCTTCTTCTTCGCGCCAGATCTGAGCCGCACGCCAGATCGTTTTCCGCACATCGCGGCCGAATTGCTTTTCGATATCCGGCAGGATCCGATGACGGATCCTGTTTCGTGAGGCACGAAGGATGCGATTGGTCGCGTCCTCACGGAATTCCAGCCCATGTTCACGGACGTAGGCGTCAATCTCGCTTCGCCAGATTCCAACTAGTGGTCTAAGGATCGTTAACTGGGTTTTACCGATGCGATGAATGGAAATTCTGCGCATCGCTGCCATGCCGCCCGGGCTGGCCCCGCGAAAAAGATTGAGCAACGCGGTCTCAACCAGATCGTCGGCGTGATGGGCGAGAAAAATCCTCGAGCATCGCCGGTGGCGCGCCACCTCAACAAAAAATGCTAGCCGCGCGAACCGCGCCGCTGTTTCAATTGACAACTTCGACCGTTTGATCAAAGCGCTGACGTCCGCTGATCCAATCTCGCAATCGAGTCCGAGTTTTCGGGCAACCTTCTCGACGAACCGGGCATCGGCTCGCGAGGCCGCGCCGCGTAATTGATGATTCAGATGGCAGACGACGAGTTTTTTGTAGCCGAGTTCGAACAGAAGATTCAGCAGGGCGATGGAATCGCGGCCGCCCGAGACGCCGATGAGGTAGCGATGTGTCACCGGAAAGTAGCGCAGCTCTTTTTCGAGCGAATTGGAACATAGACCTCCGGTCTGTGCGCCCAGCGGGTTTGCAACCCGCTGAACACGTCGAGACCGCAAGGGATTGCGCGACGTCATGCAAAAAAGACGAGGCCATTGCGAGCGGTTTTCGTCAAGGGGTCCGAGCCGGACTGGCATGAAGCGTCGCAGCAGCTTTTCCGGGTAGCGCACGCGCCTCGCGTGTAACGCCAGTCCGGCTCGGACTTTCGGCGTCTCGCCGAAACGATTTTCCAGAAAAGTCCGCGACCGCGCTAATGAACCTGGCGCGGCTTCGCGCCGCCGCCACAACACCGAACGCCCAACGTCCGACATCCAACATCCAAATGAAAGACGGTCTTTTAAGAGTGTCCTAAAGTCGGGGGCTCGTTCGTCGTGGTTTTGAAACGAATAAAAGCTTATGAGCACAAAATCTAAATCCAAGAATCAAAGGAGCAACGGCGTCTCGCCGAATGTCGTCTGTCCGCAGCCACGTTTTTCATTGTCTCGCGACCCAAGGGAAGTTGCCTAGTCGACCGTGTCCTATATTCCCCTATATAATAAGGGCCACCGATGGGCCTTGACAATGAATGAACGTTCATTCACCTTACGGCCCTATGGCTAATACCCCCCAGCTCGAACCCACCCTCGATCGTCGGTCCCAGATCCTCGATGCCGCCCTCGTTTGCTTCGGCCAACGCGGCTTTCACCAGACCAGCATGCATGACATCAGCGCCGAAGCCGGCATCAGTGTCGGGCTGATTTACCGCTATTTTGCCAGCAAGGAGGCTGTCATTTCGGCTATGGCCGACCGGCACAAAAAGGAAATCCATGATGTGCTCGAACGTGCCCGGCAAGCCCCTACCCTACTTGAGTCACTGGAGATTTTGTTCACCGCGCACTGCTGCGAAAACTCGCCGAAGGTGCTGTCCGCTTTCGTGGTCGACCTTTACGCAGAAGCCTCGCGCAATCCGCAAGTGGCTAATCTGGTGCGCGACGTTTTACAAACTTCGATGGATGGCGTGACGGATCTAATTGCGCGCTCGCCCGAAGGGAAAAATGCCGCAGGCGGCCTCAGACCCAACGAATTGTCCGAACTAATATTTGCAGTCGCCCGCGGAATGCTGATGCGAGACGTTTTGCAACCGCAGGAGATGACCGAAGCGGAACGACGCACCGCGCAACTGGAAGTGGTGCGACGTTTGTGGCGTCTGCTTTTCACCAACACGATGGAGCTGGCTGGGGTATGACGATCGCAGTTTTGATTATTACTATTCTCGCGTTGTTGTTTGCGATTGCCGCGATGGTGTTCTTTAAGCTGAAAGCCCCAACTGCGGGAGCAATTTTCGGAACGCTTGCCTTGTTCTTCGCCCTCGCGGACGTGAAAGCTTTTCAGTTTCGCAAAATGGGCTCTTCGCCAATGACGATGCCTCCGACAACGGTAACGAGTGCGCCGGTGAAGGAAGAAGATTGGCCGCCCGTCCTTTCGTCGGTTGGATCAATATCTGCGGTGCAGGGCGCGGTTGTTTCGACTGAGCTTGGCGGAACTGTTAGCGAAATCAGGTTTCAAAACGGTGGCGAAGCGAAAAAGGGCGATGTCTTGATAAGACTCGATGCTTCAGCCGAAGAAGCGCAGTTGCACACGGCGGAAGCGGATTTGGAATTAGCGCGCGCAGATCTGCAGCGTAGTCGCGATCTCGCGGCCCGCCACGTCATCTCCAAGGCCGAGTTGGATGCGGCTGAATCGAAGTTCAACAGGTTGAAAGCAGTTGTCGACCAAATGAATTCGATGATTTCGAAGAAAGAAGTGCATGCGCCTTTCGATGGGCAGCTTGGTATTCGCCAGGTAAATGTGGGGCAAAATATCAATGCAGGTCAGCAGGTCGTTCCGCTAACTGCACTCGACCCGCTCTATGTCGATTTTGCCCTGCCACAGCAGGAGCTTTCGAAGCTTTCCAATGGATTAGAAGTCCGCTTGCACACCGACGCGGTGCCTGGCAAAGAGTTCAAAGGCAAGCTTACCGCGATTAACTCAATGGTCGACGCTGTGACACGGAACGTAACGGTGCAAGCGACGGTTCAGAACCCTGATCACGTTTTGCGGCCGGGGATGTTCGGGAAGGTGGAAGTTGAGCTTCCGGAGAAACACAAAACGCTGGTCGTTCCGGGTTCGGCGATTTCATACGCGCCGTTTGGCAACTCTGTTTTTGTGATTGAGAAGAAGAAGGATGAAAAAACCGGGAAAGAGATAGAAGCGATTCGGCAACAGTTCGTCAGG
>JBKPMO010000062.1:0-5955 GCA_046732175.1 Verrucomicrobiota bacterium
CGTCGCCGCAATCCATTACTCGCTGCGCAATGTTGATGCCAGCACCGGTTACGTTTGTCCGCTCGTTCACGTCCACCACGCCGCTGACGGGCCCGCTGTGGATTCCCATGCGCAGTTGAAGGCGTGGATGTTCCTTGAGCGCACGGCTGATCTCTACCGCACACTGGGCCGGTTCCTCCGGGCTTTTGTAAAAGACGAGCGCCATCCCGTCGCCCGTGGGGATCTTTAAAAGACGGTTGGCCGCTTCCGCTTTCCGGAATTGCTCCGACAAGCGGACAATCTCGTTCAGTTCCTGAACCCGGGCGTGCTGCTCGTTAACCGAGAGCTTGGAATAACCGACGATGTCGATGAAAAGAACGTGCGCAATCTCGAGTTCAATTTCTTTCTTTACCTCGGCGGACATAGGATAGCGCCCAACGCCCTTCACCGACATACTTTCAGCAAAGACCCGGCCCCGTCGAGATTCAAAGCTGGAGCATTAAAACTTCTGCTACACTTCGATCTGTCCTCTGATATCTGATCTTTGATTCTCTGACGAAATGTCCCCGTAGTTCAACGGATCGAACGAGGGTTTCCTGATCCCGGCGGTTCTCCTTCGCGCGGAGGAGATCCTGTTTCCTGAAGCTGCACTCTTTTCCTAATTCTCAATTCTTCCGTTCCTCCTTCCCATCAGCAGGACTGAAAGGATGCCAATCGCGATTGGGAATATCACATTAAGACGCAACGTGCCTGTGAACGCTGCAACGAACGATTCGTGGAATGCCTGGCGGACTTGTTCCGCCTGATTCGCCATCAGGCCGCTGTCGAGTTGGCTGATGCGTTCGGCTGCACCGGGCTGTTCCAAAAGCTTCTGTTGCGTGATCGATAACGGGGTTTCGGCTAATCTGAAAACAAGTTGGCGGTGAAAGAGTGCCGCGTGGAGTGCACTGGCGGCGGCAATCCCTATTGTGCCTCCGCCAAAGCGGAACATGTAGATTATCCCTGCCGCCTGGCCGGAGCGCTCTGAAGAAACTGCCGCGAGACCGGCCGTGTTCAGCAATGTGAAGCCAGGGCCGGCTCCGGCGGCAACAAGCAGAAACGGGAGCACGATTCCGCTGTATCCGTAGGATGCAGGCACAAACGAAAGGATCGCCAGACCCAAGGCCATAGAAACGCAGCTCGCAATTAGCAGAGTCGTCACCTGGAAACGCGTCGTTAGGCGTCCCGAGATGACTCCGGATACGGCCAGAACAAGACTGAACGGAACCAGAGCGATTCCCGCGGTCAAAGCGTTGTAGCCGAGTTCTTCCTGCAAGTAAACCGCGCTGATAAACAAGAAGAGAAAGAATACGAATCCAAGAAGTCCGCTCGCAACGCACGAACCGAGAAACGGTGGTAACTGAAGCAGTCTCCCGTCGAGAATGGCATTGTCTGTGCGCCGCTCGAAAATCGCGAAGAACACAAACAAAGCCAGGGACAGAATGATCAGACCCAGCGCCAGTGTCGGGTTGCTATCGCTCCCCTGAGCCGCGTCGAGGCCGATGAGAAAACTCGTTAGGGCTGTAGCCAGAATGACTACACCGGCGATATCAATTCGATGCGAAACGCTCTCATCGCGTGACTCCTGAATTGCTCGCAGCGTGACGAACATTATTACGGCGATGAGCGGCAAGTTGATCAGAAATACCAGGCGCCAGCTCACCTCGGCCGTCAGAAAGCCGCCCACAAGTGGCCCGACCGATTGACCAACACCCGCCACCCCCACCAGAACTCCGAGAGCAGCCGCTCGCTCCTCCGCACCATAAGCAACAGAGATGATAGCCATCCCCGCAGGAAGCATGAGTGCGGCGCCGGCGCCCTGTAAGACCCGTCCAAATACTAAAACCGAAAGTGTGGGCGCGATTCCGCAAACGAGCGAGGCCACGGCAAATAAAATTGCACCTGCAAGCAGGCAACGGCGTCGACCGAAGATGTCAGTGAGACGTCCCGCCGCGACGATCAGCGCAGCGAATGCAAGCATGTAGCTGTTAAGTCCCCACTGAAGATCGTCCAAATCTGTGTGCAGATCTTTGCCCAGCGTAACCAACGCGACGTTGACCGTCGTGATATCGGCGTTCAGAACCACAAACACCACAGCGATCACGAGCAGAGCCAGGCGCCGGTTTGTTGGGCGCGAGGAAGAAGAAGCCGTCACAAGAATCGCGCCATAGTAACGGCCTGTTTCTCGCCTTCAATAAAACATCATATCTTCGAGTCAGTATCAGCCGCGCAGCCGCCCATCCCTACTGGAACAGTTAGGCAGCGAATTAAAAGGCGCACAATCGCGCGGATTAAATCAAGCTGTGATCAGTTCAGGTTTCTTCGACAAGGATTTGCGGAGCGCTCGCCGCGTCTTGTTATCTCGGCGCGAGGGACGCGACTCGCCTTGGCCAAGGCTACGGCGCGGTTAGGGCATGAATAGATTACTTTGGGACCAGCGAATTAACGATTTTCTCAAAGCGCGGATCGCCGCGAAGTGGGTCCCAGAAGGGGAGCAACTTGGGGTGGCGAGTGGGGTCGGGCGCGCGCAAAAGTCCTGCTAGAGTCGATTTCTATTTATATAAAGCGGTCCATCAAATTCGGACAGGAAAGTTATGTCGATAGACATCGATGAAAGCGATTCGTTGGTGAACTCCATTCCATCGCCAGCGTGTCCCGGTTGCGGAATGGTCAAAAATGAGTGGCTGCTTCAATTGCTGATTTGGTTTTATCTATCCGTTCGTCAGTCATCTCTAAATATCGTCGGAAACGGTTTTCTATTTCGGGTTACAGCTCAAGATATTAGTGGTCGAGAACCGATTCCAAGGGAAGGTCCGGATCCAGATGATTGGAAGTTAGCCAGTCGCGATTGAAAAGCGTTGATTGATATTTGTGACCCGAGTCGCAAAGAACAGTGACGATCGTTCGACCCGGCCCCGATTCTTTGGCGAAGCGCACCGCGCCGGCAACGTTAATGCCGCTTGATAAACCGAGGAATAGGCCTTCGTCACGCAGAAGCTGGTAAACGATCGTCAGACCAGTCTGATCCGGAACGCGATAAGCGCAATCGACCTTGATTCCTTCGACGTTCTTTGTGACGCGGCCCTGACCGATCCCTTCGGCAATAGAATCACCGTCGTTCGTCTCCAAATTGCCATTGGTAAACCAAGACCACATCGCCGCGCCGTACGGATCGGCGCAGACGATCTGAATCTTCGGATTTTGTTCCTTGAGGTAACCACTCACACCGGCAAGCGTGCCGCCGGTGCCGACGGCTGTGACAAACGCTGTGACCTTGCCCTCGGTTTGTTTCCAGATTTCAGGGCCGGTGCTCCGATAATGCGCGTCTCGGTTAGCGGTGTTATCGAACTGGTTAGCCCAGAACCAGCCGCGCTCCTCCGCAAGCCGACGCGCGATATGGTTGTAATTTTCCGGATCTTTATATGGCTTTTCCGGCACCGCCTTTACCTCCGCACCAAGCGTACGGAGCAAATGCATTTTCTCCGGCGACTGATTATTTGGAATCACAATAACGGTGCGATACCCTCTAGCGCGCCCGATCACGGCAAGACCAATCCCCGTGTTACCGGCGGTCCCTTCAACGATCGTTGCCCCCGGCTTAAGCCGACCCGCTGCCTCCGCGTCAGTGATGATTCCGTAGGCGGCTCGATCTTTCACCGATCCGGCCGGATTCATGAATTCGGCTTTTCCCAGAATCTCACAATCCGTCAGTTCGGACAGGCGCCGGAGTCGAATCAACGGCGTGTTCCCAACATATCCATCGACCCCAAAAGAGCTCGGGGTCAACGTTCGGTGTGTCGCAGTCATATGGTTAAATCTTTTCTCGAATTGTTAAGCCAATTCTAAGTTTTCGATAGCCAGTTTTTTGTGGCGAGATTTCGCAGAAAAAGGAGAGGTATCTTTTTTCCCCGACATCTTCTACTTTCTAAGTTCTAGCTTCTACTTTTTTCCGGGATGCATTTTGAAGTAGGGGTGCAGACTGACGAGATTAGAAAGAGTGCCTGTTTTTCTGTTCGATCTCGATGTAACGATGTAACGGTTTAACGAATCAAGTCAGCGAAAACTTCAATGGATCGTTTCATCGACACCGCAATTGAGCAATTCGCTCATGATCACACTGAGCCGGAGATCAACTTGTATGCGCGTCTTCGTGAAGAAACTTATCGCACAGCGAAACGGCCTGAAATGCAGGTAGGACTGATTGAGGGGCGTTTCCTGAAAATGCTCGTCCGTCTGATCGGGGCCCGAAACATTCTCGAGATCGGGATGTTTACGGGTTACAGCACCCTCATGATGGCCGAAGGGCTACCTGACGACGGCCATCTCATCACGTGCGAAATCGATCCAAAAGCTGAAGCGATCGCGCGCCGTTATTTCGCGGAGAGCCCGTATGGAAACAAGATCACGATCCGGATGGGACCTGCCTTGGACACGATCAAAACCTTGTCCGGGCCGTTGGATCTCATTTTCATCGACGCCGACAAGGTCAACTACACAAACTATTACGAAGCATGCTTTCCGTTGGTGAAACCCGGCGGCCTGATCGTAGGCGACAACGTTTTGTGGAGTGGCAAAGTCATCAACCCACAAGATGATGACACTCGTGCCATCGTTGCTTTCAATAGGCTGGTGCAATCCGACCCACGCGTCGAGAACGTTTGCATTACCGTGCGCGACGGAATGATGCTGGCTTGGAAACGGCCGTCGCCTGAAATGTCAAATATTTAGATTTGACCCTGTTGCACTTCTCCACGGCGGAAGTCGCGTTCGGCGCTCGCTTTCATCTGGCCTTGGCAGCCTGTAGAATCGCTACGTGAGGAAAGAGTTACCGACTGTTTCTCTGCTGCTTTTGCTCCCAGTTTTCTGTATGGCCGCCGATTGGCAGTGATGAGTTTGGAGATTCGAGATCTGGAGACATCGAAAATCGATCTGGTATTTGAAAAAGTGAAGAAGTCTGCTGAAAAAATCGCCGCGGATACCGGCACGACAATTTCTTTCGCTGCGCTCGATGTAACTGCGGTTCCAGCGCCCACAGATCAACGGCTTCGTAAGATCATTCAACAAGCAGCGACAAGTCTGGGTTTGACAACGAAGCTGATGCCAAGCGGCGCAGGGCACGATGCTCAGAATCTTGCGCGAATCGTCCCAATCGGAATGATTTTCGTTCCAAGCGTCGGTGGAATCAGCCATTCTCCAAAAGAACTGACAATACCTTCGGATATGGCGAACGGCGCCAGCGTTTTGATGATTCTGAAGCTGGATGAAAACGGTTTGTAGCTTTACATGATAGAATCTGCTTCCGACGGAAGATTTTTTACGAAGGGTTTTAAGATCGGCGGTCGCAGAACGCCGCTACAGCAAGACTATTGGTGTTCATTAGTGTGAATTGGTGGTTAGGTCCTGCAAAGCTTCGTCTCGGCTGTTGCGAGGCGCGCAAAAGTGCTGTTAGAGTCGATTTCTATTTATATAAGGCGGTCCACCAGAGTCGGACAGGAAAGTTATGCCGATAGACATCGATGAAAGCGATTCGTTGGTGAACTCCGTTCCATCGCCGGCGTGTCCCGGTTGCGGAATGGTTAAGAATGAGTGGCCTGGCGAAGGATATACGCACGACGGCGAGACCTATTGCTGCCAGGGTTGTGCCGAAGGCACCGGCTGCATGTGCCTCGCCGTCAGAAATTCAGGCTTCTCGCGTCAGGGACAAAAGCTTACGCGGGCAGAGCCACGTCCGGGGGAGCAGCGCTCCGGTGCACCGGCGCCGCGGGGTGAACTGAGTGGAGAACGCGATAGCCTGGGAACTGAAGAAGCCTTGGATCAAGGCGGCTAACTATTGGTGTCAATTCGCGTGAATTCGCGGTTGCACTCGAATCTTTGCGGCCGACACGGCTGCCACTACAGGAGCTCCTGAATCACCCGCTTAGCTTGCTCGGGGGAAAT
>JBKPMO010000063.1:0-7985 GCA_046732175.1 Verrucomicrobiota bacterium
CATTAGGAGCGCTCATCATCTCGCTGGGACTCTTGGTGGATGATGCCATCATCGCCATCGAGTCCATGGTGGTGAAGATGGAGGAGGGGATGGATCGCATCCAAGCTGCGGCTTATGCCTGGAGCCACACCGCAGCGCCAATGCTTGCCGGGACGCTGGTAACCGTAATCGGGTTTTTGCCGGTAGGCTTTGCGCGTTCGACTGCGGGAGAATATGCCGGAAACATCTTCTGGATTGTCGGATTCTCCTTGATTACCTCGTGGATCGTGGCGGTGGTTTTCACCCCATATCTGGGGGTAAAACTTCTACCCGAGATCAAAGCCATAAAAGGAGGCCATGCGGGAATCTATTCCACTCCGGGATACCAGCGGATTCGCCATTTTGTTACCTGGTGCGTCAGGAAAAAATATACGGTAGCCGGCATTGTAGTGGGGGCGTTTCTAATGGCGGGCGGAGGGATGGCGGTCGTGAAGAAACAGTTTTTTCCAAACTCTGACCGGCCTGAATTGTTAGTTGAAGTCCAGCTTCCATTGGGGACCAGCATCGAGACGACCAGCGCAGCGGCAAAAAAGATCGAACACTGGCTATCGGAACAAGCCGAATCGAAAATCGTGACTTCCTATGTAGGAGCCGGTGCGCCACGGTTTTTCTTTTCCTACAACCCGGAGCTGCCTGATCCATCCTTTGCGAAGATTGTGGTTTTGACGCCGAATGCGAAAGCAAGGGATCATCTCAAATTACGCCTGCGCCAAGCGGCCGCAGATGGCCTGGCGCCGGAAGCGAGGATTCGCGCGACCCAGTTGGTATTCGGTCCCTACTCTCCCTTCCCCGTTGCTTTTCGCGTGATGGGTCCTGATTCCGCAAAGCTTCAGGAAGTCGCTCGCAGTGTTGAAGAAATCATGCGCAACGATCCGAATATGCGCACCGTAAATGTGGATTGGAGAGAACGCGTTCCCAAGTTGCACTTCGTTTTGGATCAAGAGCGCCTGCAGCTCATCGGGCTTTCACCCGCAGAGGCAGCGCAGCAGTTGCAATTTCTCCTAAACGGTCAACCTATCACCCAGGTTCGTGAGAACATTCGCGCAGTAAGTGTCGTCGCGAGAAGTGCTGGGCCTGAGCGATTAGATCCAACCAAGCTGGAAAATTTTACCCTCACGACTCGGAATGGAAAACCGATTCCTTTGAGCCAGATCGGACAGGTCGAAATCCAACCAGAAGATCCACTCGTCAAACGGCGGGATCGCGTTCCCACCATCACCGTGCGGGGCGACAATATTGAGACGACCCAGCCGCCGGACGTTTCTTCCCGGATTTGGGCCAAACTTGCTCCGCTTCGAAAGGCGCTACCGGAAAACTATCACATCGAGATAGCGGGCTCGATCGAGGAAGCCAAGAAAGCCAACTCAGCACTGGCTCCACTTTTCCCCATCATGCTCCTGCTCATGCTGGCCGTCATCATCATTCACGTGCGTTCTTTCTCAGCCATGTGGATGGTGATGCTGACTGGCCCGCTCGGATTGATCGGCGCAGTGCCGGCGCTGCTCATTTTTCATCAGCCTTTTGGATTTAATGCCATTCTTGGTCTGATCGGTCTGTCGGGTATCTTGATGCGGAACACACTCATTTTGATAGGTCAGATTCATTCCAATCAAGCAGATGGCCTTGATTCCTATCATGCGATTATCGAGGCCACCGTCCAGCGGTCGCGACCAGTCATCCTGACCGCACTGGCCGCAGTGCTGGCATTTATTCCGCTCACGCATTCAGTGTTCTGGGGATCCATGGCCTATGTGCTGATCGGAGGCACCGCCGTTGGCACGGTGTTGACGCTTGCCTTCCTACCCGCGTTATACGCCATCTGGTTCCGCGTGAGCTATGTGGATGCCGTTCGTCGTAACCATGGCTATCAGGCTCCACCTGTAGCTGATCTGGTTTATGAACACAGCGCATGAGAGGCTGACCCGCACCACGTTCTCGCTGCCGCTCGGCGAGGTTTACGCGCTCGTTGGCGGCGCGGTCAACGTGCGCCCGCTCCTCTTCCTCCACGGCTTCCCCGATCACCCGCCGACCGCCGTCCCGTTCCTCGAGCACCTCGCCGAGACCCACCGCGTCGTCGCGCCATGGCTGCGCGGCTACGCTCCCTCTCCGATCGTCGGGCCTTACGACCTCGACACCCTCGCCGCCGACGCCCTCGCCCTGATCGATCGCCTCGGCGGCCAAGTCGACCTCGTCGGCCACGACTGGGGCGGCATGATCACCTACACCGTGTGCGCCGCTGCGCCGTCGCGCGTCCGTCGCGCGGTCACGCTCGCGATCCCGCATCCGGCGACCTTCCTGCGCTCGCTCGCCTCCTCAAAGCAGTGGAAGAAGAGTTGGTACATGGCCCTGTTCCAGCTTCCAGGAGCAGACTATCTCGTGCGCCGCCGCGAGCTCGCCCTGATCGATCGCCTGTGGCGCGCCTGGTCGCCGAGCTTCACACTCGACTCCGCGCGCCGTGACGAGCTGCACGCCTGTCTCAAGCGCAGCCTTCCCGCACCGCTCGAATACTACCGCGCGATCGTGCGCCCGTTCACGACGTTCGTCGATCGCGTGCGCAAGGCCGAGGCGCACATTGCAACACCCTTGTTGCAGCTCCATGGCAGCGACGACGGCTGCATCGTACCGCCGACCGACGAGGACCGTCGATTGTTCGACGAGCGTGTCCTCGAGGTCATGCCGAACCTCGGTCACTTCCTGCACATCGAGGCTCCCGCCACGATCGCCACGCGCGTCGCCCGTTGGTTGGCGTAGCGCTACGCGTGCGTCAGGTCAAAGTACGCAGCCCAGCAAAATCTCTCAGAGGCTGAGGCTCTAAAAATGGAATGGAACAGAAGTCGAAAGAATTCGCGTAAGCCGGATCGGAGATTTACTCGAAAGTATAGCTGTCAGGCACGCGCATACCATGTTACAAAGCGCGAACGCCTTCCCGTTTTCTAATCTGATTCCAGAATAGCAACGGTGGTTGCGCTTTCTGTGACGATCTCGCAGACTTCGGGAGCAACATGAACATCGAAACACTCCATATCGGAATGAAGGTGCGCCATCCACAATACGGCGTTGGTACGGTAAGATCACTGACTGAGCAAACAGCCGAGATCGTGTTTCAGGATGCGCCGCGAACGGTTGCGCCGGCCTCCAGCGATCTCCAGCCCGCGGAGGCGACTGCTGCGGTGAGTGCGTTAGAGATGCCGCTCGCGACTGTGATCCGCGATACCGCTCACGCGGTAGTCGAAGCACTCGGGCTGGAACAAAAAGATAGGGTCGTAGAAGGTCTGGCCACTCGATGGCAGCGGGGAACCCTTGTCATGCAACCGGCCGACAGTTCGCTTCAGCCGAAAGAAGTCCCGCTCGAGACATTCTTCCATAAAATCGTCATGATCCGGAACAATCTGCGAGTTCTCGAGCAGAAGGTGAACGCGAGCGACAAACTGAGCGAGGCGGACAAGTTTGATCTGCAACAATATATCACCCGCTGTTACGGATCGCTCACGACGTTCAATGTTCTTTTCAAAAACAAGGACGATCAGTTCCGTACCGGCGCTTAGGGCTGCTCATTTCTGAGCGATGTGCGGACCCCATTTTTGCAGTAACTCTTTTCTACGCTGAGAAGGGCGCATGTTGCGTTCAGCGAATCGATGAAACTGATTTCTGTCAACGTAGGCTTGCCGCGCGAAATCACCGTGGGCGGTAAGACCGTGCGCACGTCGATCTGGAAGTATCCAGTTGAACGCAAAGTTCACGTTTCCATGCTGAACCTCGATGGTGATCGACAATCCGATCTATCAGTTCACGGCGGAGTCAATAAAGCCGTTTATCTTTACCCGAGCGAACACTATTCCTATTGGCGAGCTGAGCTTCCCGATGCCGAGCTTCCGTGGGGCGCGTTCGGCGAAAATTTCACCACGGAAGGTATTCTAGAGGACCAGACAAGAATTGGTGATCACATTCGGGTCGGCTCAGCCGAGTTCGTGGTCACGCAACCACGAATGCCCTGCTTCAAACTCGGGATTCGATTTAGCCGTCCCGACATGGTGAAACGCTTTCTTCAAAGCAAACGCACCGGGTTCTACCTCGCCGTGATTGGTGAGGGTGACGTGGAAAAGAACGATGCCATTGAATTCACCGAGCGGCAAGAAAACGGCGTTACGATCACTGACATCGTCAACCTTTACTCGGTGGATTCCCAAAATCAGGAGCTTCTCCGCCGCGCCATCGAGGTCGCAGCACTCCCGCAAAGCTGGAAAGACTATTTTCGCAAGCGGCTCTGGGATGCCGATGATTGACCGCGAACTTCATCCCGCTGGCGAAAAGCGCCGGGCTGCTTTGGTTCTGGCGGATCTTTCAGTGGCGGATTTGATTCTCTGTCAGATGACCGGCCGCGCGCATTTCGATGGTTTCTCGGTTGCGCTGGATTGCATTGATTGTGAACGAGCCAACTCGATCAACTGTGCGTTATTCGTCCGCAGCGGCTGTTCGCGGTCGAACACCACATCATTCTTCTCTCGGTCGGAAAGGTGACCGAAGCGAAACTCGACGAGGGATTGAGAAGACCGCGTGAGTTCTTCATCGAGTAAGGAAGTAAAACTCGGCTGATCTGTCTCGGCACCGTCTCGCCGCGGCGAGTCGATCCAGCTTGCACACGTCACTTGTAGATTGTCTTTGGTTCAGGCGATGCCAGGATTTTTTGAAAACTCGGATCCTTGCGTAACGGGTCCCATTCCCAGCGTTGCCGCAGATCGGCAAGAGTGATGCTGTCATCGGAGTAATCAACTGCGAAAGGCGTAGCGAGCAGGCGCTCGATCAGTTCGATGGCGTGATCGGCATCGCCGTTGCGCGCATAAATCAATGCCAGAAAGCCCTGAACCGTGCCTCCATTGATGATGTCTTTGGAAACAGGAGTCACTTCGGTCCCACGCCGGCCTTCACGCAGCGCGTCATCTTTCCGTCCCATCAATGCGTAAAGAAAACCGAGCTGGCCGTGGCGAATGCCGTCCTGAGGGCTTTTCATCACAATTTCTTCCAATATCGGCCGGGCGGTTTCGAATTCCCGCTGAGCCGTCGCGGCATCGTTGCGCATCAATGTCACGCAACCGGCCAGATAGCTTTTTGGCAATCGCACGCCGGTAGGCGCAATGAAATTCTCTAGCCGCGCGGATGTTAGCGCGCGTTCAGCCGCATCCGGATCACGATTTATAAGAGCGACGTCCCAGCGAGTAAAAGTAACGACCCCGTCGGGATCGAGATTTGGCGCGAAGCTCTCGAGAACTGTTTTGATTGGAGCGGTGCTGCCTTTCCAAAAAAACTCCATGTAGGCGCGCTGAATTTTGACATTGAGAGAATCGGGCGCGAGCGCGAGAACGCGATCCATTCCTTTAACCGCATTTGGCCAGTCGCGTATTCCGAAGTAGGTCTGTGCAGCATCGTAGAGCGTAATCGAATTGCGCGGATCGATTGCTTCAGCTTTTTGGTAAGCGGCAATAGCCTCTGTGAAATGCCCCTGCCGCCGTTGTACCGCCGCAATGTAAAGACCGACATCGCCATCATTTGGAAGGGTCTTCGCTGCCAAATTCAATTCGCTCAGAGCTTCCTGGTAATTGCCCTCCTCGTAGTAGAAATAGAGGCCAAGCGCAACATGGGCTTCGCCGAGATCGGGTTGAACTCGAAGCGATTCATCCGCTTCACGACGAGCGGCCTGTTTAACCTCGTCGGTCGGTTCGAACCAATGATAGATCGTACTCATAACAGCTGAGAGGCGTGCATGGGCGAGCGCGAAGTTCGGGTCGAGTTTAATCGCCTGCTTGTAAAGATCGGCCGCCGACCGAAAATCCTGCAATAGGTTGTCCGGCCGCGTTTGATAATCGCGAGCACGCAAGTAAAGCACGTAAGCATCGGCATTCGTTGTCGGTTTGGTTTCGACCCGCGCTTTTTCCTGCGGTGAAAGCGTAGCCTGCAATGACTCCGCGATGATTTTTGCGACCTCGGCTTCTACGCCGAAGATGTCGGTCAACTGTCGATTGTAACTTTGCGCCCACAAATGTGCGTCGGTGTCGGCTTGGATCAGCTGCACGTTGATGAGCACCCGATCGCCGGCTTTCTGAACGCTGCCTTCAAGCACGTTGCTCACGCGGAGCTGGCGAGCGATCTCGGGGAGATTTTGCGGAGCGCTTTGATATTGGGCGGTTGAAGTGCGCGAGATCACGCGTAGCCCGCTGATCTTTGACAGCGTAGTGATGATTTCATCCTGGATGCCCTGCGCAAAAAACGCGTTCTCCTTGTCTGAACTCAGATTCTCGAACGGCAGGACTGCAACTGATTTGTCCGCGCTCGCCGCCGGCGCGGCTTGTTTTAGCAGCTCGGTTGACGCTGGTTTTCGGGTGCGCGCAAATTGAAATGCGAGCAGCGCGGCCGCGAGGACGGCGGCTGCGACAATGATACCGGTCCATTTGCTGCCAGCTTTACGCGTTTTCGACTCGCGCGATGGTAATTCCTCCGCACGCCTGATTCCTTCCGGGGTCAGCTCAAACGCCCACGCCAGAATCAGGGCAACTGGAAAACCGAGAATGATCGCGGTAACAAAGACCTTCATCACCCACGGAGGCGCTTCGAAGGTGGGAAACAGAATGGAAGCCGCCTGGATCAGCAGCCACGCCACGATCGCGTAAGCGACCGCTACCCTGTAAACCTTCCGCCGCTTCAGTTCGGTAAAAAACGCAGCCGGATCCATGGCAACGGCGGAAACGTTACCGCAACTGGTTTCTTATGCACAACCAGGAATACTAATCTCCCGTCGCTGCGGCCGAATCCGTTGGATTAACTCAGCGGAAAGCAACGACGCGGCCAACATCAGAGGCGCGGCTTGACATTACCCGGCGCTTCGAGCGACCATCCTTCGCCAAGGCTACGGCTTGGCAAGCAGACACGCGTCGGATGAAAAAATCTCGCCTTTTCTCCGCCGCCCCGGAGGGAACGGCTGCGCTGTTCTTCATTCAGATCTTCTCGACGCTCGGCTTCGCCGTCCTCTACTCGACCCTGGTCCTCTACGCGACGAAGCATCTGCATCTCGGCGTGAAACAGGCCACCACGTTGATGGGTGTGTTCGGCGCCTTCAACTACGGCCTCCACCTCTTCGGCGGTTACTTGGGCGGCCGCTTCCTTTCGAATCGCAAACTGTTCGTGGGTGGCATGGCGCTGCAGGTGATTGGCTGCGCCTGCATCGCGACCGGCACGCTCGCGCTGTTCTACGTCGGCCTCGCTCTTTTCCTCACCGGCAGCGGCCTCAACGTCACCTGCATCAATATGATGCTCACGCAGCGCTTCACCCCTGAGGATCCGCGCCGCGAAGGAGCCTTCCTCTGGAACTACGCCGGTATGAACGTCGGATTCTTCGTTGGGTTCAGCGCCGCCGGCCATTTCCAAGCCACCGAGAGCTACTCCAGCCTCTTCATCTTCGCGACGCTCGGCAACTTCGGCGCCATCGTCCTCGCCCTGTTCAATTGGAAGACGCTCGCCGACCGCAGCACCATACTGCTCGACGCGACGCCGAGGCAATTCCGGCTGCGCCAATTTGCCGGCATCGGCATTCTCATCGGCCTCGTCCCCGTCGTGTGGCTCATGCTCCAACAACCCGGCATGACCGAAACGGTGATCAAGACGATCTGCGGTGGGGTCGCGCTCACCCTCATTTATCTCACGCTCCGCCACCCGGATCGCCGCGAGAAGCGCAACATGACGGCCTATCTGATTCTGACCATCGGCTCGCTAATGTTCTGGTCGCTCTACCAGATGGCGCCGAGCGGCCTGATGCTGTTCGCGGTCAACAACGTCGACCTGATGGTCGGTCCCGTGAAGATTCAGCCGCAGTGGATTCAGAACATCAACACCGTTTGCATCGTGCTGGGCCTGTCTCTTATACACATCTCCGAGCCCACGAGACATTGGCTTCTATC
>JBKPMO010000064.1:0-3875 GCA_046732175.1 Verrucomicrobiota bacterium
GTGTAAAAACCCTCGTCGGCATTTGGGATCCCAGCCTGAAAAAGGAGAACGCAACTCAACGCCTCCATGCTTCCGGCGCCACTGAAGTTGCAGTTTCACTGGCTGAGGCTGTGTCCGCGCTCGTTAAGATGACAGCACCGATCGCGGAGAAAATGATGGGCGCTCCAATTCCGAGCAATGAAGAAGCGCGCATGGCAGAACTTGAAGGCTTGAACCTGCTCGACACGCCTCCCGAGGAAAACTTTGATCGTATTACGTCGCGGCTGACGCGTCTATTTAAGGTGCCGATCGCCCTTGTCACTTTGGTCGACAAGGACCGCCAGTGGTTCAAATCACACAAGGGCTTGCCTGAAGATCTGGAGGAGAGTCGTAGCACGCCCCGCGACGTCTCACTTTGCGGGCACGTGGTTGCAAACGATGACATACTAGTGGTGCGCGATCTGGCGCGCGATCCTCGTTTCGCGAATAACCCGTTTGTCAAAGAACGTGGGTTTCGCTTCTACGCCGGTGTTCCTTTGCACGGCCCCAACGGTCTCACTATCGGAAGCCTTTGCATCATCGACACGAAACCGCGCGGACTCTCGGCGCCAGAGCAGGAGCTGCTCAAGACGATTGCCGAAGACGTTATGGAAGACATTAAACGGCGACGCGTCCTCGACGACCGCACACCCCGCGCAGTGGCGAAAAGTTAGTGGCGCTGATCACTGACGCGACGCTTAGCCCGATTGAGCTTGCGTCGGGGGCAGGCGTGTAGTGGCGACGAAACAGCAGATTACGGCGGTGCTGGCGCAGTTGAGGCGCCGTGCGTGCCGCAAAAAGAGAATAGTTAACGAGACTTCTTTGGCCGACCTTTTTTGACACCCGATTTCAGAGCCAGGGGTCGGGCTCTTTTGTGTTTGCGAGGGCTGTTCTTTTTGCCGCGCATGTCGCTTAACAAGGCGGAAAAGTCCATCCCGAAGAACTCCCTGATTTTCGTATTTAACCCGGGAATAACAAGGCTTTGACTGACCGTTGCTAATTCATCGACCATCCGGTCGGCGAACTGCGTCACCTTGGAAGGGTTGCCCTTCTTTGCACTCTTGTGCGCGTAGCCCACGGTGTAGCCCAAGGCAAACCCCGCGGACAGAGCACCCAAACTCCAGACCAACGGCTCCTTCTGAAATTCCTCGCGATAATCCATTACACCGGAGACAGTTTCCTTGACCGAGGCAATACCTTGCTCGGCTGTTTCTTTAATCTCTTCTACGGTTTCGCTGAGGGACTCGCGCGTCCGACCGATTTGCCGTTGAAGCTCGCGCTTACTCGGAGCTTTATCTTGTGTAATTTGAGAATTGGGTTGTCTTGCCATAAATAATTTTCTTTCTAACTACATTTGCTTCTTTATCCATTCCTTATCCCGCTCTAATTCGGTTGCCGTCCTGGGCGGCACAATCCCTTGCTGGTTGATTCGATTCTTCGCCTTCACAATTACGATCGCGCCGACAGCTAGATAGAGGAACGCAGTCACCGTAAAGCCGAGCGCGTATCGCGCTACTTGGCTTATGTGCGCGGCATCAAAAAGCATGGAGATAAGAAAAGCGATCGCCACATTCAAGAGAGCAAAACCGATTAGCGCCACTAGCGCGCCCGCTATAATCATTACCGCCCCGCGTAGATAGCGAGCGATTTCTTCCTTAAGTTCGATGCGGAGAAGACTCAGCTTTGCGTCAAAAAGCCGCGTCAACTGATCACCGAGCCGGGTAAAAAGCGACGGAAGCGTTTCAACCGCTCGCTCTACTTCTGGTACCGCTGTATTTTGATTCGTCACAATCGTTTCTCCGTGCAATTCAGTCGAAATGCTTACCTCGATATTTCGCGGGTCATGACGCACGCGCGCGTGCCGAAATATTGAACGACAATGCCTGCCGGCGGAAACAATCTAGCTTCGACTTATCCGCCCTTCTTCTTTCGCTTTGTATGGTCCTCTACCGATCGCGTTGCGACATGTGGCCCTTTGCATCCGAGCGGCTTGAACTTTTTACCGCGTGCTTCGTTATAGGAAACGAAGAAATGTTCAATCTCCTTGATTAGTGCTTGGTCGAGCGTGCCAAGCGATTTTAACGAGGAATGCGTGTGCGACTTGGCCGCCACTGCAATCAGGCGGTCATTACGCTCGGTTTTCCCGTCTTCGGTTTGTTCGGCTTCGATCACGCCGAGCAGCCGCGCCTGGACGACACAACCGGTGAAGGCCGGCTCATCCATCAGCAATAACACGTCCATAGGATCGCCATCATCGGCCGTTGTGCCTGGGATGAAACCGAAATCGAAGGGGAAAACGGCCCCCTTAGGCAGGACAGACTTCAATCTGTAACTCTTTAGTTCAGGATCGAATGCGTATTTGTTGCGACAACCTTTCGGCGTCTCGACCACTACATTTAGGTTCCCTGACTTTCGATCGAAAGGCTTTAGTCTGCGAAGTACATTCATTGCAAGAAAGATATCGGGCGTCGCGAACCGGCCAGACGTTGCCGTTGCTTCGACATGTTCAGGACTACTGAAATAACGCGACTGTAAACTGTTAGTCCGTCGGAATCGGTTTCGACGGCCCGCCCTGGTGAAAAACGACAAGGGCGGCCGGCACGATCATAAGATAACTAAGTAATTTGATTCGGGTAATTCCGGCGGGCACCGGGGCGCAGGTCCTGTCGTCGCTGGTGAACGGCACAATTTGTCGTCCGCGGATGCGGGTAAATGCGAAATTGCTGTTGATGAGGCGTAGACCTGCAATCGCGATGGCGCTTCTCGGCGCGTGGCTAGCCTGGCGGGCATGGCGCACCAATTTTTCGTTTGCTGGAAAGGTGGTGTTAATCAGCGGGGGCTCGCGTGGGCTCGGTCTTATTTTGGCGCGCCAGATCTCTAGCGAAGGCGGGAACGTGGCGGTTCTGGCGCGGGACGCCGATGAGCTTGAGCGCGCCAAAGCCGAGCTGACGACCCGCGGCGGTGAAATCCTCGCCATCCAATGCGATTTGTTTGAACGTTCGCAAATTCAAGCCGCTGTAGCCGAGGTTCTGGCATGCTATGGCAAGATCGATGTTCTTTTCAACAACGCCGGAATCATTCAAGTCGGCCCGGTTGAAAACATGCAACAACAGGATTTTGAACGTGCGATGAGTGTGCATTTCTGGGCACCGCTTCATCTGATAATGGAGGTTCTTCCGGCGATGCGCGTGCGCCGCTGCGGACGCATCGTTAACATTTGTTCAATCGGCGGAAAAGTCGCCGTACCGCACCTTACGCCGTACTGCGCGAGCAAGTTCGCATTAACCGGTTTATCAGATGCTCTGCGGGCCGAGCTGGCACGCGATAATATTTATGTTACAACAGTCACACCAGGTTTGATGCGGACAGGCTCGCACGTCAACGCAAAGTTCAAAGGGCGGCACGATGCTGAATTTGCGTGGTTCTCCGTCTCCAATGGGATGCCATTAATTTCAATGAACGGAAAACGAGCAGGCTATAAAATTCTCGCAGCCGCTCGCCGCGGGCAGCCGTCGCTCACATTAACTTTTGCGGCGCGCGGTGCGATCATAGCAAACGCGCTCTTCCCAAATTTAACCGGCAACGCAATGAAAATCGGGAACCGATTTCTGCCCGGGCCGGGGTTGCAAACCGGCGCAAATGATGTGTGTGCGGGCCATCAAGCCAGACGCATCACACCCGAGTGGATGACAGAGCTGGCGGATCGCGCTAGCGCGAAAAATAACGAGTTCAAATAGCGTATCGCCATATCTTTAACTACGTCTTCAACCGTCGAGGACAAACCAAGCCCGAAATTCCTGCTCCGAATAATAAAGCTTCCTCTCGCCTGCGGTTAGCGAAAGGTTAAAGTGAAGGTC
>JBKPMO010000065.1:0-4881 GCA_046732175.1 Verrucomicrobiota bacterium
GTTATTCTGGGTGCGATCTACGTCCTGCAATTGCTGGCCTACAATGCCTGGACCGACCTGGCCGTCCTCTTAACAAGCATCGCGGTTGGTTTTTGCTTTGTTCGCCTCCGCGGCGTCGGGCCGGAGTTGGTCTGGTGGGAGAATGTCAAGGCCCGGCTACAACCGAAGCCGAAGTTTAAGGTCGTTCCCAAACCGACTCCGGCACGACGCGACGATGACAACATCTCCGAATCGGTCGATCCCATTCTCGACAAAATCGCCAGGTCTGGTATTGGCAGCCTTACTCCCAATGAGCGGCGAATCCTCGATCGTGCGCGCGATCGTTTGTTGAAGGAATCAAAATGACCCGGCTTCGCGCAAGATTGCGATAAATTCCCCTGGCGTTGCGGCCGCAAACAAAGCGTCGCGGCGTTGTTGGTCTCGCGTGACGCGCGCCAAAGTTCCGACGAGGACGAGATAGTCGTTCACCAGTCGTTGCGGAACGGCCAGGAGAAAGATCAATCGCGCGCGCGATCTTCCTGATCGTTCCAGGAGACGCCAGCCCGGCTGCGACCGATGGCGAGCGCAATCCGATCGACCAGCTCGGTACGTGCATGTGGGAAAGCGACGCCGTTTTCAGCCAGGGTCGAGCCTGCTTTTTCCCGCGCCAGCACCTGTGCCAGAAAATCGGCGGGTCGCGCGACGCTCCCTGTTTTTTCGAACAGATTCACAACCTCCCGGATTGCATTCGGTCGTCGGCGCGATCTCACCTGCAATGCGACTTGCCGTTGATCAAGAATATCGGCGAGCGCAATGGCCATAGAGAAAAGTTGGATTATTCAGGCGAAGCAGTTATCCAGTTAATCCAACAACTGTGGCAACAGAAAATACCGCGCCCGCCCCGAACGACGAAGCAACCATTTCGTTGCAACGGAGCATTTACGATCCCGGCTACGTCAATGCCATGTCGCATTTTTATCGGGGCGAACTCGGGCGCATCATGGTCTGGCGGCAACGGCTCGATATCACCACAAACTGGGCCATCACCAGCAGCACCGCCATTATCACCATCGCTTTTGCTAATCGCGAAGTCCCGCACATCATTTTCTTTTTCAATCTCGCGATCGTTTGGGTGATGCTCTGGATCGAGGCTCGACGCTACCGCTTTTACGATGCTTTCCGCGCACGGGTGCGCATGCTGGAAGCGCACTTTCTCGTCCCGATGGTGATGGAAAATCGTCAGATGCTTCAAGGTGAATGGAAAAAACTGGTGTGCGAGGATCTCATCCTGCCCTCATTCAAGATTTCGAAACTCGAAGCCATCGGGCGCCGGTTGAAACGCAATTACGTGTTCATTTTCATCCTCATCATGGTGGCATGGGTGACGAAAATTTTCCTGCACGCTTCCGAACCGATTACGAGTGGCCGTGCGCTTTATCACGCCCTGCGAGTCGGTCACATTCCCTCCTGGCTGGTGGCGGGCACTTTCGTCGGGACCTTTGCCTGCGTCATCGGCATCACCATTTATGTCGGCAAGAAATCCTCCGGCGAAATCACCGAGTTCGGCGCGCATCGGTCGCTCTGGCGGATTTGAAGAAGTTGATAGTTGTTAGTTGAGAGGTGATGGAAATGGAACCGCCAGCTGCTATCGACTATCAACAATCAATTAAGGGCTTCGCCCAGCTGTGTGACATCGTCGCGCGGCTGCGCGCGCCAGATGGCTGTCCGTGGGACCGCGAACAGAACAACGCTTCCCTGGTGCCTCCAATGCTGGAAGAAGCGTACGAAGTCGCCGGGGCGGTTTATGCAAATGACGATGTTAATCTGCGGGAAGAGCTGGGCGATTTGCTTCTGTTAATTGTCATGCACGCCCAGATCGCCGCGGAAGAGAAACGGTTCAATATCGACGAAATCGCGCGAGACATTAGCGAGAAATTGATTCGGCGGCATCCGCACGTTTTTGCTGTAGAGGCGGCCGTGTCGGCCGCACAGCCTAATGCAGCCGGCACGGCTGCCAACACAGATGCCCAAGCGGTGATCAAACAATGGGAAGCGATCAAGTACGCCGAGAAAAAGGACGCCAGTCATTATCTTGCCAGTTTACCGAAGGCGTTGCCGGCTTTGATGCGGGCAGAAAAAGCGCAGAAGAAAGCGGCCAGGGTAAACTTTGATTGGCGCGAGTTGAAGGACGTGATGGCCAAGGTGGACGAAGAATTGGAGGAAACGAAAGCCGCCGTGGCCGCGGCTGACAATCGAATGATCGCCGATGAAATTGGCGACCTGTTATTTGCGGTGGTGAATCTGGCGCGGAAATGCCAGCTCGAAGCTGAGAGTTTGCTTCAAGCTGCGACCGATAAATTCGTCGCGCGTTTCAACGAAATGGAAGATCGGTTGCAGGCGCGCGGCGGAAAACTCGGCGACGCGAATTTAGAGGAGCTCGACGCGATTTGGGAGGAGATAAAGAAGGAAAGAAGATCCTAGCTGCTTGACGCTGTATCCGAGTGTTCACCTGAGGGACAACGAGACAAAGACGAGCTGCCGCGCGAGAGCGCGTGTGGTTGCGGATTGATGGGTTGAAGGCATAGATCGGTTAGATGATGGCGATGATGTCTCGCCGCGAGAATAAGGCAAACGGCAATGGCGCCGGAAAATATCACCGGCACAATAAAGAAATATTGGTAACTCAAAAATGTCACTACGACGAAGCAGATCGCCAAGCTCTAGGTAGTGAGCGCTATCGCCGACAACGATTCCCTTGGCAAACCCCCAATTTGCCATGAGACGATAGCCGCAAAGAGAAAAGCCCAAATCCGGAAAAGAAGTCCCAGTAGGTCCGACTAAATCCTTGAACGTTGAAATTCGTCGCGCGCAGCTGATTGATCAGCGAGTCCACTCCCCAACGAGGATCGACCCGACGAAATCCCAAAGTGTGCCCGACTGCGAAGAGAATGAGTAAAACAGAAGCGATGCGAAATAGTAACGATGCCTTCATAGATTTAGGTTATTTATAGCTACTGACTCGCCCGAACGGCAACAACCGTTCGAATTAACTAATCTTGCAGGCAGCTTTGGCTGGAAAGATCTAACGGAAATTAACCGGTGGGGGAGCTCAGCGAAACCATCGGAATGCTGGCCCAAGCGCGGTCGTTCTGTAAGTTACATTGAAGTTTTATTCACGTTGGTCACTCCACCGCCGCCTAATCTTCGGTATGCCTCCGAGATGCGAGTTTGCACGCGAGCCTTATTTCGACATATTCCCGCTCCCCAAAAATGAACATTCTAATTAGCGTTCTCCTTGCCATCGACATGCTAGTTGCAGTTTTGATGACCCTTATCATCCTGATGCAACGGCCGAAAAGCGAAGGTCTTGGCGCCGCTTTCGGTGGCGGCGTAACTGAGAATATTTTCGGCGCTCAAACCACCAATGTGCTGGTGAAATTCACCGGCTGGCTCGCGGGGATTTTTTTCGTGCTGACGTTTGTGCTGGGTGTCCTCTACGCTCAGCGTAGCTCCAGTGAGAGCGCGTTGCATAAGGAATTGATGGGGATGCCGACTCCTGCGGCGGCGACGACTCCCTCCCCAGCGCCGGCTGCGGGTTCGCCCGCGGCAACGACTGCGCCAAACGTAGCGACGAGCCCTGCTGTCAATGTTTCTCCGGCTGCGACCGCGAAACCTTCGGATGCGACAGCAACCATCGCCCCGTCTCCTTCAGCCGCACCAAGCGCATCACCGTAGACAGGCATCTAATGCCAGTCCGGCTCGGACCCTGTGAGGCCAACAGGCATCTTGCCCGTTGATTATGTCGCGCCAATTCGGGTCGCGGCCATATTAAAAAGGAAAGCGGTCCGGCGGCTGCCGCCCCGCATAGTTGATCGACAGTAGAGACGGCCGCTCCGTTAGACGCCTGTGACACAATTGAGTTCACACAATTGTCACAGAATCGCCATCGGCTCGTAACAATCGCTTTCTAGCTTCGGGCCGTTCGTGTGCACCGGCGGTAAGAAATGTCCATCGGTCTCGCGCCAGTGCGCGTCACGAGCACTGACTCAACCCAAGGAGAACCGATGTTTAAACGATTCATTTACCTAATGGCCGTTGCTTCCTTCATTCTCGGCGGCGTTGCCGCCCGAGCACAGGATGCCGGGGCATTGCTCGATCTACTTGTCCGAAAAAAACTTATCACGGACCAGGAAGCTGAGGAAGTTCGGGCCGAGCTGACAAAGCAGACCGCTGAAACTTCAGCCGGGAAATTGAAGCTATCCACGCCGATTACGGAGTTGGAGATCTACGGCGACGCCCGGCTGCGCTACGAATATCGCAGTGGGCGCACCGCGGGCGATGTCAGCCAGCCCAACGATTGGCTTGAACGCAAACGGGAACGTTACCGTCTTCGCATTGGATTGCGGGGAACGCTCGCGGATGACTGGTTCTTTGGCATTCGGTTGGAAACCAGCCAGAACTCGCGTTCGACCAACGTAACATTCGGTGATGACACGTCGACTACTTCAGGGTCGACCACAACGGTCAACGGTCCGTTCGCCAAGAACAGCGACGGGATCAATGTTGGCCAGGCTTACCTGGGATATAAAGGCTTCCGCGATATCACGCTTACCGGCGGCAAAATGCCAAACCCGCTTGTAACGACATTGATGATCTGGGACGCCGACATTAACCCGGAAGGGGCGGCGGAACAGTGGAAACACACCTTTACCCTTAATTTTGGCCAAAGCGGACTGGCGCAGGCGGAGCAATCCTATTCGAAGGACAACAAAGCCCTCGCCATTTCCAAACCCGCAGCCGAACCATGGACTCTTAAGATCGATGTCTTCGCCAATTTCGCGCAGTTCATTTATGACGATACCAATCCGGAGAACCCTGTCGGCCAGGTCAAGAGTACGGACG
>JBKPMO010000066.1:0-13159 GCA_046732175.1 Verrucomicrobiota bacterium
AGCCTTCCATGTAGGTCAGCTCCGAACCTTCGTCGCAAATGATGAGCGTTCGCTCGAATTGGCCAAAGTTCTCTGCGTTGATGCGGAAGTAGGCCTGTAGCGGATGCTTCACTTTCACACCTGGCGGCACGTAGATGAAAGAACCACCGCTGAAAACCGCGGAATTCAGTGCCGAAAATTTATTGTCGCCAATCGGGATTACTTTACCGAACCAACGCCGGAAAATTTCCGGATGCTCTTTCAACCCTTCGGTCGAGCCGACAAAGATTACACCCTGTTCGCCCACAGCTTTCTTGATGTTGGAATAAACCGCTTCGCTATCGAATTGCGCCTCCACGCCGGCGAGAAATTTTCGTTCCTGCTCCGGAATGCCGAGACGCTCGAACGTTCGCTTGACGTCCTCGGGAACTTCGTCCCAGGAGCGTTTGGAACGCTGACCCTGCGCGAGGTAGTATCGAATCTTGCTAAAATCGATCGCCTCAAGGTCCTTGCTCGCCCAATGGGTCGGCAACGGTTTGCTCTCAAAAGTTTGCAACGCTTTGAGCCGAAATTCTCGGACCCAGTCCGGGTCCTGTTTCACGTCCGAAATGTAATTCACGACGCCTTCGTTCAGGCCGACACCAGCGTCGAAACCGTAATCGACCTTGTAATGAAAGTCGCCGATGTCGCGATCGATATTGACGGCTGAAGTGTCCGTTTTCATCTCTATTAATAGTTACGCTGCCACTGGCTCCTCCGCGTGGTCGCGAATCCTGTCGTAGCCTTTTTCCTCCAATTCGAGCGCCAGCTCTTTCCCGCCGCTACGCACGACCCGTCCCTGTACCATAACATGGACAAAATCGGGAATGATATAGTTCAACAAACGCTGGTAGTGGGTGATCAAAAGCACGCCCAGGTTGGGCCCGCGCAACGAGTTCACTCCGTTCGCCACTATTTTCAGGGCATCAATGTCCAAGCCGCTGTCGGTTTCGTCCAAAACGGCATATCTCGGTTCGAGCATGGCCATTTGCAAAATTTCGCACCGCTTCTTTTCGCCGCCGGAGAAGCCTTCGTTGACCGCGCGGGAGGTAAAGGCGCGATCGATTTCCAGTAAATCCATCTTTTCGTAAAGCTTTGCGTAATAATCGGTTGCTTCGAGCTCTTCTCCTTCCCGGAGCCGCGACTGTACGGCGGCGCGCAAAAAATTCGCGATCGTCACGCCTGGCACTTCGCTGGGGTATTGAAATGCCATAAACAGACCCCGACGGGCGCGTTCGTCCGGTTCGAGATCCAGGAGATTTTCGCCATCCATAAGCACCTCGCCGCTGGTGACTTTGTAATCGGGATGCCCGGCAATTACCTTGGCCAGCGTGCTTTTGCCCGAGCCGTTTGGGCCCATGACGGCATGCATCTCACCCAAGCCAACGGAGAGGCTGAGATCGCGGATGATCTCGTTCTCGCCAATCGCGACGCGTAGGTTTTTGATCTCCAGCTGTGGCATAAACAGGGGAACAAACATACTCATTTTTGGGGGTTTGGCGAGGGCGGCCCGCCGGTGAATTTTGTCTTACGCAAGGAGCGGGAAGATACCCTTGCACATCCGATCCCGCCCGGGTAACGCATCACGCGCTCTGAGTTTGTGCAATTTAGGAAGCGACTTAGGCATCTAAACTGCTCGCCTTGGTTAAATGGCCTTTAACCACGGCTAGCAGCAAAACCCTGACCTTCAGCTCTCCTATAATAAATGAGTGAATCTAACCGACAAAATTTGCAGGGAGACGACAAATCTAAAGTCGCCAGTGAGCTAAACAACCTGATTCAGATCATTTCCGGAACGAGCTCGTTGATCGAAAATATCTGGGAAGGGAGTCCGGGTTCGGAAAAATATTTTCAGATGTTGCGCGCGAGTATTGAGCGCGCGGAACAAGTCACGGCGCAGTTAGTCGCGCAAGCTGGCGGTGCCACCAGCAAAAGAATGTTGGCGCCCGAGCTGGAGCAAAGCTTTGACGAAACGTTGATCGCAGGGGCGCCAAGTGCCCGCAAGCACTCCATCCTGGTAGTGGATGACGAACCCATGGCGCTGGAGTTGTTGCACAGCATTTTGACCGATGCCGGCTATGAGGTAGCAGTCGCGCAGTCCGGTTTTGAATGCCTGGACCTTTTCCGTCGCGCCGGGCCTTCTTACGATCTTGTTCTGACCGACCTGTCGATGCCGCTGATGGATGGCGAAGAGACCTTCGAGCGTCTTCGGCAGATCGCGCCCGCCGCGAAAGTGGTTTTGATGGCCGGATTTGTTGATAGCAGCCGTCTCGAGAAAATGATGAGCAATGGGTTGAGCGGCTTTGTCGGGAAACCGTTCGCGCCGGTTGAGATTCTGGCGGTTGTCACCTCGGTGCTTTCTGGAGCTGATCAGTCAAAAGCAGACACGACAGATATCGCCGCTGTTAACTGAAATTTCGATGAGTCCCGCGCCTGTAAAAGCTTTCGAGCAATTGTCTCGAAACCGGCTCTTTGAGGGCATCGGCCAAAAAGTCCTCGAAAGAATCCGACCCGACGTCAACATCCTCCAACTCAAGCGCGGCGACATTGTTTTCAAGGAAGGCGATCTGGGCGATTCGCTTTATTTAGTTGGCGAAGGCTCGATCAAGATTTCCAAACAAGGCAGAGGCGGCCGTCAGGAAGTGCTTGATTACATTCAAACCGGAAACTTCTTCGGCGAAGATGCGCTTCTGAGTCGTCAGCCACATTCCGCGATGGCTTCAGCGGCGGAGCCGACTTTGCTTGGCGCGGTTAAGGAACAAACTTTCCAAGATATCCTGGACCTCGCGCCCAGCCGGTTGCACATGAACTTTCTGCGTTCGATTACGGAACGCATGCGCAGCGTGAACTCGCACTTCATTACCGAAATCATGCGCAACGAACGGCTCAGTCTCGTCGGGTCGATGGCAAATTCGATTATTCACGATCTCAAGAACCCGATCTGCATCGTGCGTTGCTGCTCCGATCTGATCGCGAGCGAAACAAATGATCCGCGATTGCGCGAATTGACCAGCATGCTCGATGGGGCGGTTGATGGAATGCTGGCCATGACACAGGAGCTTCTCGATTACGCGCGGGGCTCGACCCAGCTCAACAAACAAATCGTTTCCGTTTGGGGGATGCTGGATGAACTGAACCAGCAATCGCTGCGTCTCCTGCCGGGCAAGAACATCCATTTCGTCAAACACATTCGTTACGACGGGAACATCGAGATCGATCGCGCCCGTTTCGTTCGGATGCTGTCGAGCCTGATCAAGAACTCACGCGAAGCGATGATCGGCGGCGGAATCCTTACCATCACTACCGACCTAGTGCAGGATCAAGTTGTGCTGCGCATTTCCGACACCGGCGTTGGCATTCCGCCCGAGATATTGCCAAAACTTTTCGAGCCCTTTGTAACGCACGGAAAGCCAAGCGGGACTGGTCTCGGGCTCGCCATCGCGCGCTCAGTCGTCGAAGCCCATGGCGGAAAGATTTCCCTCTCCAGTGTTCAAGGCAGCGGAACGACGATCGATATTCGTTTGCCCAAGCCGAGCGAGTAACCCGCCGGGGACACACTCTTCACCACCCCAAATTGTAGGGCGGCGATTTTCGCGGCCGTTTTTTTGTTGGCGGTCAAAATGACCGCCCTGCAACTCCTGGTCGCACGCGGCCTCTTTAGTCGCAAGCCACCGTTTCCTTCCCAGTTTTTGGCGTCTTTTGGTCTAAGAAGAAATCCTGTCGACGCGTCTTAGTTTTTTGCCACACGAGTTGCAACTTCCGTTGCCGCAACGAAAATCGTGAATCGGATTACCCCGTGGTGTAACGGTAACACAGCGCCCTTTGGAGGCGTTATTCTTGGTTCGAATCCAAGCGGGGTAGCCAGCCTCTTAAGGGGAGATTTACCAATGAAAACAGAGATTCGATCGAATGCGCAACGAGCCGTATCAAAACGCACGAACTCACCGTGTATTCGTCAACCGTCGAAGTGAGCTTGAGTGCAGCGAGCGCCGGGGAAAACCTGAGGCTGAAAGCAACGATTTGTTTCTACGCTCTGTCCGTTCTTCTGGTTGACCTGCACAATAGCACGTCCGCCAGTAAGCACGTTTAGGTTGACCGCGCCGCTGCCTAGCGCCGGGATGTCCAGGCCGAATGTACGACGTGCCACAGTGTCGATCTTTTCCACTTGTGAACTACGCGAAAGAATTTCATCCGCTCCCATGGATTCCAAATGACCAGCAACTTTTTCGCTGACGTCAGCCATGCGTTCACGGTAGCGTTCTCCGCGCTCCTGCATCACAGCTGCGATTGATTGCAATGGGGTGATTGCATTTGATTGCGACAACGCAGCCGCGTGTTTTGCTGCTTCAATTTGCTGCGTCCAACCTTCACGCTTCGCGCGCCAGCACAGTTCCCTCGGGCACATTCATTTTGCGCGCAAGCTCCCTGAGACGATTCCGGCCGTGTATCCTGCTTTGATCTGCTGCCAGGTGTCGTCCGACAGAGGCATAGAGGTTTGTATCACGTGCTAGCCGCTAAGACAAGGCACGCCTCTCGCGGCCCGGACCCTAATCCATGTTCGAATAGATGGATGGCGAGCATCGTGGAGGTCGTGCCTGACCACACGTGCCAGTCGCGTCATCGCGGCTTGTAAGATGCGAACCCTTTCAGCGACAGTTGTCCTGAAGGAAGGCCTTGCGTGATATATCCGTTGCCGAACGTCTGCTGCTTCGCATCGCGGCTCTGATTTGCGGGTGAGGCGCGAAGCTGCCGAAAGAGGGCAGCTCGACCTTTTGAGCGTTTGTGTCGCTTGAAATAAATTGCGCTCCTTTGTGTGGCTATTGATTCCATTTCGTTTGCCTAGGTACTCACGTCACAATCTACAGCTGCAAATGCAATTACCTAATGATATTAAGTCTAAAGTCTTTAGTTTGAGTGGGAAACGACTATAGGCTGTAAGTCCCAAGGCAAGACACCTCTTCATGCAACGGGGCTGCATTCAGCCGGAGCGCAGGCGGCTCGCTCGCCAATTTCTCGCTGCGCCGATCGAATCTTATCGGCGGAAGCGCGGCGCAGACCGCGGACAAGTCTTAGCTTCGACAGCATCCAGATAACCCACTTGGTCGGATCCATCTGCCATGGCTTGACGCCATTGCGATAGTCATACTGAAACTCGTGGTGATAGTTGTGATAACCTTCGCCCAAAGTGAGAAGGGCGAGGAAAAAAGAATCGCGCGCGCTGCATTTGGTTGAATACGGCTGTCGCCCGATGGTGTGACATGCGCTATTGATTAGAAAGGTGCAGTGCTGCAGAACAACGATGCGCGCAACGCCGGCAATCAAGAATGCGCCTAATGCTCCGCGCCAACCATTCCAGAGGAAACCGAGCCATGCCGGCAGGATAAAACTAACGATCACGGCGATCCAGTGCACGTGTCGATCCTGCCAGCAGACAAGCTTGTCTTTCTGGAGGTCGGCTACGTTGTTATATGGCTCATCGTTATGTAGTTTGAAAAGTAGCCAGCCAATGTGCGCGTAAAAGAAACCTTTCGAAATGCAGTACGGATCGTCGTCATGATCCACATGCTTATGATGGCGCCGATGTTCACTTGCCCACATCAAAACTGAGTTCTCGAAAGCGGCCGCGCCAAAGATGAGGACGAAAAGCCGAATTGGCCAGCTTGCCTGAAAGGTAATGTGCGAGAAAAGCCGATGGTAACCTAAAGTGATGCTGAATCCGATAGTGCTCAGCATTACGAAGAATAGAACAACCTGGAACCAATCAAGCCCGAAAAACCAGAGGTAAAGCGGGAGAGCTGTCAACGTAAGAGCCGCGCTACCGATGAGAAAGGAACTCGTTAGCCAATTAATACGCTCCAGTGGCAGACGGCATATCGACCGCTTCGTGGCCGGCCGTGATTTGTCTGTCAAAGCCAAATCGGTGCGGCCAATACTCAACGCTCTTGTTGCCTCGGTGAACGAAGCCACTTTCATCCCTCCTTTCCCCTGTAGGCTTTCCGGCCAGGAGCTCGACTACGCGAACCCGGATTAACCTGCTTCGAACCAGCCGGGGATTTTCGCTTTGCTCGGAGAAAAAAGATGCCAACACCGCAGCCAATCATGGCGGTCACTATTAACAGCGTGAACATTTAAAGGCGTAGCTTGAGCATGTATTCAACGAACAGCTCACTGGCATCAGTTCGTCAGTCGGGACTATTTTATTGCTGTCGCCGTGGTGAGAAAGTCTCGTCGGTTCTTTTAGTTTCCTCGCTTTCATAGATCGAGCGTCGCAGTCATGGAGATATTTGCTTTAAGCAGGCGCGCGATAGGACAGTTTGTTTTTGCTGCGAGCGCCGCGTCCATGAAGCCTGCTTGGGAGGCGTCCGGAACCTTTGCATGGACGTCGAGTTGCATGTGCGTGAGAGTCCAGCCCGCGACCAGATCTTCCAGGGTCGCGGTTGCGACCGTTTCAATGCGCTGCGGATGATAACCGCAAAGGCCTAGTTCGTTGGAGAGGGCCATGGAAAAGCAACCGCCGAGCGAGGCAGCAATCAGCTCGTCGGGATTGGTCCCGATGCCTTCTGCGAAACGTGTTCGGTACGAGTATTGGGTATCCGCGAGCACCCCGCTTTCGGTGGTTAACGTCCCTTCACCCTCGTGAAGGGTTCCTTTCCAAAGAGCTGCCGCGTTTCGGTTCATGGGTGGCAAAGCGAATCCTTACGCTCATGGCCGGTGCCTGGCCAATATCTTGTTGGCAGCACGTCATACTTTTTGAGTATGGTTGTTTGCGAGTGGGCCCCACGTGGCATCTCCCTCGGAAATATCTTTTTTGCATTAACATCCAGTCAGGTTAGTAGGATGCGGTCGTCCAAAATGGAACTTCGTCATCTGCGCTACTTCGTCAGCGTTGCCGAAGCGCTTAGCTTCACCAAAGCGGCCGAAAGGTTGCATACCGCACAGCCCTCGCTCTCGCGACAAATCAGAGATCTGGAAGAAGAGCTCGGCGTCCAGCTCCTCAATCGCACCAAACAACAAGTCATGCTAACAGACGAGGGCCGCTCATTTCTGGGCGATGCCAAACGCCTTCTTGCCCTCGCCGCGGAAACTGTCGAGTCGGTCCGCCGATTACACACCGGCGAGGTTCGCGTTCTCAACGTCGGTTACGTCAGCAATCTCTTTCACGATTTGCTGCCGAGGACCCTCGCGTCGTTCCATCAAGAGCTTCCCACCGTTTCGGTCAACCTTTTCGATCTTTCGTGTGGTGACCAATTTCGCGCCCTCGAGGAGGGCAAGCTCGATCTTGGGTTCGTTGGATTACACGAGCCAATTGCGCGGCGCGGATTAGAATTCCGGACCGTTGCGTCCTACAAAACCGTCGTTGCCCTGCCGAAAGACAATCCGCTGACGAGCAAAACGACGGTCGAGCTAAACGCCCTCGCACCGATGTTTTTCATCGGAATGTCAGAAGGGAGTTATCCCTTCTATCGCGAATGGTTGACGAAAACTTGTAGGCGCGCGGGCTTTACTCCAAAGGTTTTGCAGGATGTCGATCTTGAGCGAACCATGATTCACGCAGTAGCTACGGGATTGGGGGTCGCTCTCGTGCCGGAACAATTAAAAAGACTCGAGCACGAAAATGTCGTGTTCCGACCACTTAATCCATCGGTTGGGACGGAAGGATGTGTCGCATGGAAAAACGAGAATCCATCGGCTGCTCTAAAAAGGTTCGTCCAGATCGTCGAGCAAGTGGGCCGCAGCATCCGTTGAACGGAACTGAGGCAGGATTTGGTCGTGCGAAAATCAAAGCGCAAATCGGAAAATCAGGCGAGGAGAGGAGAACGCTCGCATTTTTTTGGATTCCTTGCGTTGTCTAGAAGAGGTCTCAGGATTCACCAGAATAAAGGAAAATCTAGTGGAGCGCCTATTTTAAGCGACCCCCTCTGGACGAGAGCAAGATCAGCTGTGAGGAGAGAGAGGGAGAATCGCAAAGATGAAAAGCGTTGTCATGAGGGAAAAATGAAGCATCAGAGGGGGCGCCAGCAGCGGCTGCAATGAAATAACCTCGGCCGAATTTCAAACCTCCGCAATTTATTATTGATTCGCGAGGTTTCGCGCTTCAGACGAGCGAGCTGACCGGATTCACGGGATGCGTTGCCCAAAGGGGCGATTCTCCCGATCACCTCTGAGCCGCGAGTTCGGAGCCCGCCTTCTGTGAACAGCTAAAGGCCTAATGAGACGCTGATTCGGGCAACATTTGCAGCGCGAGGAAGATGGAGGGCCAGCAGCGATTTTTCGGTGTCTTCTTGAGTGAGATGATGTCGGCGCAGGATCGGGGAAATGGCATAGGCCACTTCAGCGTCGCGAAGTATCTGGCGGAGTTCAGTGCGGTGCATCTGGTGAGATAACTCTACACCACTTCTGGGATTTATCGTTATGATTTGTTTGGGCCATCCAACCCGCCGCGTGTAATCGACTCTGAACTAGTCTTTGATCGGTGCGTTTAGAGGGCTCGATACCTCGTACGCACAATTAGGCTCAACCCTGACAATAAGCGGTGAGCGCGAGTCACCAGCATGGGTTAACTCACTCCAGAAAGGTAAAAGTAAATGAATACATTAATAACATGGAATCAGCTTAGAGAGATGGAAGAAGCGACGCAAAATCGCTTCAACCGTTTCCTGGACGGATTTCCGAACAGAATAGGCTATGGGGAGACCCACAGCCTGAAAGTCGCAGATTGGTCTCCGGAGGTCGATATCAGCCAGGATGATCACGAGTACCTGCTCAAAGCAGACTTGCCTGAAACGAAGAAGGATGACGTGAGGGTAACAGTGGAAGATGGCATCCTCTGCGTTTCCGGAGAACGCAAAACCGAGAAGGAAGATCAAAAGAGAAAATTCCATCGTATCGAGCGCGCCTTTGGTAACTTCCGACGCAGCTTCACCCTGCCGGAAGATGCCGATAGCACCAAAGTGACGGCGGAGTTCCGCGACGGAGTACTGAAAGTTCACCTCCCGACCACGACGAAAGCAAAATCAAAAGCTCTCGAAATTAAAGTGCAGCACTGAAGCGAGCGTGCGGAAGGTTCGTGCGTTCGTCCCAGTGTATCGCAAATCCAGAAAGCGAGCGACAACGAGCACTCGAACCAACGAAAAAGGACCTCATGAACGCGAAAATTATTAGCCGCGCAGCCTGTCTGGCGGAACTCACTTCCAATCCCAAATCCTTCTCCAACTGTCCAGACTTGCACGGCGGTGTTCCGGACTCGGCAGGAGGTAATCGTCCAAGAGGAACGGCTTGCATCGCTCGGTCAGGGCTTCGGTCGAATTCGTGGACGCCAACAACCCGATTCCAAAAGTTACGGGGAACCGAATTTCGCGTTTTGGGGTAGCCAGTTGATGATCACCCAAATGTCCCATTAAGCGTGACTCCCGTCGCTCAGGGAGGACGTTTTCTGGCGCTTACCTCACCTTATTTATCGGTCGCTTTCGGCGCGGGCGAGGCTGCGAGTTTCTCGCGGACCATTTCGAAGCGGATCGCCGACTGCCATCAGGGGTTCATCTTTCCCCAATAGAGAGCAGAATAAGTGCACCGATAATCGACACGATGAAACCGGCGGGGCATTGAGACCTGACAACATCACGATAAAAACGATTTGCTACAGGTCGTTTGAAATCAGCCGCGCGGATGCCGCTCAACTACGGTGAGAGCTTAATTCTTATCTTGATGCTCCGAAGATTCTCCTGAAGGTTCCGAAGCATTTCATGAGTACGATTTGTAGCCTCGTCAATTCCACGTCGAAACTCTGTCGTATCGATGAGCGTGTCGCAAAAGGGGCATTTCCGATTCTCAGCCTTGAGCCATTTGACAGTCTCATTGATCTGCTTGCCACATTTAGAGCACGTCATTTCCAGCGGTAAATTGTCGAAAAACATGGACTCGTTCAGACGATAAAGAAAACTTTTTGAGTTTGCAAAGCTCGGCCTGATTATCGCGCTGATTCGGGTCTCATTTCATAAGGCATGGATGCGCGGCCGGCGCGCCGGGTTATGCTCTGCCTGACGGAGCACCTCGCGGGTTATTGGCGCGACATCCCCGTAACCACTGAGAACATAGCGGATCATATACAATACGGGGTTGCCTTCAGTCCAACTGAAGTAAGCATGTGGCACGTGCCCGGTTCGATCGCGCAGATATAACAGCAGCGCGGCTATCCCGTTTGCCACAGCCGCGCTCTCCGCGCGCAGCACTTGATGTGATCCCACTTCCACACCGCGCACGTGCAGGTCTGCCGAAAACTCACTCGCATCAGGAACATACATCTCCAAAAATACCACACGATCTTCTGGTGGAATCCCGTTGTCTTCCCGTTGTTCTCGCTCCCGTTTAGAATATTCTGCGTCATGGCAGTGTCGCGGCTGATTGGCGATGATACGCAAAGCCTTTCCTTGCGCCGCCTGATCTATAAAGCGCTCCGCCGCGGCATCCAGAGTAATTTCGCCGGTGCGAAGCTCGGTTGTCCGCCAAACGCGAGACACAAGGGAAACGATCACTATCGCGCTGATAAAAAAGGCAGCGATCTTTACACCGTCGGGTCGCTCGATGATGTTCACCACCGTGGTGTAAGCGAACACGACCGCAATCAGGCAAAAAGCTGCTGCTGCAGCGGCGGACCGCGTGCGCCAGACCGCTAAAGTTACTGCCACGGCCGCTGAGGTTATTACCACTAAGACGCCGGTCGCGTAAGCGCCGCCTTGCGCGTCCACTTCGGCCTTGAAGAGGAGTGTCACGGCGAAGGCTATCGCTGTGTAGATCAGTACGAGAGGGCGTGTGGCCCGAGTCCACTCAGGTGCCATCCCGTATCGGGGTAGGTACCGGGGAACAATATTCAGTAACCCCGCCATGGCCGAGGCCCCTGCAAACCATAAGATCGCTATGGTTGAAATGTCGTAGAGGGTTCCAAAGCCGTTTCCCAGAAAGCGGTGCGCCAGGTAGGCTAGCGCACGGCCGTTAGCTGGACCCGCCAACTCGCCATTCGGACCAGGCGAACGAAAGTCCGCCGCCGGTATCAGTAACGTTGTGACAAAGGCACTGGTAATAAGAAAAACACTCATTATAACGGCCGCGCTAAAAAGCAGGTGTTGAGTGTTATGAATCTTTCCTAGTGGGCGACTGTCGTCGTCTCCGGGTTGGCCTTTCACCAAAGGCATCATTGCGACTCCCGTCTCAAACCCAGAGAGTCCCAGGGCCAACTTTGGAAACAACAACAACGAAATTCCAAACATCGCTAAAGGACTACCGTGTGCAGTAAAGAGCGCCCGCTTCCACTCAACGAAGAGGTGAGGATGAGTTGCTATTTGCCCGATCCCGGCCGCAATAACCACTGCGTTAAGCGCAAGATAGAGGACAACTAGTCCCACCGCGATCCCGATCGCTTCTTTGAAGCCCTTCAAGAAAACCGCTCCCAGAAGCGCCAACAGGACTAGAGTAATCGGCACCGCCTGATTATGAAAAAAGGTCGGAGCAAACGGGTTTTCGATTAGATGCGCCGTAGCGTCAGCGGCCGAAAGCGTAATCGTGATGATGAAATCGGTGGCCAGGAAGCCCAGAAGTGCCAGGACAAAGAGCTTGCCCTGCCACCAGGGCAGCAGGTGTTCAAGCATTGAGATGGATCCTTCACCGTGGGGGCTTTCTCGAGCAACGCGTTGATAAATTGGGAGTGCCCCAAAAAACGTTAACAAAACGAGAATGAGCGTTGCACAAGGCGACAACGCACCTGCAGCCAAAGCGGCAATGCCAGGCTGATAACCGAGAGTAGAGAAATAGTCCACTCCCGTTAGGCACATTACTTTGTACCAGGGCTGTTCTTCGGATGCGCGGCCTTTCTTTTGATAAAGGCCCGGTATCTCGAGTTGCCCCCGATCGGCAAGCAACCAGCTTTTAAACGATTCCGCGTTCGCTCGCATTTTTTCGGTCCTTGCTTGTCCAAAACGGGAGTCAGGTACGAGTCTAAGGTTTAGTCCATTTTTGTCGTGCGGTGAAGTTCAAAACAGTTCGCGATTGCGTATATGGAATTCAGCGAATAAACCGGGTTCACAGCGATGCGTTGCCCAAAGGCGTGATTTCTTCCAATCAGCTCCGGGCGGTCAGCTCTGGGCCGCGAGTTCGGAGCTAGCCTTCTTCGAGCAGTTAACGACCAAACGATGCGTGATTCCGGCGACGTTTGCGGCGCGAGGAATACGCAGTTCGACCAAGAATTTCTCAATCTCTGCCGCGCTGAGACGGTGTCTGCGTACGACTGGAGAGATTGCATAGGCGATCTCTGCGTCGCGGAGTATCTGGCGTAACTCGATACGGTGCATCTGGTGAGATATTCTACATCATTCAGCTTCCATCTGGGATGGTAGCTCCATCGGATTACAATTTGCTGTTTATCGAATTGATAGACGTGGCAACGCGGGTCTTCGCTCTAGGAGATGGACTGCTTTCGCAGTTTAATGAAGCCGAAGATCACAGCCTGATCTTCCGTCGGCGGCGGAAGGTGCATTTTTTTACCAACGCGTTGTCGATCTCAGGTCCTAATAAGCGGCGGCGGGATATCTTCCGTAATACCGGTATCAACCCCGCGCCTCAGTTTGCTGTGGCGCACACTATAGGCGAAATAAATCGAGAGCCCGATCGCAAGCCAGATAAAGAAGCGGCCCCACGTTTCGAGCGGCAAGCTGAGCATCAGCGCGAAGCAGAAGACCACGCCGAGAAGCGGAAAGACCGGCACGAAGGGAACACGAAATGGACGCGGACGTTCTCGATTCGTTCGGCGCAGCACGATCACGCCGAGGCAAACGAGCACGAAGGCAAAAAGCGTGCCGATGTTCGTAAGATCAGCAAGCGACCCGATATCCGTTAGCATTGCGATGCAACCGACGGCGACTCCAGTCCAGATGGTTGTGATGTGTGGCGTGCGAAACCGCGGGTGAATTTTTGCGAAATATTGCGGCAACAGCCCGTCGCGTGCCATGGCCATGAAAATGCGTGGCTGGGCGAGTTGGAAAACGAGCAACACTGAAGTAATACCAGCGAGCGCGCCCGCACTGATGAGCGCCGTGGCCCAGGGCCGGTCAGCGAATGCGGTCGCGACTGCCGCAGGATCGCCGAGATAAGT
>JBKPMO010000067.1:0-13534 GCA_046732175.1 Verrucomicrobiota bacterium
GTCAGGTGCTGACAGCGGATCTAGCGCGTGTCGAAATTCTTCGTGGGCCGCAGAGTGGTCTTTACGGCTCAGACGCACTCGGAGGCGTGATTAACATAGTCACGAAAAAAGGTGAAGGCCCGACGCATTTTACCGGGACTCTGGAAGGCGGGTCCTTCGATACTTTCAATCAAAGTGCGGGTCTGAGCGGGTCGGTTTCGCGCTTTAATTATTCTTTCAACGTCGCCCATTTCCTAGTGGACGACACACCTGTCACGCCATTGGATCTTTTACCGCCGGGTCGCAAGCGAATCGACGATAGCTACGAAAACACGACTCTTTCGACGAGATTGGGCGCGGACTTCACCGAAACATTCGGCGTCGATGTGGTCGCGCGTTATACCAATTCGACCTTGTTCTTTACCGGCGATGACTTCTCGGTGTTTCCGAGTGTTCCAGCGGCGAAACAGAGCAAGCAGGATGTAGAGCAGATTTTCACCCGCGGTCAGGCCCATCTCGATCTTTTTGACGGGACATTCAAGAACACGATTGGTCTGGGCTATACGAATCACCGCACGGAGATTCAAGCGCCCGATCTTGGTTTCGGTCTTCCTCCGCCGACCGTCGATCATGGCGACCGGATCAAGTTTGATTGGCTCGGCAAGATTGCGATTACCGAAGACCACACGCTCTTGCTTGGTGTGGAAGATCAGAACGATCGCCTTCTCGACAGCCCGATCTCTGCCGAAAACGGAAACGTTGCGGGTTTCGGCGAACTACAATCGCAAATCGTGCACGATTTGTTCGCGGCCGCGAGTGTGCGTTGGGATCAGAACGAGCGTTTCGGCGGCGAGGCAACGTGGCGCATTGCGCCGGTCTACACAATTCCGACTACGAAGACGAAGTTGAAAGCCAGTTACGGAACCGGATTCAAAGCGCCGAGTCTGACGCAACTGTTTGTAAACTTCCCGGCGTTTAATTTCTTCGCGAACCCAAATCTTCAGCCAGAGGAAAGCGAAGGCTACGATTTGGGATTTGAGCAACCGCTTTGGCAGGATCGCATTCGCTTTGGTGCTACCTATTTCCATAATGAGATCAAGAACTTGATCCTTCCGAATGCGACGTTCACATCGCTCGAAAACATCGGGCGAGCGACGACCGAAGGTGCGGAAGTGTTTGTGGCGGTGTCGCTGGCGGACCGGTTCAAATTTCGCGGCGATTACACGTATACCGACGCAGTCGACGACGCGACCCTCTTGGAATTACTTCGCCGGCCGAAACATCGAGCGAGCATCAACGCAACCTGGCGCCCGATCGACAGACTCTCACTTTCGGCAACGCTGCTTTACGTCGGCACGTGGGTGGACGGCAATCGCAGCTTTTCAATTCCGCGTTTGAATGCCGATGCCTACTACATCGTGAATGTCGCCGCCGAGTACGACGCCGGCAAAGGTGTCACCCTCTTCGCGCGCGCCGACAATTTATTCGATCGCCGCTACGAAGATCCGGTCGGGTTTCAGCGGCCGGGCTTTGGCTTTTTCGCCGGCGTGCGGGTGGCGTGGGATGTTAAATTGCCAGCCGCCGAAGCGAATCCTGAGATATATGCCAAGGAGAAGAAATGAAGATTCGCATTGATTCCATGCACATAGCACAAGATGCGGCAAAGCCTTCCGACGCCGCGAAGTTTATTTGGCTGACGATTCTGACGCTCGCCGGTGTAGGCGGAAGTCTTGCCATTTCCTGCGTGGCCCCGTTTGTCGCTCTCGCGGTCGCGTTGGCTGGAACTGTTCGGCTAAGCTTCGCTTTGGTGGTAATGAGCGTCATTTGGTTCGCGAATCAGTTGATCGGCTTCTCCTTTTTTCATTTCCCGAGAACGGCGAACACATTCCTATGGGGCCTCGCCATTGGCGGCGCAATCGTCTTGTCAACGTCGGTCGCGGCGCTGACAATCCACCGTCCACGGCAATTCCAGGTTTTTGCCCGACTGGCGCTCGCGTTCGGATTCGGGTTCGTAAGCTATCAGGGAATGCTTATGCTCGTGTCACTGGCTTTAGGCGGCGAGGAGACATTTGCGCCGGCGGCGATAGCGCAAATTGCAGTGATAAACGCGGCCTGGCTTGCCGGTCTGATCGTTTTGAATGAACTGCTGTCGCTCTTAGCCACGCGGTTCATAGGAAGAATGCCGCGACTGTTGAAAGCATGATGATTCCTTGATTCATCCCCGCATAATCTCACTCCTGCCAAGCGCGACCGAAATCGTGGCCGCGCTCGGATTTGCCGATCACCTCGTGGGCCGGTCGCATGAATGTGATTTCCCACCGGGAGTCGAGCAACTGCCCATCTGCAGTTCAAGCAAAGTTCCCGCTCACGGATCATCCTACGAAATCGACGCGCAGGTGAAGCAGATCGTGGCCGAAGGTTTGTCAGTTTATCGCGTTGATGCCGATCTTCTGCGTCAGTTGGATCCAGATCTTATTCTCACGCAGACCCAATGCGCAGTCTGCGCCGTGACTCCGCACGACCTCGAGCAGGCGCTTTGCAGTTGGGTGGGCGCGCGCCCGACGCTCGTGTCGCTCGAACCAAACAATCTCGGCGATGTGTGGGACGATATTCGCCGCGTCGCGGAAGCACTCGGCAGTCCGGAGCGCGCGAACGAGTTGATCGATTCGTCCTGGCAACGCCTCGACGCGATCCGCAATTGTGCGCTGACGATCAAAAATCGGCCGCGCGTCGCGGTGCTGGAGTGGCTTGGGCCACTGATGGCTGGCGGCAATTGGATGCCGGAGCTTATTGAAATCGCTGGCGGCCGAAGTCTGTTGGCACAGCCGGGTCAACATTCTCCCTCTTTAGAATGGAGCGATTTGATCGAGGCCGACCCGGATGTAATTCTGCTCGTTCCGTGCGGTTTTAGAATTTCGCAAACGGTCGCCGATCTCGGTTTACTAACGCAGCATGCGGCCTGGCCGAAATTGCGGGCGGTTGAGCATCGACGGGTTTATCTGACCGATGGTCATCACTTCTTTAATCGGCCTGGGCCGCGGCTGGTCGAATCCGCGGAGATAGTGGCCGAGATTTTGCATCCGGACCGGTTCGAATTCGATCATCACGGCACGGGGTGGATCTCGCTGAGCGAAGTATGAAAGCCCCGATCGTGATGTCTTGGAGCGGAGGGAAAGACAGCGCCATCGCTCTGCACGAATTGTTAAAAAGTGACGAGTACGAAGTTGTTAGTCTGATGACGAGCGTATCGGAGGAGTATCGCCGAATCAGTCATCACGGTGTTCGCGAAGCGCTGCTGGAAGAACAGGCCCGCGCAATCGGTATCCAGCTCGACAAAGTTTATTTGCCGTCGGGAGAGTCCGGTGGATGCACCAACGACGTGTACGAAGAGATCATGCGCCGAGTGATGAATGGCTATAAGGCTAGAGGCATCGACACCGTTGGGTTTGGCGATTTGTTTCTGGAAGATTTGCGCGCGTGGCGCGAAGCCAACTTGGCGAAAGCCGGCATGCGCGGCGTTTTTCCGATTTGGAAACGCGACACCACCAAAGTGGCTCAAGCGCTGATCCGACTCGGTTACAAGGCTTATCTCTCGTGCGTCGAAGGAAAGGTGGGCCCAGGCTTTGTTGGCAGACTCTACGACGGAGACTTTTTGCGTGCCCTCCCCCCGGGCATTGATTCGTGTGGCGAAAATGGGGAGTTTCACTCGTTCGTGTTCGACGGACCCATTTTCAAGTGGCCCGTTCCGGTGCGAGTGGGCGAAATTGTAGCCCGCGATGGAAGATACTACGCGGACATTCTGTTCTATGGATCCGCCGAGAAATGTATCGCAGAATCGATTCCGCCAATCTGAGAGATCAAACAATTCGGTGACCCCCGATTTGGGCGAACTGTCATCTCGAGCCGCCGAGATAATGCCGGTCCCGCTCGGACGGGGACCTCGCAATCTCAGCTCGCAAATTACCTCGCGTGATCAATTACCTCGTGAGGGATCCCTCGCTATGGTCGGATGACACGCACATTGTTGAACGCTCCTTGTCATTCCAGCGAAGTCGCGGAATCTCTTGTATTAAGTAGCTGGAGAGCGCTCAACTTCGTTCGACATGCCAGAAACAAGCTATCTCATCATCGCCCTGATCGGCGGCGGATTAATCGTCGCGCTCCTGTCCCTTTTCGTGCGGCGCAAACAGAACGCGAGCGATGCGTTGCTTGCCAAAATCGAGCTGCTTGAGCGTGCTCAGGAACGCGGCGAACGGATGTTGCGCGAAGAGATGACTCGCAACCGCGAGGAAAATGCCAACGCCGCGAAGTCGCAGCGCGAGGAACTGACTGCTTCGCTCGAAAACGTCCGCGGGATCGTCGATCTGCGCCTGCAGGAGTTGCAAAAAGACAACGCGCAACAAATCGAGCGGATGCGCGCCACGGTTGACGAGAAATTGCACGGAACCTTGGAAAAACGGCTCGGCGAATCGTTTAAACTCGTGAGCGACCGTCTCGAACAGGTGCACCAGGGTCTCGGTGCGATGCGACAGCTGGCTACCGATGTGGGTGGGTTACAGCGCGTCCTGACAAACGTAAAGACGCGCGGCGGCTGGAGCGAATGGCAGCTTGGCGCCTTGCTGGCAGAAATGCTGACACCCGATCAGTTCGCAAAAAACATGAAGACGCGTGACGAGACCGATGAGCGTGTCGAGTTCGCAATCAAGTTGCCGGGGGACGAAAACGGTGCGCCGGTGTGGCTGCCGGTCGACGCGAAATTCCCGATGGAACACTACGAGCGTTTGGCGGTGGCGCAGGAAAAAGGCGATGCGGAGGCCGTCGAAACGGCGGTGAGAACTTTGGAGACGCAGTTGAAGAGGTGCGCCAAAGACATTTGCGATAAGTACATCAACCCGCCGAAGACGACCGATTTCGCGCTCTTATTCTTGCCAAGTGAAGGACTGTATGCAGAAGCAATCCGCCGCGTTGGTCTGGTTCAAAACGTGCAGCGCGATTGCCGCGTCACCTTTGTGGGTCCGACCACGTTGGCGGCATTGTTGAATAGTCTGCAAATGGGATTCCGCACGCTCGCGATTCAGAAGCGCTCCAGCGAAGTGTGGAATCTTCTCGCCAGCGTAAAGACGGAATTTGGGAAGTTTGGTGAATCGTTGACTGCGGTGAAGGATAAGCTCGATCAAGCCGCGCGCAAGATGGAGGATGTCGATGTGCGTTCGCGCGCGATTACCCGGAAGCTCCGCGATGTTGAAGAACTGCCAAGCAATCCCCAGCCACTGCTGCCGGAATTGTTACAGGGGGAAGAGGAGGAAGCGTAGTTAAAAAAGTTACATCGTTAAAAGAGTTACAACGGAACTCCTTTTGCCTTCTCTTTTTAACTTTGTAACGCTTTTAACGGTTTTAACCTTTTCACAGCGCCTCGTCCCACTTCGCCTTGTCCTTGAGTAGAATCTCACGCAACAGACGTATCGGCGGCATGCCATGATCGAGCATTTGGTTGTGAAATTGTTCTAACGAAAATTCGTCACCTTGTTGCGCTTTGTAATCCTCCCGCAGTTTCGTAATCTGCATCTTCCCCAGGCTGTAATTCAGGTATCCATAATCGAATGTGCCACGCATCGCTTCGTCGTGCGCTGGTTTCTCTTCGTAATAGCAATTTTCCTGAAAGAATTTCGTCGCCTCGTCGACCCCCATCTCCTGGGTGTGCATCTTCACCGAAACACATAGCCGGCAAAGCCGCAGCAACGCTTCCGAGGCCTGAGCCATTCGATATTTCGCCGCCCGCTTTTGTTCCTCCACGCTGCCCGGCGGCTTCTTCGGCCCGCCAAAGCCCTGATCGAGCATCATTTGCTCGCAGTAGTGCGCCCATCCTTCGATAAAAGCGTAGCTCCCGAAAATCTTCTCGATCTTGTTAGCTGCCGACGCATTCAGCCGCAAAAATTGCACGTAATGTCCAGGATAAGCTTCGTGGATCGAAGTCACATCTGCCGTGTAGTAGTTAAATGAAGTAAGCCATTCCTCCTTTTGCTGCTCAGTCCACCCCGGTTCGACCGGTGTGAGATAATAAAACGCTTCGGTCGCCTTCTTCTCAAACGGCCCCGGTGTATCCATCGAGGCGAACGATGTCGCGCGATCGTACTGCGGCGTCTCCTTTACCTGTGCTTTCGCGCTCGGTGGAATCCCGACAATCTTGTGCTCGGTCACGTAAGTACGGATTTGATCCAGGTCTTTTGCGATATCAGGGATCAACTTTTCCGCGGTTGGATGTTCCTTCTGGATTTGTTTGAACACTTCGGCCGGTGATTTGTTCGGATCGATAACGTTGGCGGCATCTGCGAAAACCTTTTGTTCCTCTTTTAGTTTAGCGAGCCCGATCTCGAGAATTTTCTCAGGCGGCAAATCGACCAGCTCGGTTTCCGTTAGCCATCGTTGATAACGCGCTGCGCCCAGACTGAACGTCAAGGTTGCTCTCGGCAATTTTCCTTTCTCGAGCCAGGTGGCAAAATCGCTCAGCGCGTTCGCCGCCTTGCGATTCGCCTCCAGAAAATTGCCGCGCACCTCCTGGTCTTTCACGGCATCGACGGCTGCCACCATGTCCTTGCGCAGAAAATCGGCGGAACTGCGCGCGATTTGGATCGCGAGTTCGATATGTGGTTTCGGCAACACCGATTCCAAATTCGTTTTGCCGGCGATCAAAATGTTCGGGATCTGCAATTCAATCGCAGTCAGGCTGCGGACGCGGTCGTCCAGAGGGGCGAAATTGCGCGCGATGTAAATATTTAAATCCGCGCAGTGCGCATATGTCATCGGGTTGCGCTCAAACTTATGAATATCCTGAAATTCAAAGAGCTCGTTCGCGATTGCGGCCTGCAAAATGCGCAGATCGATTCCATTTCGCGTATTCAACTCCTCCGGCTCGAATTTCCGCAGCCGATCCTCGAAACGCCGCAAACGTTGCAATTCGGCATCCAGCGCGAGCCGGCTGAAATCATCCGCGCGACCGTCGTATTCGTGAAATCCAAGGCGGGTGGCGAGAAGGGGGCGGGCGTTGAGATACCCTTTGACAAATTCTTCCGCCACTGCGGCAAACTCAGCATCAGTATTTTGCGCAGCACTGATGACAGGCGCGATTACAATAAGGCTGAGCGCAAGAAATCGATTGATCATTTGGCAGAAGCGGGACGTTAGCGAATGGGTTAGCCGTTGCCAAAAATTTCGCATTGAGCGAAACTGGTAATCTTCATGAAACGTCGATTTGTTCTTATCGTGCTGGCATTGCTCGCGGTTATCAATGGACTGGTGGCCGTGCGATTGTTTACGGCACACGCGGCGGAAAACGATCCTGATAACGGTTACACGCAGATTGCGGTCTTCGCCAAAGCGTTGCAATTGCTCCGGCAGGACTACGTCGACGACAGTAAAACGAGCTATCACGACCTCGTTTATGCCGCGATGAAAGGCATGCTTGCTTCGCTCGATCCACACAGCCAGTTCATGGAGCCGGACGATTTTCGTGAGATGCAAGATGACACCCGGAGCCGGTTCAACGGCCTGGGCATCGAGGTGTCAGGTAGAAACGGTGTCCTTACGGTTGTCACACCCATGGAAGACACGCCCGCAGCGAAAGCGGGGATTTTGGCAGGCGATCAGATTTTGAAAATCAACGGTACGCCCACGGACCGTCTGGAGTTACCGCAGGCGGTAAATTTGTTGCGCGGCAAACCCGGACAAAAAGCGACTCTAACGATTCTTAGGCCGTCGACCAAGGAGATCAAAGACTACGTTTTGGAACGAGCGGAAGTAAAGGTGCAGAGCGTGAAGAACGCGCATCTCATCGATCAGGAACTGACCGGTCCATTCAAGGTTGGTTACATAAGAGTGATGCAGTTCAACGAGCCAACGGCTGAGGAATTGGCGAAGGCGCTTGATGATTTGCAGAAGCGCGGAATGCAGGCCCTGATTCTCGATTTACGAAATAACCCTGGCGGCTTGCTTAACAGCGCCGTCGACGTCTGCGGACAATTCCTGCCGCCGAATACCACGGTCGTTTCAACGCAGGGCCGGGCAGCGTCGCAGGAGCGCGAGTATACCACTTCCGTCACGGCAAAAGAACGACCGCGTTTTCCGCTCGCCGTCCTGGTCAATGAAGGTAGTGCCAGCGGCGCGGAGATCGTGTCGGGCGCGCTCAAGGACTTGAAACGCGCCGTTCTGGTCGGCGAAACGACATTCGGGAAAGGATCGGTGCAAAATGTTTTGCAACTTCCGGATGGCTCGGCTCTGCGCTTCACCACCGCAAAATACTACACCCCGGGGAAACAAGTGATTCATGGGAACGGTGTGACCCCAAATATCTCGGTCCCAATGACAGTCGAGCAGGAACGCGCGCTCTTTGTTGCGCGGAACAGTGAGGCCAAAATGGAAGACGAAAAAACGCTGATTCGTTCGCGCGATCCACAACTACTACGCGCGATCGACGCCATTAAAGGCGGAATGATTTACGCCCAAGAGACGGCGGCCAGTAGCGAAGCGAAAAAATAATTCGTCATCCCGAGCGGTAGTCGAGGGATCCCGCGGACGAAACCATTCATCTGGATCCCTCGACTGACGCTCAGGATGACGAGTTGGACATGACAATTCTCGCAATCGAAACCTCGTGCGACGAAACAGCAGTCGCGATTTTACGCGACGGTGACCGCCAGTCCGGCATCGGACTGCTGGCGAGCGAAGTGGCGTCGCAGATTGCCGAACACGAAAAATTCGGCGGCGTAGTTCCGGAAGTGGCGTCGCGCAATCATTTGGCGCGGCTCCCGCATTTGCTCGAGCGGGCAACAACATCTGCGAAGATTGAGATGAACGAAATCGACGCGTTCGCAGCGACGAGCGGACCGGGCCTTGCCAGCTCGCTGCTGGTAGGAAATTCAACCGCGAAAGGCCTGGCTATCGGCGCTGGAAAACCATTTCTCGCGATTAATCATCTCGAGGGCCATTTGCTCTCGCCCTTTTTCGGACGTGAAGGAATCGCAGCAAACATTTCCCTCATCGTTAGCGGCGGACACACCTTGCTAGTGAAAATGGGCGGTATCGGCGATTATGAAATTTTGGGTCGCACTGTCGATGACGCGGCCGGCGAGGCCTTCGACAAGGTGGCAAAGCTACTCGGTCTCGGTTATCCCGGTGGGCCAGTAATTGAAGCGCGCGCAAAAAACGGTGACCCGAAAAAATTCGATCTGCCGCGCAGCATGCTAAATTCAGGGGACCTTAAATTCAGTTTTAGCGGGCTGAAGACGGCGGTGCGGTATTTGTTGCCGAAGGTTGTCATCCCGAGGGGAGCCGAGGGATCCCGCGGCGAGAGCTTTAAGGTAACGCGACGGGATCCCTCGGCTGACGCTCGGGATGACAGCGTTGTAAATGACCTCTGCGCTTCCTTTCAACAAGCAGTGATGGATGTCTTGCGGGAAAAAAGTCTACGAGCACTGCGACAAACTAACTCGCGCACGCTGACGTTAAGCGGCGGCGTTAGTTGCAACTGTGCGCTCCGGGAAGATTTACGCGCGATGTGTGAGAAAAACGGAATCGAATTCCTTGTCGCCGAGCCCTGGTTGTGCACCGACAACGCGGCCATGATCGCGTTTGCCGCGTTATTGCGACTGCAATCTGGCGCCCAATCCTCGTTAGCGGACGAAATTGATCCCAATCTTACACTCGGATGAGGAGGATCGCGCGTATCCGGCTAGCGCACGCGTCTCGCGTGCTGGCGATGGCGTCACGCCATCGCGGGCTTTCCCTAAAACATAGATCAGTTCTGCAAATTTTGTTTTCAAAAAAGATCGTTTCGGCGTGACGCCCAAAGTCCGAGCCGGACTGGCGTAGCACGCGAGACACGCGCGCTACCCAGCCAATTAGTACTCGCGAGCGAGAAGGTAATTCGCGAGCTCTCGCAAAGGCTCGGCTTCACGACCAAAGATCTTGAGCGCGCCTTGCGCAGCACTCGTTAATCGGCGGGCTTCAGCGCGCGAGGCGTCGAGTCCAATCACCGCCGGATAGGTCGCCTTTTGGGCAGCGACATCTTTGCCCGCGCTTTTGCCAAGCTTCTCGCTCGTTTGGGTAACGTCGAGAATGTCGTCGATGACCTGGAAAGCCAGCCCGAGCGAATGTCCAAACTTCGTTAGCGCACGCAGTCTTCTTGCGTCAGCGTTTGCGCTCATCGCCCCGAGACGAATTGATGTTGTAATCATTGCGGAGGTCTTATTTTCGTGAATGTAGCGCAGTTCATCGCGCGAAACTTTTTTCCCTTCCGCTTCGAGATCGGCCACCTGGCCGGCAATGAGTTTGCGGCTCCCAGCTGCGATCGCGATCTCGCGCAGAATTTCAGCCATTGAATAACGGCGTGTTTGTCTCGTGCGCGCGGCGATTTCAAACGCGACCGTTAACAACGCATCGCCGGCAAGGACTGCGATGCCGTCACCGAAAACTTTGTGGCAGGTAGCGCGGCCACGGCGGAAATCGTCGTTGTCCATGCTTGGCAGGTCGTCATGGACCAATGAATAAGTGTGGATGCATTCCATGGCGCACGCCAGTGGAAGTGCAGCAGTGGCCTTCCCCCTGCAGCCTTCGGCGGCCGCAAGACAAAGAATTGGGCGCAACCTTTTGCCGCCCGCGAAAAGCGAATAACGCATCGCTTTGTGGATCGTCGGCGGTGCCTCGGTTTCCTCGGGCAGAAACCGATCCAGCGCGCGATCGATCAAGCGCTGGCGGGATTTCAGGTACTCAGTCAGGTCCACGATGCTAAAAATAAGGAGAGAATTAACAGGATTTTTCAGGATTGGGTAAGAAGAATTGTCCGCAGATTAAACACCGTTCTACGTATCTGCGTAAAGGCGGACAGGATTTTTACAGGATGGAATCTCCTCTCTTTCCTCAACTCGAATCGCCCCCTTAATCCTGTCTAAGGAAAGAAAACTCCTAAGATTTGAGGAGCTAGCTAAGATTTAAGGAGCTAGCGGGTTAAACTGGTAACCAAATGCCGGACGGTGACGCGAATGCGGAACGGATGCAGATGCTGCTGCGACGATCTGAGCTCCCGCTCTTGCAATTCGCGACGCCAATCACCGGCGACCGGGAACGGGCGCGTGATGTGGTGCACGAGACTTTTGTGAAATTTCAAAGCAACGGGGCTTTCCAGAACCCGGAGCCCGCAACCTGGTTATCGCAGCGGATTTGTTGAGCTGGTTCAGATAGCGCAGGAGCTCAGCAAAGGTTGAAAGGATACATCGTTAAAACCGACAAAAATCACGGGATCCTTTAAACGCTTTAACGATCCTCAAATATTCTCCGCCGTTTCCGTCGCCGCCACGGGTTTTACTCGCATGGCAAGGAATGCGCCGAACAACAGGATCGCCGCGCTCCAAATTTGCGCGACGGTGAGGCGTTCGTGAAAAATCCAGGCGGAAAGAAGTACGGCCCCGAGCGGACAGAGCAGTTGCAAGGTCTGGGCAAGTGCGACCCCGATTTCCTGAATGGCGACGTAGTACAGGACGTGGGCCATGGTGATGCAGGTGACAGCGGAAACGGCGAGAACCAAATTTACGAACCAGGTCACGTGTACCGGTGTTGCAACATTTCCAAAAGCGCAGGTCAGCGGAAAAAGAAGTGTCGAAGTGATGAAACTAACAAGCCCAAAACTGCGAATCGAACCGAGCTTGGCAGACGGACGTTTAATGAGGACACCGTAGAGCGCCCAGCAGGTGGTAGCGACAAAAGCAATCAACAGCCCTCGAATGGCAACGTGGCCGGTGTTGGTCCCAGGTTGAAACCAAAAAACGCCGACAGCCCCGAGTAATCCGAATAACGTCCCGACCTGGAATTGCCATTGCCGGAGAATGTGTCGCTCTTCGGGAAAGAAAATGAGCGCGAGCAACGCGGTCATGATTACCGAAGAACGCGTGAAGATTGCGTAGACGCCGGGACCGATATAGAAAAGCGCGACCGTCTGGGTGATCTGATGGACGACATTCGGGAGCGAAGGGATCAGGCAGAGGGCAAACGCACGCAGATCGAGCCGGGGTCCGCCGCGCCTGATGCGGAAAGCGACGAACGGTGCGATGGCGAGACCGGCGACGCTGTAGCGATAGAAGTTTTGCGCCCAAACATCGTAGTAACGCAACAGGTAAAACTGAAATAGCGATGGAAGCGACCAAATAACAACAGTGGCTAAAAGGGCTAGATATCCGCGTGAAATCCTGGGCCTGCCAGAGCGCGCCGGCCCTGGGCGTCGCAGAAGATAAAATTTCCACGGCGTTGGATTTTACTGGCTCGTCAGGCTTTATCGCGCAATAAGATAGTTGCTGGAGGAGAACGCCATGACCATTTCAAAATATCTATCGATCGCAGCCATTGTTTTTGCCCTGACCATTCCCCGAGAGGAAGCAAAAGAGACGAGTGACGCGAGTAGCAACCACAACAACAAGGGCGTGGAACTCGCGCAACAACACCAGTACGAAGAGGCCATCAAGGAGTTCAACCTCGCGATTCAGGCAAATCCGAAAAACGCAAAGGCGTACGTGAACCGCGGCAGCATCTTCCGCGCGATGCATGCACAGGCGCAGGATCAGAACTACGATGACGCGATCAAGGATTTTACCAAAGCAATCGAGATCGCACCCAAGGACCCGCAGGGATACCTGGAACGCGGGCAGACTTTGGTCATGCAAAAGCAATACACCGAGGCGTTGACGGATTTAAATAAGGCAGCCGAGCTGAAACCGGACAACATCATGGCGACACGACTCCGCGGATTCGCTGAGATCGGAATGAATGACTGGGAGAAAGCAGCTGCGGATTTTAACACCGTCATACAAAAAGACCCCAATGACGCCCAGGCTTATGAGCGCCTCGGATTCATTCATCGCAGCCAGAAGAAATACAACGAAGCCATTGCGGATTACGACAAGAGTCTGGAGATCAAGCCGGATCCGGACGTTTACACGAAACGCGGCTATACCTACGTCACTTACCTGCAAAATTACGAGAAAGGGATAGCCGATTACGAGCAGACTCTCAAAATTAATCCCAGCGATTACGATACCCAGCAGCGGTTGCAGTATGCGCAGGCGGCGCTTGCCGCCAAAAATGCGTCGCCTCCCGCGGCTACGCCAGCACCGACACCCGAGCCGGGGTTGTTCACTCCCCTAAACATCGGAATCGCACTGGTCGTGCTGCTGGTCCTGATCGGGATCATTTTCGTGGTCATAAGGCGCCGAGGCGGAGGTGAAGAAGAGTCTACCGCGGCGGGTCGAATCCGCTAAGAATTTGCTTTGACAGAGTAGGCCCGGCTGATAGTTTGCGGCTGCTTTTTGCTGGACGAAGCGGTCCCAAGGTCGTTCAAACGACGGCTCTGGGACTTTTGCTTCTCTGGCGTGAGCGAAACCGGTTCGCCCATGTAGCTCAGTTGGTAGAGCACGTCCTTGGTAAGGACGAGGTCACCGGTTCAATCCCGGTCATGGGCTCCAGTGAGTCCAGCCAGCAGGAAGCAACCAGACGCAGTTTTATTTAACAAAGGATA
>JBKPMO010000068.1:0-8832 GCA_046732175.1 Verrucomicrobiota bacterium
GCGTTTCCCGCCGCGGCCAGAACCATTGCCAGACCGACCACGAGGATTCTTTTCATGTTAAAACCTTTCTATATGACAACATGCTGTCGTCATTTATTCAACACCGACGTACGGCATAGGATTCATTTCTTGTCGGGCAAGGGCCCCGAACCCCTCGGATTGTAGCCGCGGTCTGCTCAGCCTGCCTGCCGTGGGGGGCGAAAGCGTTCGGAGTCGCCGACCACGGGGCCGGCATCATCGGTGCCCGTTACAGCCGCCAGAACAAAACCGCGCGGCAGACCGCTTCATTCTTTCGGCGCTAACGAGGCGACGATTTTCTCAAAACGGGGATCGCCGCGGAGCGGGTCCCAGAAAGGGAAGGTCTTGAGGATTTCGTAATGGGTGCAGGGACTCCGGGTTGAACGACGGCGTTCAACTGCTCGATCGCGAGATCTTTTTCGCCCGTCCACGCTGCGATCATTGCAAATAGGCCGTCATTATTGGCCCGTTGAGCGCATCCTTCGAAACTGGCAGCAGCTCAGTCGCGCGGCGTCCTTCCTCGAGCGCCGCTTGTTTGTTGCCCAAAAGCACCATCGATCAACCCAAGAACGCAAAGCGCAGGCGCATAGTCCTTCCGCTTTTGCACGGTCTGCTCCTGCACGACCCGGGCAGTGGTAAAGGCGCGGCGCGCGCGCGCTTCATCGTGCATGGCACGCGCCAGTAGGCCTTCGCCAAAAGTGCGACTCAACTGAATCGTGTCGTCAGTCCAGCATGGTTTGGATCAAGGCGCAGCTGCCACGTTGCCTGACCTCTGGCTTTCTTCGAGCAGAACTCGAAGCTCGGCCAATGCCTCCCGGTCCTTCGCTCGACCCGCTGTTTCCTTGATCCGGATCAGAGTAGGCAAATCGACACATTTGAATCGCACACCAAAGGCTTCCACTTCAAACGAGTGCGGCAAAAGGTCTCGATAGGAATCGCCGCGAACAAGTTCCCCGAAGAGGTCAATATCGCCCAGCTTGGTGGTGAGTGTGAAATTCAAGCCGCTGCGGATCGTTTTGGGATTCCAGGCAAATGGCAACCCCGGCGGCGTATCGCGTAGGTATGGCTTATGCGGGGCCAGTGCCGACGCCAAACGGTCAATGTTTTCGTCCGCTCGTGAGTAGACTACATCGACGTCGTAGGTTGCACGCGCGGATCCATGGACAATTCCCGCGACGCCACCCACAAGCACGAACTCAACCCCCGCGCGAACGAGCGTCGGAAGAAGATTTTCAAATTGGGCGCTCACTGGGGCGAACGCTGCCGTCGCCCTGCCGTTGTTAGGCTCCGCTTTTTCTGGCCCGCCTGATCAAGCTCCGAGGTGAACCGCATAAAGCTGGCAAACTTTTCCAGCCGCTCAGCCGGGCTGAGTCTCAAATTAGTACGTAACAACGTCCGGTCGACGTCCCTCATAAGCTTTTCGATCGGTTCCGCGCCAGCTTCCATCGCAGGTCCAATATATCACAAACATCCGGAATTGATTTCCAAACAGCGAAGCCGCGCGTTTCACGCCTCGCGGGGTGTGCAGACGACGTACGTGTACTATTATAGTACTGGTATAGTACTGGTGGCGCTTTCAGCAGCCTATTCGGTCACCGCGGGAAAAGTTTAGCCCACGAAACATCACGCCCGCAACGCTTCGTAGCGATCCACCATGTCGGTAAACATGATGGCCGCAAGCTTGCGTTGTTCACTCTCAGCGTCCATCGCTTACTCAATTCGTAAATTGCCATTGATCGCTTGTCACTCGTCACAGGTCACATGTCACTTTTCTAGCGGTGGCACCTTGAACTCGATCTTGGCGAGCTGGTCGGGGGCCCTGCCGATCTTGCGCAGGAAAGCCAGCCAGCGCGGGTCGGAGTGGATTTTGTCGAACAGTTTTTCCGTTACGATTTCGCCGAGTCCCGGATCCTGATATGTGACCGCCTTGTCGAGCCACTCGAACGCCTTGTCGGCATCGCCGCAGAACGCATAGACGAAGGCGATGTTGTAGGGCGCCTCCTTCTCGTACTTCGCGATCAGCGCGTCGAGCGCGGCATCGGCGTCCGCTTTGCGTCCAAGCGCGCAATAGGCCATCGGCAGGCCGATCATCCGCCACACCTCGCTCTTTTCCTGCTCGATCTCGGTCAGCGCGGCGGCCGCATCCCGCTTTAGCATCAGCGCGTTCCCGAGCTGGGAGTGCGCGCCGCCGTAGTTCGGACTTAGGCTTAGTACCGTGCGGAATGATGCGATCGCCACGTCGTAGCGGCCAGCACAGCGCTGGACGACGCCCAGATTATAAAGGGACGTCACGTTCACCGGATCGCGCCGGACGACAGCGTCTTCGAGGGCCAGCGCCTCGTCCAGTCGGCCGAGCCGATGGAGGAATGTGGCGGCGTTGCGAAGCACGTCGAGATCGGTCGGATCGAGCGTCAGGGCCCGTTGGTAATGGCGCGCTGCAGCGGCGGGATCGTTGTCGGTGTCCGCGATGTCGCCGAGCCTGGCGTGTGCCGGTGCGTAGTCAGGATCGATCGAGAGCGCCTTTTCCGCCGCTTCGCGGGCACGGGCCAACCCCTCCTGGTTAGACAGCAGGCCCATGCCCGCCTTGTTGACGAAGTTTCTGGCCAGCTCATTCCACGCCGGGGCGTAGCGCGGATCGATTTCGAGCACCTGCCGGTAGAGCGCGTCGGACTTCGCGAACGCTTCGGCGGTGTTCTGCCGCCCGAGTTCCCTGCCCTGCAGAAAGAACGCGTAGGCCTTCGGATCGGTCGTGCGTACTTTCGGCGCCGCCCCGAGCAACTTCACCTTCAATTCCTTCACCACCTCGCCCGCGATCTCGTCCTGGATCTTGAAGATGTCGTCCATCTTGCGGTCGTAGGTCTCCGACCAGAGATGGTAACCTTCCGCGGCGCGGATGAGCTGAGCCGTGATCCGTAACTGGTCGCCGCTCCGGCGCATCGAACCCTCGAGCACGTTGGCCACGCGCAACTGCCGCGCGATCTCCGGGATCTCCACTCCCTTGCCCTTGAACGAGAACGACGACGTGCGTGCCGCCACCTTGAGCTGTGGAATCTTGGCCAGCAAATTGAGCAGTTCCTCCGAGATGCCGTCGGAGAAATACTCGTTCGCCTTGTCCTCGCTCATGTTCACGAATGGCAACACCGCGATGCTGTTGTCAGCGACGGCCGATACCAACTGGCCCGGGCGGCGGGCAAAGTAAAAGACTCCGCCAATGATTAATGCCAGCACTAGCAACCCAATCGCCATTTCTGCCCAGCGCACATGCGCACGATGTTTCCTAACAGCCTGGAGTTTAGTCGGTAGTTTCGGATTACCGAACTCATCCGAGTAAAGATTGGTCACGTTTACCCGGACCCCGTGTTTCACTTCGAAGGTGCCGATATCGTGCAGGCATGGGCGCCAGCGCTCGTATTCTGCCAAGTCCTCAGCCACATGATAGGAAACAAGGATGTGGCCGGCATCGCCACAATCCATCACCCGTTGGGCCATGTTGATCCCGCCTCCGGCGACGTTGGTCCGCTCGTTCACGTCCACTACTCCGCTGACCGGCCCGCTGTGTATTCCCATGCGGATCGGCAGACGCGGGTTGTCCTTGAGCGCGCGACTGATCTCAAACGCACATTGCGCCGGTTCCTCCGGACTTTTGTAAAACACCAGCGCCATGCCGTCGCCGGTCGGGATCTTTAAGAGGCGACTGGGCCGCTTCAGCCTTGCGGAATTGTTCGGACAAACGAACAATCTCGTTCAGTTCCTCAATCCGGGCGTGCTGCTCGTTAACCGAGAGCTTGGAGTAACCGACAATGTCGAGGAAGAGGACATGCGCGATCTCAAGTTCGATTTCTTTTTTAACCTCGGCGGACACGTCGGGAAGTTAGGCGAAAACAACGCAATTGATAATTGCGGTATCGCTCGACCGTCCAGCTCAAAACTCGCGCCTGCCAGAAGTGCGCACACCCGCCACGCTTCAACCGTTCAACGCTTCACGAATTAGAAGATAGGAGATGGCAGATAGAAGTTAAGAGGACCGTTGCTCGCTGGTCACCGACCATTCGAGCTTCATCATTCCTTCGTCATCCGTCATTCGTCATTCGTCATTTCCAGTCATGCCCGTTCTCCCCTCTTTTTTCATTCGACGTTCGGTGTTCGGTATTCGTTGTTTGGCTCTTGTCTCCTCATTGGGCGTTGGGCGTTCGACGTTGGGCGTTGGGCGCCTGCTCGCGAAGAGAACTGTAGCCGCGGGCATCCTCGCGAAAGCTTTCGGAGTTGCTAACCGCGGGCCGGCATCAGCGATGCCGGCTACAACGCGAAAAACAAAATCGCTGCGCGATTAGGCCAGCCCCAATCTATACAGCGTCGGCTCGTCAATCGCCGCCGTTGCGTACAACCCGTGATCGATCTGATAGCGCTGAATCGCGTTGCGCGTTCCCGGTCCCAGAATTCCATCGATCGGCCCATAATAGTACCCGCGCGCTGCTAGCGCCCGTTGCACTTGCGCGGTTACGTCGAAAGGCGAAGCATAGCCGTAGCCGAAGATTGGCCCATTATAAAAATAGTTGTTGTAATATGGGCTGTAGCCCCAGGCCGGATACCACCAGCCCGCATTCCAGTACCAGTAGCCGCCGCCATAAAAGGTGATCCGACTGTAATGCCGATGCCACCAGTTGCGATCGTGCCGCTCACGCACGATACGCGAGCGTGCCACATTAAACGAGACTTCATTGCCGGTGCGCTTGAAGTGTTTAAACTCCTTTTTGCTCAATCGCACGTTGTTGTTTGTGACAACGTTGGTCTGCTTCTTTGATTTGTTGGATTTGTTGACAGTCTGAGTGCTGTAATCGGCCGTATTCGAATGCGCCTTCTTGGAAGAACGGGTAGTCACCTGCTGGTTGCTGCTCGTCTGGGAGCTAACGTGCCGGCTACTCGTTTGCGAGCTAGCGCGCTTGGCGCTCGTCCGCGTTGCGCTCGCCTTGGGCGCTGGGGTTGTTTGGCTAGCAGTTTGCGCCTGTTTTTTCTTCTTCTTCTTAGATTGGTCGTCGGACTGTGCCGCCTGCACCGATGCCAGGCCAACCAACAAGACCGTCACTAAGGTTACTAAACGTTTCATAAATGTTTCCTCTCTTATTTCGACATCTCGTCGCTACTATTTATTCAACCGCGAGCAACGCACTTCGTTTCTGTTTTAGGTTGCTAACGCAATTGGCGAACGGCGTCTCGCCGTTGTAGAGGCGCTCGCCGCGGCGAGCGCCTACGCTCCAAATCCGGTGCTCGGCACAAGCATTTTCACTCTCTTTCATTCGACGTTCGGTGTTCGATGTTTTCTTGCCTTCTTGACTCCCTCACTCCACTACTCCATCGCTTTTTACCCGCTGTTGTCGCATCGCCTCAAACAAAACAATCGCCACCGCCGTCGCCAGATTCAGACTGCGGGTTCCGTGCATCGGAATGGTGATACAACTCTCACGGTTCGCCTTCAGCAGTGGCTCCGGTAACCCTTTGGTCTCCCGCCCAAACATGAGGAAATCCCCGGGTCGAAAACGTACGTCAAAGTAAGGCTGTTTCGCCTTGGTCGTTAAATAGAAGAACCGCTCAGAGGTATTCGCCTGTTGTAGTGCATCCAGGCTCGACCATTCCCGCACATCGACTTCATCCCAGTAATCCAACCCCGCCCGTTTCAGTTGGCGATCATCCAGCGAAAACCCGAGTGGCCCCACCAGATGCAAAGTAGATCGCGTCGCCAGACAGAGCCGTGCCACGTTCCCCGTGTTCGGCGGAATCTCCGGCTCAACGAGAACAACATTAAACATCCGCTCTTCCTCTTCCGCTCAATCTTAATCTTAGTCCGCCGGCTTAAAGCAGAGTAAGAGGAAGAGGTAGCGGTAGATCGCTAAAGCTTGCTTTCGACGAGCTTCTCTAGCTTCACCACGTCAGCCGCGAACTTGCGAATCCCTTCCGCCGTCTTCTCCGTCGCCATCGCATTATCGTTCACTAGATACCTGAATTTCTTCTCATCGAATTCCAGCTTCTCGACCTGCGCCGACTTCGCCTTCTCCGGAGTTAGTTTTCGTTCCAGCGACTCAGTCGATTCCGACAATTCTTTCATCAGCTCCGGACTGATCGTGAGTAGGTCGCAACCCGCCAGCTCAATGATCTGGCCTGTGTTCCGGAAACTCGCGCCCATCACTTCGGTCGGATAGCCAAACTTCTTGTAGTAGGCGTAAATTTCCTGGACCGATTGCACCCCTGGATCTTCCGCGCCTTTGTAATCGCGATTATTCGCTTTCTTGTACCAATCATAGATCCGGCCCACGAACGGCGAGATCAGCTGAACCTTTACCTCTGCCGCGCGCACTGCCTGCGGCAACGAAAACAGCAGCGTCATATTACAACGAATCCCTTCCTTCTGAAGTTGTTCGGCTGCCAGAAACCCTTCCCAGGTCGACGCCACCTTAATAAGTACCCGCTCCGGCCCGATCCCCTTCTCTTTATATAGCTCAATTAATCGACGCGCCTTCGCGATCGATCCTTCCACATCAAACGACAACCGCGCATCCGTCTCGGTCGATACCCGCCCCGGCAGGATTTTCAGAATATCGGTCCCAAACTGCACCAGCAAATGATCGCAGATGTCTTCGACCTGTTTCGCGCCGGTCAGTCCTGAATTTTTCCGGTCGCGCAATACTTCCTCCAGCAGACGGGCGTAATTTTCTTTCTGGATCGCTGACAGGACCAAGCTCGGGTTCGTCGTCGCGTCCTGTGGCTTGAACGCCTTCATCGACTCAAAATCAGCCGTGTCAGCCACCACCTTGGTAAATTTCTTCAGCTGCTCGAGCTGATTTAGCTGCTGCGTCCCGGCTTTTTGTTTCGGCTCCTCCGTTGCAGTGCTCATAAATATTCCATCCTCCTCTTCGCCAAAACCTACGCTGCTGCCCGCCACGCTCAATCCAAATTGTGATATTGGGTCCTATTCCACTGAGCCGGCGTGGGCCGCTGGGAGGGAAAAAGGGGTCGGTCTGTGAATTTTGCAGGCAAGTAGACAAACAGCGATCAGCCCTCCCTTTACACTTTTGCATTGACCCACTGAGTTGGTCTCAAAGAGCGCACAGAATGTGCGCGCTACCCGTGACGGCCTGATCTTGATCTCGCTAGCTGACGGCTCGAAAAAACGGTCACACGTGTGGAAAACGAATTCGCAATTTGTAGCAGATAAAGAGAACCAGGATCGCGCCGAGTGTGGAAAAAATGAGGCCGGCAGGATGGTATCGTTCGTTTGCCGGCCGCGAAAACATGTGGGTGACGGCGCCGCCGATGATCGATCCAACGATGCCGAGCACAATCGTCCAGGAAATCGTCATGTGGGTATGCATGACAGATTTCGCGATCGCGCCTGCGATTAACCCAACCAGAATATACCAAATTAAATGAAACATAGTTTTACCCTTTGCGCGGCGGCTAGACATTGAGCAGGCCGATTCGCCACGGCTACGAGTAAGATCGTGACAAGCGCCGTGGTATTCACGCTGATCTCTCTCCTTCTCAAAAAGGGCTCCACGTTCTTGTCCTTTCATTCGGCTAAAATTCGCTGCACGGTTTCATTTTCGTCAATTTTTTTCTGAACATCAAAATATCACAGGTGTCATTGCCGCTGCGTGTTGTAAAACCACGGGGAGTTCCAAGCGCGATATAAAGAAGGGGGTTGGAACCAAGTTCCAAGAACGAAGTGAAGGGACAAAGCGCAGCGCGGTTGGGTGTCCTAAGGTTTTTCCGAGGCAACCTTCTCTGCCAATCATGAGGGTGACGATTGCTATTTTCGTTTTTCTAGGACTGGGTGCGACAAATTGCATTCCTGCGGAAAAATCCAAGTCGATCGGTGAGATATCAGACCCAGTCACGCGTAAACTGTTTATTGACCCCAGCTCCACTCCAGTCCGCTTAGGAAAAGCTACCTTGATCGTAGGCCCGCTTAAGCGTCGGGAGGGAAATTATGTGGGGGACTATCAGCTCAAGGTAAGGCCCTATTTTTTTAAGAGCGAGACAGGTAGTCTGGTTTTGAGCGCATCCGAGGATTCGGTTCGGAGGCTACAGTCGGGGCGAGCGATTGATTTTACTGGTAAGGCACTCACGCGCGAAGACGGTACAACCCATGTGGTGCTTGGAAGGGCAACTCCCTTATCGGGTGATCGGGGAACCGTCACGTTTTCAATTGTGACGGAGAAAAACGCAAAGATCATTTTCAAGACTTTGTATCATTTCGAGACCTAGGCGGGGGCGGATCGAATACACGCCTCAACCTAATATGTAGCGCGCCTACTGTTGGATTGTCACTCGCTCCAAGCTGCGCAGCCACACCTTGGTTATGCGGGAGCCGATTACATTTGGCGCCATCGGCCCGCGCGATAAGGATCGCCACACCTGCCAATGCGATACCCCATCCAACTGCTCCGACGCGGAGAAGGCTGGTTTCTGGCGGGAAATGATTGGCGTAGTATCTTGTCTGGACGTGCGCAATGAGTTCGATATCCCTAATACAAGTGCCATACGACTCGGGACGATTCGGCGAGCGGATGGGGCGAGGGCCCATTGCCCTGATCGAGTCCGGATTAGTAGAACATCTTCGAACTCTAGGAAATGAAGTTGATGTTGCGTCAGTCCGCTTATCCGAGGGCTTGCAGAGCGAAGCGAACGCTTTAGTTGAATTGCAGCGACTCACAGTTCCGCTGCTCCGCGACGCACTTAGCCGACAAGCTCGTCCGATTATTTTAAGCGGCAATTGTGGTCCAGCTGCACTAAGCGCGGTTGCCGCGCTCAATCAATCTG
>JBKPMO010000069.1:0-21905 GCA_046732175.1 Verrucomicrobiota bacterium
GCTCCGTTGCACGAAATTAGCTGAATCTTGCACCGATGCGGACAATAAAATGTTGGGAACCAGGTGCCGACAAAGCTGAGCGGTGCGCCGCGCAACCGTTTTGCCCGTGAACGATTCTTCCGCCAGAAGCAGCAAAAGCGACGGCCGCATTCTCGTCCTAGAACCGGACGAGTCCCTGGTCTTGTCAATTTTGAACACGTTGCACGAAGCCGTGCCGGCCGCGGTATTGGAGTTAGCCCGCAATCTGGAAGAGGCACATAGAATCGCCTTAAGCAATCGGCCTGACCTGTTCGTACTCGACATGGCTGCAGCCCCCGATTTAGGACGGGATTTCCTGATTGATTTGCATACCAGCCATCCTGAGGCGCGCGCAATTGTTTTAACGGCTGGGCACCTCGCATGGCAGCGGGAGCAGGCAGCCGGGATTGGGGCTATTCATTTTTTAGAAAAACCGTTTCCGCATTCGGACTTCATCGATCTGGTGCACGCACTTCTGCGACCCGGCGTGGAGGGCGAAAAATTCCAAGGCACGCTGAGTGATCTGCATCTGGCCGACATCATTCAATTGAAATGCATGAGCGGAGCGACCTCGGCCCTCGAAATTACCGGTCCGGCGGGGGAAAAGGCGTGCGTTTATTTCGTTAACGGCCAGATATGCCACGCGGTTTCTCCCGGTCGCGAAGGGTACAGAGCCTTCAATGAAATCGTCAGCTGGAAAAGCGGAAAGATCTCGGAAGTCGCCTGCGCCAAGGCTCCGCCTCGCACCATCGATGTCGATTGGCAATTTCTGCTCATGGAAGCCGTCCGCCGGGTTGACGAGACGAATGCCCGCCGGGACCGCCGCAAAATGGTCCGCCCCTCGAAAAGGCACAGGATTCTGGTGATTGATGATAGTTTGATGATGTTAAATTTCGTGGAGAAAATTCTCAGCGAAGCGAACTATGACGTGGTCACCGCTGCAACAGCGCAGGAGGGTTTGCTTGCCACTTGCGAACAAAACCCCGATTTGATCCTGCTCGACTATTTGCTGCCCGATTTGCGCGGCGATGAAGTTAGCTGCCGCCTCAGGGAAGATGAATCTACCGCACGCATCCCGGTGGTGTTCGTGTCCGGCTTCGGGGCCGATTTGGAGCAAACACAATCAAAATCCGCGAATGTTTTGGGCATTCTCAACAAACCATTCACTTCCGATTTGCTCTTGGAAGCAGTCGAGCAACATCTGCCGAAAATTGCACCCGAGGAAGCCGTCGCGGCGGAGGCCGCTTTCGAACTCTCGACACGCTCGGAGTTCACGAATGTTATCGGGCCGGAAGTTGAGCCGGCGTCGCCTGCTGCCTCTTTGCCGTTTCGGAACGATGCGGCACTTGGGTCCCCGCACCAATACGAGCCGGTGCACAGTGGCTTCGGCGATCCGAATTTTCTGGCGCAACCGGCAACTGACCATGGCATTGGTTCTGTCGGCTTCGCATCTGCGACGTATTTTTCCGGCGATACCGATTTCGTCTCCTTCGGTAGGGCGTTGCGAGTAATCGCTGAGAAAGAACTCACCGGAACGCTTCGCTGTTCCTGGACAAAGGAAAATGTCGAACTGTATACCCGCGAGGGAAAAGTAGTTCTGGTGACGACCCGGGATGCTCAACTGTACTGGTCGGAAACGCCAAGCGCGCTCGTGAACATCGATCCAGAGCTTCTGCCACGAGCGCGAGCGAGGCAATCCCAAGATGGATGTCCATTGTTCATCACTCTCGCAGGCGAAGGCCGGATTCGAGGCGATTCGGCGTTACAACTAGTACGGCATTATGGCCAAAAGCTGTTCGCACACTTGTGGACCGCGTCACGGGTGCGGTTCGCGTTTGAGCAAACCACTGATCTGCCTGATTTCACTCGGGATTTATCATCCGAAAACGATATGGAAGATTGGATGCTACGCACATTGCGCTTTGTCCAAGTGGAGGATGTTGCCGACAAAACGAATTATGATGTGAGCTGGATTCCGACTTACACCCGCCATGGTGTTGAGCGTGTGGAAAAACTCCAGCTTAGCGTACAAGAAGCGCAATTTGCCTCGCAATTCAACGGTACCCGTTCCATTGCCCAGATTGCGCGTAATCTTCGACTCGATCTGAAATTCGCCCGCTTAAACCTCTTCCGTTTTGTCGAGCTCGAGATTGTCGAATGCTGTCCCCCTCTCCTGACAAGGCGGAATGGGGCGGTGTTTCGCGCAAAACGGCGCGCCGCGGTACAGACACCCTCTTAGCCAATATTCGGCTCAGTTTTCTCCCGCGAGCCCGGCGCATTGCACAATCTATATTTCCTCTCAACCTTTAATCGTCGACACCGATTTTGCCGAATCTGTTTCATGTGGAGCGCATGTTTGCGACGCAGTGAGCCCAGTTGGCGCAGATCGATTGTTGGTTCTTTCACATTCCGAGTTCGCTAATCATTGCAGAATCGGATTGATGTCGATGGCTGATTTCTAAACGCGCGTGAGCGGAAACTGCCCTTCCAAGCAGAACCTATATTTTGGTCATCGCTTGTCAGCGCCCAGACTCTTCACTTTTTCTTTACCGCGCTGCATAAGAAGAGTAGGAACGATCATCAACTAGAGAGAAGCCGAGAAGACGAAATCGCCGAGTGATCCGCGCGACCATTTAGTTGGTGCAACGCGCGTTCAGGTGGCGGTAACGCGCCGAAACGGGTAAACAATGATGTAATAAGGTCTCGACCATGCCCAGCTCAAATGCGTTGGATCCGCAGTCGCCGCTGGCACGCGCAATCTACGACTTGGGTATTGTTTCAGGCATCATCTTGGCCCTGATTTTCGTCATCGTGGCCGGCGGGATCGTTTACGCGATCTTTCGTTTTCGCGCACGCTCGGGTGAGCCTGACCCCAAGCAGATCGCCGGTAACCAGAAGGTGGAACTCATGTGGACGGTCATCCCGTTCTTGATCGTGCTCCTGCTATTTGTCCTAACCATCGAGGCAATGAACCGGGCGGATCCGGCACCGGCGCCATCACCCGATCTCGTGGTCACCGGACATCAATTTTGGTGGCAGGCGGATTACCCGGCGCCGGGTATCACTACCGCGAACGAAATTCATATCCCTGCAGGCAAGCGATTGTCCGTGCGGCTCGAGTCAAAGGATGTGCTGCATGAATTCTGGGTGCCGAAGTTGACGCGCAAAATGACGAACGTACCAGGCCAACCTAACCATATCTGGTTACAAGCCGACAAGCCTGGCACATATATTGGACAATGCTCCGAATTTTGCGGAACGCAGCACGCTTGGATGCGCATTCTAGTCGTGGCGGAAGAACCGACACAGTTCGAACAATGGCAACAGACGCAACTCAGACCGGCTCAAGCTCCGGCCAGCAGCGCCACAACGAGAGGTCTGGAGCTGTTTCGAACATTGACCTGCATCAACTGCCACGCGATTAACGGTGTGGCCGGCGCAAATTCGCGCGTCGCACCTGATCTGACCCACGTAGCCAGTCGACGACAGCTTGGTGCCGGGATTCTGGAAAACACGCCGGCCAACATGCGCTCGTGGCTTAAGAGCCCGCAGCACATCAAACCCGGCGCGCTCATGCCGGACTTCTCCTTCAGCGACGAGCAGCTCGATCAATTAAGCGAATATCTCTCAACGCTACGATGAGCGGTCCGACTACCATTGCGATGTTCAGGGACGCAGTCCTGGACCCGGCCAAACGCGCACACTATCGCCTGGCGTGGATCTCAACCGTCGACCACAAGCGCATCGCAGTCCTCTACATGCTTACTGCCTTGGTGTTTTTCGTCATCGCTGGAGTCGAAGCGGTTTTCATGCGTCTGCAGCTCGCCGTTCCTAACAATCACCTTCTTCAGCCCGACACGTTCAACCAGTTATTCACCATGCACGGCACGACAATGATCTTTCTCGTCGTCATGCCGGTGCTGTTTGGCTTTGTTAACTACGTTCTCCCGTTGCAAATCGGCGCGCGCGACATGGCTTTCCCGCGGCTGAACGCGTTTGGCTTCTGGATGGTCCCCTTAGGCGGAATTCTGTTGCACTTTAGCGTGCTCGCCGGCGGCGCGCCGGCTGTCGGGTGGTTTGCCTATACGCCTTTGAGCGAGACACCCTATGCGGGCTGGCAGGGCGTTGACTACTGGGCGATCGCAATCTTCGCCCTCGGTACCGGCTCGATTAGCTTTGCTATTAACGTCATTGCGACCGTTCTTTGCCGGCGCGCGCCCGGCATGACGATGCGTCGCCTTCCGCTGTTTACTTGGATCAACTTCATCAACGCTTTCATCGTCCTCGCGGCGCTTCCGGTATTGAATGCCGGGCTCGCAATGCTTCTCATCGACCGACAACTCGAAGGACATTTCTTTCTTCCTGCTCACGGCGGATCGGCGGTTCTGTGGCAACATATCTTTTGGGCGTTTGGCCATCCGGAAGTTTACATCCTTGCTTTGCCGGCATTCGGCATCGTTTCTGAGATTATCCCGGTCTTTTCGCGCAAACCGATATTTGGCTACGAATTCGTCGCTGCTTCGAGTGTTGCCATAGCCGTGCTGAGCATGGGCGTGTGGGGCCATCACATGTTCACCGTCGGTATGGGCCGGCCACTCGATCTGTTTTTCGCGATTGCGTCGATGCTCATTGCTATTCCCACGGGCGTAAAGGTGCTTAACTGGACTACCACCATGCTGGGCGGCCGGATACGGTTCCAGGTCGCGATGCTCTGCTGCATTGCATTCCTCGTGCACTTCCTCATTGCCGGTCTCACCGGCATCAGCCATGCCATTACCGCGCTCGATTGGCAGACAAAGAACAGCTACTACCTTGTTGCGCATTTCCACTTCGTTGCCGTGGGCGCGATTGTCTTCGCCGTCCTGGGCGGGATTCAATATTGGTTCCCCAAAATGAGTGGTCGGATGCTCTCGGAGTCGTTAGGGAAGTGGACCTTTTGGCTGATGGTGATCGGGTTTAATCTGACCTTCGTCATCCAACACTTCCTCGGGCTCGCTGGGATGCCGCGGCGGATCTATACCTATCCCGACCTGCCGAACTGGGGATGGATGAATATGCTCTCCACCAGCGGCGTGTTCTTTATGAGCGCAGCCGCGCTTATCCTGGTTTGGAACTTAGCCAGTTCGTTTTTCCGGGGCAAAATAGCAGGCGACAACCCCTGGGACGCATGGACGCTCGAGTGGACTACAACTTCGCCGCCGCCGCATGAAAATTTCTACGCCCTCCCGCCGATTCGCAGCAGGCGACCTTTGTGGGACATCGCGCATCCCGATCGTCCGGATCCAATTGTCGGTCCCGACTCGGCGGACGTAACGCTTCCCGATCACAACAAGACCGGGATTCTTGCATTCATTTTTTCGGAGGCAGGTTTCTTTGGCATTCTCATTCTCTCCTATTTGTACTTTTATGCGCATCCGCAGGCGGGCCCTGGCCCACAGGAACTCGACCTAAAACGCACGCTGATCTTCAGCGTCTGCCTGTTCGCGAGCAGCTTCACCTTTTGGCGTTCGGAAATCGCCCTGCGGACAAAACGCCGCGGGTCGATGCTCGGCTGGCTTGTTTTCACGGTTACCCTGGGCGCTGTGTTTTTGGTCGGTCAAGCAGGCGAGTACTGGAAACTGTTTCAGAGCGGAGTCGAAGTGAGCACGAACCTTTTTGCGACCGCATTTTTCACTCTGACTGGCTTCCATGGCCTGCACGTTTTGATTGGGCTAATCGCACTCCTGATTTTCCTCTGGCTCGCCTGGCAGGGCGATTTCGCTTCTGGAGACGGCTCCGCCTTCGAGGCGGCCGGCTATTACTGGCACTTCGTCGATGTCGTTTGGGTTTTCGTGCTGTTTACCGTTTATATCTTGCCACTACTTCGATGACTACCTACCAATTCTTTACCACCGCCTGGACGTGGAATTCTATTGTTCTCATTCTTAGCGTGCTTGCGTTAGTGGGCTACTTTGCCGCCTTCGGCCAGCGAGGAAGGCCTCTCTATTTCGCAGTTGCGGTCGGGGCGTTTCTCTTCGCCTTCATCTCGCCATTTAGTACACTGGCCGACGGTTACCTCTTTAGTGCGCACATGCTTCAGCACATCCTGCTCGTGTTGATCGTTCCCGCGTTTTTGTTGCTAAGTCTACCCCGGCCGTTTTCGCTTCGCCTTCCGCTCACTTATCTTACCCATCCACTCATTGGATGGGTTGCCGGAGTTGGTGCGATGTGGCTGTGGCACGCACCAACACTTTGTAACGCTGCGGCCACGTCGAGAAGTGTCTCGGCGATTCAAACAACTTCACTTCTATTAATGGGAAGCGTCTTTTGGTGGCAGGTGCTCGCCCCGCGCGAGGAGCAACGGCTTCCACCGCTCGCCGGGATCGTTTACCTTTTTACCGCCTGCACTGCCTGCAGCGTGCTCGGGATTATCCTGACCTTTGCGCCAGTTTCGATTTGTCCGGTTTACCAACACCCGGTTGATCGATTGGGAATGCTCAGCACGATTCGTGGCGAGTGGGGCCTGACAAGCGATCGAGACCAGCAGATCGGCGGGCTGCTGATGTGGGTTCCCATGTGTTTGATTTACGTAACTGCAATTTTGGCCCAGCTCGCGCGCTGGCATTCATCTCCACACCCCGAGCAATCAAATGCCTGACGAACAATCGACCAGCCAACATTCGGACGCGATACCACCGGCTTGGCAGAGACTACCCGACGAGCCACTGCCGCACCCGACCTACTTCCCGTCCGGAGTAGCCATGGGAGTTACCTTTATCTTTTGGGGATTGATCAGCAACTGGGTTGTTTTCCTGGTCGGTGTTGCCCTCTTCGCGGCGGCGCTGGCTGGCTGGATCACGGAAATTCGCCATGAACACAAGTCTCACTGAGTCGTCTGGGCCGCCAACTGAAACTCCGCAAGAGATCAGCCGGCGGCGATTTTTTGAAAAACTCTCCATCGCGCTTATTGGTCTTTGCACCGCAATTGTTGGACTGCCGTTAGTCGGATTCATCGTTGCGCCCTTCTTTCGAAAGGTGGCAGAGAAATGGGTGACGATCGGCAAGACGGGCGATTACGAGATCGGCAAGACCATCGCTGTTACCGTAACCGATCCTTCATCCCTGCCCTGGGCCGGGGTTACTGCAAAGAGCGGCGTCTGGCTGCGACGCGTAAGTGAAGATAGCTTCATCGCTTTCTCAGCTAACTGCACGCATCTCGGGTGCCCGGTACGCTGGCTTCCCGACGCGGACCTGTTCATGTGCCCATGTCACGGTGGCGTCTATTATAGTGACGGCAAAGTCGCTGCCGGACCGCCGCCGCTTCCGCTCTTTCGCTATGACGTGAGGGTAGCAAATGGCGAAGTGCAAATGAAACAGGCGATTGTTCCTATTTCCACTGCCCTGTGATCAGGCTGCTCAAAATAGTCTGGCGATGGCTCGACGATCGCATTGGGATCAGCGTCCTGCTCTCGCCGATGAAGCATCTTGCACCGCAAGACGCGAAATGGTGGTATGTCTTTGGCAGCGCGACGCTCGTTGCGTTTATAGTACAGGTAGCCAGCGGCGTCGCGCTGGCGTTTTCATACATTTCTTCGTCGTCACAAGCTTACGAGACGCTTCTATTCATAACTAACAACGCACCGTTTGGAAGTTTTCTGCGTGGACTCCATTACTACGGCGCCTCCGCGATGGTGTTAATGATCGGGGCGCATATGGCGCAGACGTTCTTGTTTGGTGCCTACAAATTCCCACGCGAGATGACTTGGACCACTGGCATTTGCCTCCTGGGGTTCACCCTCGCGATGGGTTTTACCGGTCAGTTACTGCGGTGGGATTCAACTGCGGCATGGTCGGTAGTGGTCGCGGCGGAGCAGGCAGGGCGTATTCCGCTTATCGGCGACTGGGTCGCGCGATTCATCCTGGGCGGTAACACCATTGGCGGTGCGACCCTTAGTCGGTTCTTCGCCATCCATGTTTTCGTTCTGCCTGGAATAATGTTTGCCTTTATCGGCCTGCATCTCTGGCTTGTTTTTCGCCACGGAATTTCGGAGCCGCCGGTTGCCGGCAAAACGGTGAACCCGGCTACCTATCGCGCTGAATATGAAGAACTGCTCAAAAAGAGCGGTAAGCCATTTTGGCCGGACCTGGCGTGGCGCGATGTGATTGTCTCTACTCTTTTGATTGTCGCCATTGCCCTTGCTGCGTTTTTTGTTGGGCCGCCGGCATTGGATAAGCCGCCGGATCCTAGCATACTGGCGGCCGATCCGAGACCGGATTGGTATCTCCTTTGGTACTTCGGGCTGCTTTCGCTCATTCCCGAGAGGATTGAAGGCTATGTCATGATCGGCTTTCCAATCCTCATCGGACTATTCCTACTCTTTGTTCCTATTTGGAACCACAAAGGCGAGCGCGCCGCCTCCCGCCGCCCGTGGGCCATCGCGATGGCGTGTCTCTCCGTGATCATGATTGGTGCCCTCTGGTGGGAAGGGCAGCATTCGCCCTGGTCGCCTAACTTCGAGGCGCAGCCACTAAGCGAGAAAGTAGTAGGAGCTACCAGTGGCCCGGTCTTCGCAGGTGCTCAATTGTTTCATGACAAAGGATGCCTCGCCTGCCACCTAATTCAGGGCTTCGGCGGTCGCCGCGGACCCGACCTGACCTACATAGCGGATGAGCTAACGCACGACAATCTGGTCATTCGCATCGTCAATGGTGGCACCAACATGCCTGCCTTCGGTCCCTCGCTTAAGCCGGGCGAGCTTGACGCATTGGTTGCCTTCTTGGAAACACGCAAACATCGATTTCCTCAGAAAGAGCAGTCGACCGACACCGCTTCTTCAGCGATGGCCGCAACAAACGAAGGCATCGATAAGGGGGATCAAAGATAGAGTGAGTTATCGCTTTTGTAGCACTGAAGAATGTGCAGACGCTAAAATTGCAGTACTGGCCAAAAGTGGACAGGCGCATTTTTGCCCATCCGTGCGGTTAACTAAAATGAAGGCGCAAAAGCCATTGTTAAATCATTAAGAACAAAAACGAATCTTCGTTTAATGATTAACGTTCCACCGTTCTTAACGCGAGCACAGCCTTATGCCTGCGTGTGTCGGGCGTAATGATTCTCCACACCCTTTGGCAACAGACGCTTGCGTCCGCGTTGTCGCCGACGCGCAAGGGTGGCGCGGCCGCCTTTGGTTTTCATGCGGGCTCGAAAACCGTGCTGGCGTTTGCGCGTGCGCTTCGACGGCTGATAAGTGCGTTTCATTCTGCTCTGTAAAGTGGACGGGAAAGGTAGAAATCACATCTCCGTTGTCAATGATAGTTGTCGGGCGACGCGTGATAAATGGAGGGGCGCGCTTCCGCGCGCCTAGGACGCGCAGAAGCGCGTCCCTCCCGAAAACTATCAGAAAACCGTCAGTTGCCACTGCATCGTTTTTCGATGATAAACCCTAGGTGAGTCATGTTGTAATCGAGCCGGCAACTGCCGAAGACCTGGACGAGTTGTCCGATCTTCTGGGCGAGCTTTTCAGCGAGGAGAGCGATTTCCGGCCGAACAAAGAAAAGCAATTGCGCGGCTTGCGCTTAATCTTTGAGCAACCGAACCGTGGCCGCGTTTTCGTCCTGCGGCGCGATCATTCCATTGTGGGTATGATCAATTTGCTCTTTACCATTAGTACGGCGGAAGGCGGCTTTGTCATTTTGCTGGAAGATCTTGTCATTCACAAGGCATATCGCGATAAGGGATACGGCTCGCAATTGCTCGAATACGCCATCGATTTTGCCCGAAAGAAAAATTTCCTGCGAATCACATTATTAACCGATCGCCCCGAAATTAAATCGCAGGCATTCTTCAAACGCCATGGCTTCTTCGAGTCCGCCATGATCCCGATGCGCCTGCTGATCACACCCGAAATTCCGCAGCAGGACCTAACGCTTTAGCGGTTTATCACACTCGTGATTTCGACGGAGTGACTCAGATGCGAGGCGGCACTATTCGTCTTTTTCGGTTCGCCGGGATCGATGTTTTCCTGCATTTCACCTGGTTTATCATCGCCGCGTATTACATCTCCGGATATATTCGTCAGTACGAATCGCCGGTTTGGGGCGTCCTCGAATACGTGTCGGTATTCGTCATCGTTCTGATTCACGAATTTGGTCACGCCCTCGCGTGTCGACAGGTTGGAGGAACAGCAAATCAGATCGTGCTTTGGCCGTTGGGAGGCGTCGCCTTCGTCAACCCCCCTCGGAGGGCCGGCGCTTACCTCTGGAGTATCGCGGCCGGTCCGCTCGTAAATGTGCTTCTCCTTCCTTTGCTCGGGGGGATGTCGATGCTGGTTCGGGCGTCAGCGCCGGGAAGCGATATCTCAGTTTTCTTTCATCATCTGAACGTGATCAATATCGTGCTTCTTATTTTTAATCTTCTGCCGGTTTTTCCACTTGATGGCGGGCAAATTGTGCGTGGGCTGCTTTGGTTCCCATTTGGGGAATTCCGGAGCCTGCAAATCGCCAGTGTGATTGGTCTCATTGGTGGAGCGATCCTTGGAATTGTTGGATTGATGGCCGGATCGGTTTGGTGGGCTATCCTGGCATTTTTCCTTCTCAGCCGCGCCTGGTATGGCTGGCAGCAGGCGAAAGCAATGATCGCAATGTCCAGAATGCAAATGCCAATTTCGCCATCGCCAAGCGCGCCGCAGAATATGCCACCGTCGCCGCGATGACCTATTGCGCGACCTGATCAATCAGGCGCTTACGAAATTCGGCGCGAAACTGAATTTCATCCGACGCGATCTCCACCGGTTTCCGGCTCGCTTCCGACAGATTTTTCTTGGCAAAAGCTTTCAATTCCTCAATGCGAGCTGGATCGAAGAAGAAAGTAAAAAGGCTCGGCAGATAGCTGTTGGCACTGAGCGCATCTACTTTCGCCACTAATGGTTTCAGATTCTTCTTCGCGAATTCCCAGGCCAAATCGGGCCGGTCGCTCTCTCGCGCTACTTTCGGGACCATGAAAACCGCGCGGCTGGTGGGAAGTTCGTCCGTTAAGGTGATAGCTAACGATTTCTGGATCAGCTTCGGATCAGTAGCAAATGCGAGCGCATCATAATAATATTGCTTGTCCTCGGTGCTCGCGGTTTTCAACCCGAGCTCATGCAGTTTTTGCCAGGTGGTGGCGTCGCCATAACGCATGACAATAGCAAAGGTCGGCGCTCGTAAATCCGGGGGGATACTCAGCGGATTCTTCAAGTAGTTGTCAAAATTCTGCCTGGATGTTTTGATAACGTTCTCATCGCCGAACAAGCCGAGTTGCTGAACGAGGCTGGCCCGCAGCAAAGAGGCAGTTGCCGGTTCGTCCGCTTTCGGCTGGAAACCGAGCGCATCGAGTGTCGGGCGCAGCACACCGCGAGCATAGCGGCGGAATCTTTCTTGTTCTGCTGTGCCTATGAGAAGGTGATCAATCGAATTGAAGGCGTTGATAATTTGCTCGCGGACCGCGAGTGCCGTGCTCGGCGGCAATCGATCGACCAGGTCAGTGTAAAAACTCAACGGTTGCCGGCCTTCTTGGACAAACGCCCAGGCGTCACTCAAAAGATTCACCTGATCGGGCACGTTCATGCCCGGCAAACCCGCCAGCAGCAGCTTCCAGGACGCTTCGTCATACGCGACGCGATAATTGCCCGCACCCTCAACGTTCAATTTCAATGCCCGGTCTGCCGGAACGTCTTCCAGCGTGACTGCTTTCTCCGACATCAAAAGCGTGGCCGGCGCGCTCTGGCCATCAATCAAGTAGGTCAGGGGGATTTTCCAGGGGAGATCCGCGTTATCCTTGAAGTTAACGGTGAAGCGTTCCTGTGAGAGCGTGACTTTGTTGTTCGCTTCCCGCTTTACATTGACGACAGGAAAACCGGGCTGCTCCGTCCACCCGGCGGCAATGTCGGCCACGGGTTTGCCGGAAGCTTCGCCCAACGCATTCCACAAATCGGCTGTGGTCGAGTTGGAATACTTGTGGGCTTCGATGTAACGGCGAATCCCGTCGCGAAACGATTCCTCGCCGAGAAAGCTCTCCAGCATGCGCAGGAACGACTGACCTTTCTTGTAGGTGATATCGTCAAAGGCGTTGTTGGCCTCAGCTTCCGTCTCGATCTTCTGCTGAATCGGATGCGTAGTCGCGCGCGCATCGCCTTCCATAGCCTGTTCTTTCTCAATTCCAGTACGCCGGGTCGGATCACGCGGAAGATTTTTCTCCAGCCAGACTTCCCATTGCGGATTAAAACGCGCGGTGCACTTCGTCCCCATCCAGGACGCGAATCCTTCGTTGAGCCAAAGATTATCCCACCACGCCATGGTGACTAGATCGCCAAACCATTGGTGTGCGACCTCGTGCGCGATTACTTCATAAACGCGTTGTTTGGTCGCGGCTGATGAATTCGCCGGATCAAACAACAACGCCGTTTCGTAGTAGGTTATTCCGCCCCAGTTTTCCATCGCGCCGCCAAATCCGCCGGGAATGGCGAGCTGATCCAGTTTCGGCAATGGATATGGGACGCCGAAGTATTCGTTGTAGTAATGTAAAATCTGCGCGGTGACTTCCAATGCATAGCGCGCGCTTTCGGCTTTTCCTTTCGTCGTAGTAATTTGCAGCTTTACGCCATCCACTTCCGATTCGACTGCATCGAATTCACCAGCACAGAAAACAACCAGGTAACTCGACATCGAAGGCGTCGGTTCAAATTCCACTTCGCGACCGCCGGCGACTTTTTTTTCATTGGCAACGGGCATGTTTGAAACGGCCATCCAGTTTTCGGGAACAACGGTGGTTAACTGGAAACGCGCGCGAAAAGCCGGTTCATCCCAGCAGGGAAAAAGTCGTCGAGCATCGCTCGCCTCGAATTGGGTCCCCAGAAAGATCTTCTTCGCGTTCGTGCCTTGTTCCTGATATTTGCCGTAGAAGAGTCCGCGCCCGAATTGATTGATCTTGCCAGTGAACTTTAGCGCGAGCGTGTGTCCACCTGGCGTTAATTCTCCCGGCGCCGTAATCGTCAGCAGTTCGTTTTTGGCATCGAATTTAATCGCCCTTTTCGGAATTGTTTTGCCATCGAGTTGGGCGTCGCTGACCGTCAAATCAGCTGCATTCAAGACGAGCTCAGATGTCGCTTGTTCGACCTTGAGTTTCACCGTTTCGCGACCCGCGAAGGTGAGTTTTTTGATATCAGGTTTTATCCAGATCGCGTACTCGGTCGGGCGAACTTGCTTTGGTAATTTGCCGGGGGTGCTGGCGAAATCGAAAGGTTTTTCGGCGTGGAGCACGGTCACAGCAGTGCAAAAATAAACCAGAAGCGCGAAATGCATCCACTCACTAAACAGTAGCGATGCAAAATTGCACCTGTGGTGACGCTTTAGAGAGGCGAGATCTACCAGCCCGGTCGGAGAGACTCATGGCAGTTCTGATATGGAGGGACATGCGCCGTAATGTCCCAAAATTTAGAGACGTGACAGAGCGCGTCCCTCCTGCGCTATTAGCAGCGCGCGCAAAGCAACAGCATTCCCGTGGTCCTTATTGCACGACCAGCACGATGACCAACTGGCCGTCGCCGACTTGAGGGCCGCGAATGACAAGTGGGCTCGCCTTACTCAGTTTCGCTCTGGTTTCCAGCAAGAGCTTTTGTTCCTGGAAAAGTTTCAGGTTCAGCACATAGGCATCCGCTTTTTCGCCTCGGGAATCGACTCGCAACGAAAAATACTTGCTGGAAGCGAGCCAATCCTCCTCGCCCGTCTTCAAGGTCTTGCGCGCCTCACCAATGAGCTGGAATTGCGAATAACCGAAAAGCTTGCGCAGTGTTCCTTCGATCTGTGTTATTTCCGCCGGTGTCGGTTCGGTCGGCGCCGAATTGCTCGCGATAATTAATCCACTCCAGACCGTTTGTTCCGCAAGCGCGGCGTCTCCGATACTAATCGCGAGAAATAAAATCGCGATTAGCAGCAATAAACGCGCTCTCATTTTTTATTTTGTCGCGTATTCGGCTGGCAGTGATTGCAGTCCCTCCACCCAAAGCACTGTCACGTGATCTTCCTTTTTCTGGAACATCGAAATGGTCGCGTTCGGGCTCACCGTCGGATCGACCCGGTAAGTCAAAATCTCAGTCAGATACTGGGACTGACTGGGCGGCGTCTTTTCACGAAGAACCACCACGGCGCAAAGAGCAAAAACCGCAAGCGACGTGATGCCACCCCAAAGCAGGCGTCGAATCGTCCAATCAGTCCGCGCCGCGCTGCGCTCAGATCGTACCGGAGCGCTCTCGCGATCCAAACGTTCCCGTAATTGATGGCTGAAGAAATCAGCGTTGCTCAGCACAACAGCTTGTTTACGCAAAAAGGAACCAAGTTGTTTCGCGCTTTGTTTTTCGGCTTCGGCTGCAGCTCTATCGGGAAGCGAGGCAAGGAACTCCTCGAGCTCGCGACCCGTTAGCTGATCGTCGATCCAAGCCGTCCACTTTTCCTCAAGCGTTTTCATAAACATCCTTCAATAAATTCTGCAGCTTTTTGCGAGCGTAAAAGAGCCGCGACATCACGGTCCCGATGGAACAATCGAGCGCCTCCGCGATTTCGTGATACTGCATATCTTCCATTTCCTTCATCAGAATCACAGCCCGATGTTCGGGAGATAATTGAGTAATCGCTTCGTCGATCCGCGATCGCACTTCGCGCCGTTCCAATCGCTGGTGCGGCAATGGCTCAGCTCGCGGCACTGTTTTCGAGGCCGGTTCGATCTGGCGCAATTGCACATTGTCATCGAATTCCGTCCCACCTGCTTTAATCTGTTTTTTGCGAAGCCAATCAATAGTCACATTCATCACGATCCGGTACAGCCACGTGTAAAACGACGATTTTCCGCGAAAGCGATCGATCGATTTCCACGCCTTCACGAAACTGTCTTGAGCAAGGTCCCAGGCATCCTGCTCGTTATGGACCATGTTGTAGATCATTCCAAAAACTCGGGTTCGGTAACGTACCACTAGCTCATCAAAGGCCCCGCTGTCTCCGTTCTGGCACCGTTTTACCAGGTCTAGTTCCGAGACATCGGGTTGAGCTACAGGCGCTTCCGTTTGCATATTTGGACGGAGGCCGGGGGATTTAATTCATTCAACCCCGAAGACGTTACCTTAGGAACCGAAGCGCCGGCGCCACTCGCAGCGGTATTCGCCGATCAGAGTAATAATCCCATCGCGCACCTGGAAAAGTCGTTGCATCAGAACCACATGCTGAGATGGCGGGATCCGCTTCTCTCGCAGAAGCGCCGCGGCGGCGTCCATGGAAAGGGTGATGGCTTTCAGAGCTCGCTTCAAATAGGCGATTGTCATCCCGATTTCATCGACGTCTTCGCCGCTCAAGGCTGCTGCCAGTTTTGCACTGGCCAAGGCGGCGTGGGTGGCGAGTTTCACCGCCGACGGCTCGTTTTGCAGGGCTGAATCCTGATCGAACATGTGATCGATCCAGACGGTGAGGGCAAAGGCGGCCCGATAAAGACTGTGGTCTTCAAAGGAATCCGGCGGTGGCGGTTTTCCCTCCTCCTCGTCCTCTTCAAGCAAGGCGTCGACTTCCTGGGTCCAGTCACGCCCCTCGAGCAATTGGGTCCAACCCATTTCGCGAGCGATGATTTGATCGCGATTCGGATCGTCCAGGTACTTTTCCAGCAGTTCCATGTATTTCTCCGTTTTATGGTCCTGCTGCTGGAGAAAACGCTCCCAATCGTATTCGTCCCATGCGCGTTCCGGCTGGTGATCGAATCCACCCATATTAGAAATAGACGCCAGCTTCCAACCTGGCGCAATTGATTTAACCCCGCGATTGAACGGTCGGCGTGGCGAATTATCGATACGAGAGGCCGCACCCTTCCAAGTTAAGCACTTACGACTGCGCGCTCCGTCTGCAGACGCAATTGTCCACAGGCCGCGGCGATATCGTCACCCTTTTCCCGGCGCAATGTAGCTCGCACCCCCGCGGCACGGAGGATGGCAAGAAATCTTTTCTGCCGATCGGGAGATGGGCGTGCCCAATCCAATCCTTCGACGTTGTTGTAAGGAATCAGGTTTACCTTGGCGTCCAAAGCCTGCGCGTGTTTCGCGAGCTCGCGCGCTTGTTGATCCGAATCGTTTACCTTCGCGATCAAGATGTATTCGAAGGTGATCCGCTGTTTTTTCCGCGAAGTGAAATGGCGGCAGGCCTCCAGCAGTGCGCTCAAGTTGTATTTGCGATTCACGGGCATGATCCGGCTCCGGACGTCATCGCTCGCACCGTGCAATGACACTGCCAATCGAATTTGCAACGGTTGCTCTGCCAGTTTTCGAATTTGCGGGACAAGTCCGCTGGTTGAAACCGTGATGTGGCGTGCGCCAATCCCGATTCCCCACGGCGCATTGATGATCTGAATCGCGCGCATGACGTTATCGTAATTCGCCAACGGCTCTCCCATTCCCATGAAGACGATGTTATCGATGTGTTCGCCGCTATCTTTTTCGACGGCCATGACCTGGTTCACGATTTCATTCGGATGCAGATTCCGTTTCCAACCGTCCAGCCCGCTCGCGCAAAATTTGCAGCCGTAGGCGCAGCCGACCTGAGTCGAAACGCAAATTGTCCGCCGATCCGACGGCGATCCGTAAAGTGCCGGCGAGGCTGGGATCAGGACGGATTCAATTAGACTGCCGTCGCTCAAACGAAAGAGAAATTTTCGCGTCGTATCTGTGGAACCGAGGAGGCGGATGACCTCGATTTTGTCGAAAGAAAAATCGTCCGCGAGTTTCGCGCGCAAAATTTGGGGCAAATCGGTCATTTCGGCGAACGAATCGACGCGCTTTTTGTAGAGCCAATCGGTGATTTGCCGCGCTCGATACGATGGCTGCGCGATCGACTGCAGTTGTTCGAGCTGCAACGATTTGATGTCGCTCTTGGCAGACACACTCACGGTTTCAGTTTAGCTGATTACAAGTGAAGTGCAGCCGGTGGCGATCTGAGAATATGATCGCGGCGTCGCGCTGACCAGAGTGTACACCAGCGCTCTAATTTTGTGTGAAGTGCAGAAGCGCTTCGTGAACGCCTGCGCCATACTCACGCTCGGCTACGTAGCCTCCAGCGGAGCGGACGGCATCTTTTACCGGATCGATTGCATTGCCGGGGCAGGCTGGCATCGCGGCAACGCGACCATCGAGCATTGAGACATCATTGTGATGATCGCCGGCCGCGAAAATTTCTTCGCGCGGCACTTTGATTAATCGTGACAATTCCGCCAGGGCCGCGCCCTTGTGATAATCGGCGTGACAGAATCGCAGATAGATGGTGTTGCGCTGATAGTTAAATTCGGGCTGTCTTTTCCGAACGCCCTCGATGAATTCCGTGATCTGATCCATTTCTTCTTCGCTGCTGGCAACGACGCCCTCGGCGAATGCGCCAAGATAGATCACCCGCGCTTTAGTTTTCCGATTCACAAAATCGATGATCTCGACGAGGACTGATTGTGCGGAATTGAACAAATCGGCATGCGCCTGAGCACAACGATCGTTCCAATCGCCAAACGGCTCCCATTTACCGCCGTTCCGTGATGGCCGGAAGACGTCGCGCTCGCTCGTCAGAATGAAATCAGGCCGAATAGGAAAATCGAAATCCAGCAGACCTGATTCGAGCAACTCGACAGAGCGACCGGTATTAATAGTCCAGAGGGCCCCGGCGCGCTGCAGCTCTCCGATCAGCTCAATGCAGGATGGATCCAGGACCGGGTCGTTCTCATGCGCAACGAGAGTTCCGTCGAAGTCTGTACTGATCAGATAAATTCTGCGACCCATAGATGTAACTTAGAAATTGATTTCGCCAACGCAACGAGCAACGGTTTTCACGATGAAATCTGCCTACGAACTCGCGATGGAGCGACTGCAAAAAGGCTCGCCCAGTGTGACGCTCACAGCAGAGCAAAAGGCCCAGCTGGCAGAGCTCGATTCGTCTTTCAATGCCAAAATCGCCGAGCGGAAAATCTTCCTCTCCGACCAGATCAAAAAGGCTGCTGCTGCCGGAAAATTTGATGAACTCGAATCGCTCGAGAAACAACTGGCAGCCGACGTGCGGCGGCTGGAGGAAGACTGCGAGAACAAAAAGGAAAAGTTGCGCGCGAGCTTTGCAGCCAGGTAGAAGCGGTTCACCGAACCGCCCGCGGGCGACTCCGAGCCGGAGTGGCAACGTCAATCGCCCTACCTATGAGATTGCTTCGGCAGTTTCTGCAGGTCGCCGACCGCGCTTAGGCAAATTTGGATCGAGGAATCCGAGCATGTGGGCGTGATTGATCACACGCACACCTTCCCGTTTCTGTAGTTCGGCAATCTGCCGCTGGAAGTGTTCCATTTTCGTCCAATGCACTTTGGGCCGGAAATGATGCTCAGCGTGATAGCCGTTGTAGAAGAAAATCCAATTGTAAAGCTTTCCGTAACTACTCACTCCCCAGGCGATCGGCTTTTCCGGGTTGGCACCATAATGACGAAAGTATCCGTTCAAGTAGCTGAAGCAGTGGCCGAGATAGAAGAAGGGAAGGAAGAAAAGCATGTAGCGCCAGTTAATGAAACCAATCGGTTTGGTGGGAACAATAAGCGCCATGGTAAGTAGGACGGAGATAAATGTTGCCAGCTCGATGGTGCCCCAATGCACGTCGGCATTTCCGCGCTTGGCCAGTTCGCGTTTAATGGCCGCCGGGTTATCGCGGAAAAAGCTGAGGAAGACATAGCCCCAGGCATTTTCTGCTTCTCCATCATGACCATGTTTGTAGATGGAAATCCAATCGACCGTTTTGCCATGTTCATCGGGACGGTCGGCGTTTCCCTTGTGATGTTGCATGTGCACCGCGTCGTAATAGGTCTGTGAAAAACAGCACGCCACTGATTCGATTACTCCAAAGAGCCGATTCATCCAGTTCGGCCGGAAGAACGGATTATGGATGAAATTGTGGGCGATGCCATTGATGTTGGCGTTAATCATGAGGGCATAAACGAAGCCCATGATCAGCATGACCCAGAGAGGCGTGTAAGGAAAAAGGAAATACATCGCCAGGAAATAGAAGAGATGAAACAGCCCGGCCAGCGCGGGCACTACGTCCCAGCGCGTGTGCGCGAAAATCTTTGAATTCGTCGTGGGACGTTCGATATGAATGGCATCGCCTGCGTTCATCCGATGAGCCAAGTATGCGCGACCAGGTTGTAAACGCAACTTTGTGCCGTCACCAGGCATGCTGCGGTCAGCGAAAGCGGGACGATCGCACCGCCTTCCCTGATCCGAACCGAATCATCCGGCGCGGCGCGAGGAACATCTGCCCACTCTTAGCTTGGAAAAACTTGTTCCGGCGGGAATGGCCGAAGTGAGTCCCTGGCGCTGTCGTGTGGGTGAGGGGAAAGCTGTTTCGCGTGAGCCCCGCAACTCAAGGCCGCGGGTAGAGCGGAACAGGCTGGCAATTTGGGCAACTACTGAATGAACCATCGTCGTCTAACGTAAAAGAGACTCAACAACGGTGCCGCGAGAAATTCCGTGCGAATCGGCTTGCGAAGTGCCAGTGCCGAGTCAGGGCTTGAGAAATGTTATGGCAGGCGATGGCAGTGATTCTCAGGAATGCGACCAGGCTAAAGGCGACGCCGACGCTTGCGAGGGCGAAGGCCGCGAGGCTATCGAGAAAGGCAAAGCCGGTAGTCGCGGCTATATTATAGACATTCTGGTAAATCACAGTAATTATGACAGCAGGCGTCATACCCAGAATCTCTCCTTTTTGTCGCAGACAACTACCGTAAGCTGTTTACACAACGCTATTTACGTCATCGTCATTCTCGCGCTGAATCGGCCTAAGTACTTGTCTCTGTTGGCACTTTTTTCCACGATTCAGCCAACGTGACAAAGGCAGCATCTACCCGACCGACATTTATATTGACGCTGCGTCGCGCTTATAAGAGCCGTGGAGCACGGCGCTCCGGTGCCGTCGCCACAGGCGGTTTGGGGTCGGGACAACGGGCATAAAATGATCCCACGCGGCCTCGTTCTCAGCATCGCTACCGTCGTCTGCGCGACCGCAAGTTGGGCGACCATTGTAGATCTGACCGGATCCAACGACAGTGGCAGCACCAACGGTACGCAGTTCGTTTTAATCCCGGAAAAATCTGAGGTCGGAATATAAGCATAGATGTCGCCGGTGCCGCTGCCGTGATTGCGTGAAGCGTCGAGGATAACGCTATCCCCGGCAGTGAAGCTGTAGCGCAAGGTTCCGAGGGAGCCGACGGAACTCGTGGTCTGGCTGCCCACAGTGGAAACGTGTAAAGTTGGAGCTGATCGAGCGAAATCAGCGATTTCTTCCCACCCAATTCGTTGATGTCGAGCAAGAGTTTGAAATAACTGATGCCGTTAAGCGTCACCTCCGTGCCCTGTAGATTAGCCAGGGTCAGGTTGTCCGTCCACGGTCCAGCCTTGTCATCGAACGGGGTTCCACCGGAAGTGTTGTATCCTTGTTCGGTTGGCGTGTTCTCAACTCGCAAAAAGGACTCAATCACACCGGTCCCAGTGGGTTGGGGGTGGTAAAACGAGCGATTTTGTTTATCTATATGCGCACTTTGGTAACACTGATCCGAGCCAGTCCGGATTTGAAGTGGGTCTGGTCAATGTTGTACCCATTCCCGAGATGGACGCTTTATTTCCGATAATCTGGTTCTTTGCGGTCGCCTTTACGACGCAGCGCTTGCGGCGGCAGTGGGCGCAGCAGTGAGCACCACGTAGTTTGATCCGAGCCGGACTGGCGATAACCGAATACTACTTGTTTTGGTGGATGCATACTGACTATCGCGCTTTCTTTTTTCAGCGAATTGCACGGCACAGTGTTGCAAACAATCCCACGCCGCGCCTAATCTTGCTGCCGCCTATGTTCGCGCTCCAACCGGAAATGAAGGTGTTCAGCGGCTCCGCCAATCGCGAGCTGTCCCAGCGCATCTGCAATTACATCGGTGTTCCGCTGGGCCAGGCCACGATTAGTGCATTCCCTGACGGCGAGACCTACGTCAGAATCGAGGAGAACATTCGCGGTCGCGATGTTTTCATCATTCAGCCCACCTGTCCGCCCACGAACGATCATCTGATGGAGTTGCTCATCATGGTCGATGCAGCGCGACGGGCCAGCGCCGACCGCATCACTGCCGTGATTCCATTTTTTGGGTATGCGCGCCAGGATCGAAAGGACAAACCGCGCGTGCCAATTACTGCAAAACTAATTGCGAATCTTTTGGTCGCAGCCGGTGTGCATCGCGTCCTCACGATGGATCTGCATGCGCAGCAGGTACAGGGATTTTTCGATATCCCGGTCGACCACCTCTATTCCATGCCCGTTTTAATAAAGTATCTCCGCCAAAAATTGACACGAGAGACTGTGATTGTGTCGCCGGATGTCGGTGGACTGAAAATGGCGTCGGCTTATTCCCAGGCGCTCGGTGCCGGGCTCGCGATCGTGGCAAAACAGCGCAAGAGCGCAACGGAAACCCAGGCACTTTACGTCATCGGCGAAGTGGAAGGGTGCGATGTTTTGTTGACCGATGATTTGACCGAAACCGCCGGCACTCTGACCTCGGCTGCAACGATTCTGAAAAAACACGGTGCGCTCGACATTTATGCCGCGGTTGCGCATGCAGTGTTGGTCGATGTCGCAGTCCCGCGGTTGCAAAAATCTGAAATTAAGGAATTGGTAACGACTAACAGTATACCGGTGCGCGCCATCGAAGGTTTTTCGGTCGAGGTGCAATGCGTTTCAGAACTTCTCGGCGAAGGAATGAAGCGAATTCATAACGATGAATCGGTTTCGTCGCTGTTTAAAATTGATAACGGCAAAGGTTAAATATGGCTAAACAAGTAAAACTGACGGC